>NZ_JBWKQJ010000017.1:0-96866 GCF_059418705.1 Duganella sp. GW821-FHT07F09 | reverse complement strand
TCAATCTCAGATCTGTCGAGCCAGTTACATCGCCTTCGAAGCGCTGAAAACTGAATTGATCAGCGCTTCCCTAGGTGCTCAGCCGGCACATGCAGCCATAGGGAGTAAAGCCGCGCGGAGGACGACTGTTCAAGTTGAACACGCTTAAAAATCAGCCACTTACATATTTTCGCCGGAAAAAATCGATGCCGGCGGCGTTCGGAAGGCGGCGGTGCCATATCGAGCTGATACAGCGTAGAGGTCCGGATGCGCCGCTGACGCCAGCGCCACGTGAGCCAATTCGGCGCAACGGCGTCGCGCGCCTTCGCTATTGCGGAGCGGTCATCGTTTGACCTGTTCCGCGCTGGTCGATACGGGCGGTGGAGCCGGCTTCAAGTACCGTTCGTTGGCGTCGTCGATCATCTTGCCTAGGTTGAGGCCGACGCCCTTGTAATTGGGTTCCAGCTTGACGTAACGCGTCAATCCGAACAAAAAGGACGACAGTAAACGGCGCACCCCGCCGCTTCGTTCGGCAGTGGGGCCGATCCTGGCTGTATCGATGACCGATACCAGCAGCGCATCGCACTGTCGCTTGAAAAAGGGAGCGTCCACGCGGTAATGCCGTTCAGTTAAGGTCTCTTTTCAGGACACGGACGGTATAGCGTTGAGGTAAGGCTTTGACGGCCCGGTCGAATTTTCGGCCGGGCCGTTCTTCCTTGAGCAGCGATACCAAGCGCTGGCGAAGTCGTAGCAGCAACGATGGCAGTTTGCCCTGCGCGCGCGTGACGGCCGCCCAATGCAATTCGTATTGGATCACGTGGAAGGCGCGGATGAAACTGATCTCTGTCGGTTCGCATTTCACGGCCAGTGCCGCCTTCGCGATCTCTAGTCTCACCAAGTTATAGGCGGTGAGCGCTCCCCAAATCTCTTGATACACACCATCGACAGTTTTGCTGCGCAACGTTAACGCCATACCCAGCATGGTCTGCTTGAGTTCTCGGTAACTGGTCTCGATTTGCCAGCGACGTGTGTAGCAGGCAGCAATGTCGGCAGCCGTGTAGCGCTTGCGGTCAAACAGGGACGTAAGCAGGATGTGCTTACGTGCACTCTGATCGATCACGGTAATGACTCGGGCCCGCCAGAGTTCGGGCAAAGTGGGACATTTCTTGCGTGCCTGCGGCGACACGCGCATCGACACCACGCCATCTTCAGGTGTGCCATCGATCACCTCCCATTTCGTGTTGGCCTTGGCCGGGATGATGAAGTGACGATTGGAACCGGCGTTGGTCAAACCGCACAATATCTCTGCCGACAGGAAGCCCTTGTCGAACGCGGTAAGGGACTCGTCCGGTATTGATGCCAGCAGTTCTTTGGCATACAACATCTCATTGACGCCGTAAGGGCCGAATGTCGCGTTGCGGATCAGGTGAGTTGGCAAAGCGGTCAACGTCACGCCGCGCACCTGTGGATAGCTCGAAATGCGGCCGCTGGGATAGACCTGGGCGCCAAAATGTTCGCGGTGCTCGGGAGTATCGGTCGTCTTCAAGGTCGTCCCATCCATTGCAAACAGGCTCAGTCCCTTGAACAGATATTGCTTGCTGTCCTGCTCAGACCACGCTTGTGCTGACAACTCAAAGAGCGCCTTCAATGGCGCCGAGCCAAGGCGTTGGCGTGCCTGCGCAACAGCGCTCTTGCTGACAAACGGTACTTGGGCATCTGGCAGTGCCAGATCGAGATCGTCCACGACCTCGCTAATAGATTGATGACGGTAAAGCGCTAACGCAACGACAAGCCAGACAACTTGCTCGGCTGGGAGTCGTCGTTGCCGAATGCTGGCCTTGCCTGTGTAGGTAATCGCCTGCTCTATCCACTCATAAGGCAAATGCTGTCCCAGGCGCTCCCAGTTGGGTGCTTCCTGTGCTTCAACAAGAAAATGGATGGCGTCATCGAACATGATGGCGCAGGTTAACAGCCCAGATCGCTGTTTACAACCCCCAAAATGAAAATGCCGTTCAGTCTTAACTGAACGGCATTAGCGTCCACGCGGAGTATTCTCAGCAACTCTTCGGCCAGGCGCAGCAGCTTCGCCTCTCCACCCTCGATGGCGATCTGGGCCAGGGTGATCACGTAGTCGACGTATTCCTCCCGATCCAGGTTTGCGCTGTCTACCAGACCGATCGCAGTCGCGGCCGGCTCGGCGCCTTGGGCGAACAGGACGCACTGCGCCACAAATACGCTGTCGATTGCTTGCCCCGCAGTTTTCCACGCCTCCGAGTAGCTGTCTCTGGCGCTGTTCCAATCGCCTTTCTGGCGGTGGATGTCGCCACGCTGCCTGAGCAGTTCTGCCCTGCCACGCGGCGTCCAGTCGGTGAGGGAGAGCAGTTGGCGTATCTCCAGCGACGCTTCCTCCAGCAACGCATCGTCGCCGCCGAGGGTCCCGGCTAGCCGGAGAGAGGTCGCGAATAGCTGACGTCCGTGAAGGGTGCGGGAGGCCGTAGGAGGACCGGACCGGTAAAGGTTGATAGCCTTTGTCAACTCCCGCAGCGCGCCCTCCGCGTCGTCGGCCATGAGAAAGGACGTCGCCTTCAAAGCTCGGTAGTGCAGCTGCTCGTTGTCGTCGTCGCACAATTCCACGATCCGATCAATGACATCGAGCAGCTCGGCAAGGCCAAGGTCCCGGCCGTGCAGATCCAGGTAAAGTTGCAGGATGTGGACGTCGGATTCTTCCGCCATTGAGCCTAGCTTCCTGAACTCGCGCCGTGCCGCGTCGTCGTCCCATTTCTCGGACAGGGCATTGAGGCAGTGCAGGTAAACAATGCGCCGGCGCCAGCGGTCTTGGTCGATATTCGAGCGCAGCCGCTCCAGGATCGCCGGGACGTCCGCATGCGCGCCCGTCTGCGTGCAATAGTCGCACATCATCTGGACATAATCACTCAGCGCGCCAACGTCGATGTCCAGCAAGTCGCGGAGGCGCCTGTCGGCGGGTTTCGGATCGTTGCGCAGCAGCGGCGCCGTATTGGTGAAGTGCCAGATGCTGTATTGGGCGACGTCGGCGCGGGCTGCCGCCAGCGCGCCGGCCCAGTCCCCGCGAATGGCGGCGACCAGGGCCTTTTTGCGGATTTCGCCGCCGGGCAAATGGCTTGCACAGCAGCTTCGGAACGATTGGCCGGAACCGCATAGGCAGGGGCTGGTGTCGGCCGGCTTGAACGGCGTGCGGCGCGGAAGCGGCGGAGTATCGATCATGAATATAGGTGAGGTGAGGTTATGAAACAAGGTATGGCAAGGACTTCATACTATACCGGTGCTGGTCGCAAACGCAGTGCCGGGGATTTGCCATCGATATCATGGCGGTCTTGACCGCGACCATCATTTCTTCACCGCCGCCAGCGCGAGCACGAACATCATCAGCGTGCACGTCGGCCATGGGTTGCCCCTCATCGCCACCAACAATTTTGGCACATGGGCCACCAGCTTGACCAACCATTTGAAATCGTTCATCTTCAGTCCTTTTTCGATCATAACGAGGAATGGCCAGCGCCATTCCTACCATACTGTGTCACCCTATTTGGGGGCCGCCGCCGGCGACCTGGCGCAGTTTTCCTAAATCGCCATGCTCCGACGCACGATCGTCGTCGTCACGACAAAAAACACCTCGTTGCGCCATTCAGAGGAGCATCGCTTGCGGTTCCTCAGGAGGTTTTCCGAACAGGGGCAGCGAGCATGTTGCGCGCGGCCGTGTTTTTGTTCTTGTGGTGGGTTTTCCGCCGCCGGCCGGAGTGGCTGGGAGGATTGTCGCTGGTTCCGGCTGGCGTGGTTGCACCATCGCCCCCGGCGACCGGCTGGCGGCTAGCTATATCCGCGTTGCGGGGTGGCGCATTTTTCCCCGGGGCCTTCCGTGATAATCCGTATTATCACCGTTGCGTTTATGGTGGTTTACGGCGTGAAACCCGTTTATGATGGGAAAAACTGCCATTTTTCTACAGAGACCATGGTCACATCCATCCGCATTGCCGAAACGAACCACGCCGGTGTCACCGAGATCACCGCCGACGGCTGGGACGGCCGGATTTTGCGCATGTCGCACCCGACCTGCAGTAACTGGATCAACTCTGCGGCGCCGAGGACAGCGGGCGTGTATTTGCTCTACGCCGACCACTTCGATCGGGTCACTCACGGCAATCAGCTTTATGTGGGCCAGTCCGGCACGATTGGCCAGCGGCTCGGGCAGCACATCGGTGTCAAGGAATTCTGGACGGCGGTGATGGTGTTCACCTCGGCCGACGACTGGATGAACGTCGCGTTCACCCCGAACATCGAGCGCCAGTTCATCGCGTGGGCGAAACTCGCCAACCGCTACGACCTCGACAACGGCGACGGCGGCCGAGGGGAACACCTGGGGCAGGAGGACCAGGAGCGCCTGGCGTCCTTCCTCGCCGGTGTCCGCCCAGTGCTGCGGCTGGCGGGCATTGACGTGTTCGAGCCGAACATGGATGGCGTCTTTATTGAAATGAGAGGTAAAAGAGAAATGTCTCGTGTCAAGATTGTCCGCGGTCCGCCGAATGCAGCATTAACGATCTTGGCCGGCAGCGTGATTTCTGGACTCGATGCGGCGCAGGTAAATCTGGCGGCCCTGCCCGGGATGACCTACGATGCTGGGCAACGTGAACACACGTTTCACCAGTCGGTGGACGTAGCGCTGGGTGGAACGGACTCATTCCCGACGCTATTTGATCGACAAGTGAGCAGTTGGAAATCCAAGTCAGGAATCGGCCTCTGGCAAACCCTGAGGGCGTGGAGATCGGAATGAACGATGCGACCGCCATCCGAAGCCGCGCCCACCCACAAAGGATCACCCCATGAAGACCAATTCCCCCGACGCCGCCCCGCTGACCGTGCGGGACCTTGAACAATCTGGCTACGAGGACTGCCTGGCGCGCGACTCCGACGGCTGGTATGTCGGCATGGCGGACGAGCTCCTCAGGGGCGCCAACACTGCCGAGGCGGCGGGAGACCCCGTCCGCGCCCGCGCGCTGGGGTTTTTGGCCGCCGTTTGCTCGATGACGCTGGAGCCGGATGTGAAAGCCGCGCCGCTCCAGGCAGCAGAGCGGTTTGCCGACGGAAGCTCGACCATGCGGCCGGAAGCCCTGTCGCGCGAGGAGATCGGGATGTTGGCCGAGTTGTCCCACGGCGTGCGGCATGAGCTGCTGCGCGCGCGCCTGGCGGACCTGGTCTGGCTCAAGCAACGGGGTATCTCGTTCGCCCATATGGCGATCGATGCGTATTCCGCGCGCTCGATCGATCCTGAGAGATGGTTCCTGTCCGACGGGGCCTGCTGGCGGCGCGCGCTGCAGCTTGCGCTCACTCTCCGCGACGCGGGCCGTATCCAGCTGATCGAATCGGCGTTGCTGGCGGCCTTCAGGGGCGCGGCCGCCGCGCCGGACCGGGAGCCGCTGATCTATCTCGCCCCCTTGTATGCAGAGCGCCGCGCCGCCAATGAAGCGGAGGAGGTGGGACAACGCCTCTCCCAGCTGGGGCGCGAACGCCATGCCGCACAGCGTTTCAGCGACGCTCAAGACATGTTCGACCACGCCGGGCGCTGGTGGGCCCGGGCCGGCCGGCAAGATAAGCAGGCGGAGATGCTGGCGATGTCGGCCGCTGCGATGGCGGCGCGTGGCGACGCCGACACCTCCGGCATCGGCAGCCGGCACTGGTACGCCAAGGCGATTGAAGCTTATCGATCCGTGCCCGGACCGTATCGGGAGGAACACGGCGTGGACGCGGCGGTGAGCGCCTTGAGAACAAAACTGGAGCAGGCCGGGCGTCGCGCCCTTGACGAGATGTCACCCATCGAGCAGCGCATCGACCTCAACGAACCCGCCGTGATTGCCGTCGAACGAGTGCGAGGCCGCGCGCCCTTGCCGGCGCTGTACGCGTTCAGCATGCTGCACCCGTTGCCTAACCGTGAGAAAGTATTTCAACACGCGCAGGCCGTGGTGGCAGAAGGGCACATCCGGCATATGTTTCCCACCATGGTCCTGGATATCGACGGGCGGGCCATCGGGCAGCGGCCCGGCATCGGTGCCGGCGGGGAAGGGCGCGCGGCATTCGAAATGGCGGAGGCGATCAAGCATTGCTTCAATGTGTGCGGCATGACCGCGACCGGCATGATCGTGCCGGCGCTCGACACCATGCAACTGGAGTTCAGCCTGGCGCACGCTGACTTCCTCGAGCTGACGCGCCGTGTTCCCCTGGTCCCGCGCGACCGGGCGGAGATCGTCGCCCAGGGGCTACACGCCGGCTGGTGCCGTGACTATGTGCAGGCTGTGCACATCCTGGTGCCGCAATTCGAGCACATGGTGCGCATGGCCCTGAAGGCGGCCGGCGCGCACACGACGACGCACGATGCGGAGGGCCTCGATTCCGAAATCGGGCTGTCGAATTTGATCAAACGCGACGAGATGGTTCCACAATTCGGCGAGGATCTGACGTTCACGATTCGTTCCCTGATGTGCGAGCAGGAGGGGCCGAACCTGCGCAACGCTGTTGCCCACGGCCTGGCCGGCCGTGGCTTGTGCGAGGGACCTTACGGCGTGTACGCGTGGTGGCTGGTGCTGCGGCTGATCGTGCGCCAGTATGTCGCCATGATGCGCGCACCTGATGCGCCGGATGGCGTGGGCGCGCCCCCCGATCAACCCGAGGCAAACTAGCGATGGCCCAGAACACCGACATCGAGCTGCCCGCCGCCGCCTACACCCGCGCCGACTACACGGCATTGCAGGCCTTCGTGTTGAAGCTGCCGCTGCAGCGCATCGCCGACCTGCACTACAGCGAAGACAGCCCGCAGGTGGAGCAGGGGCTGGAGCGGTTTTTGACCGGGATGCGCGATCACTTGATCGAGCGGGTGATCGGACACAACCCGGCGTTTGCCGAGATCCTGCGAGGCGCGCGGCGCGGCGGCGTGGTCACGACCAAGGCGCTCGATATCCTGGTGAAGGCGGCGGACATGCCGGCGCCGGTGCCGCTCGACCCGATCGGCAAGTGGTTCCGCCCCCGACTGACGACGGCGCTGCGCGGGGAGGGGGTGTCGACGCTGGGTGATCTTCTGGCACTAATCACGGCACGCGGACCATCGTGGTGGCGCGCGGTCCCGCGCGTTGGCGCCTGCCGCGCGCTTGCCTTGCAACGCTGGCTCGCGCGGCATGCGGGCACGTTGGGGCGGATGGAGTCCGACGTGCGGGCAGTGTCGGTGGCAAGCGCCTTGCCGATGATCGCTCCCTGCAATGGCGTGATGCCCCCCCTAGGCACCTTCTCGCTGCCGGCCGCGTTGGACGGCAGCGCCGGCGTCAACCGAGCCGAGCGCTTCTGCTTCATCGGCGCCCGCGACGATCTGCAGGCGATCGATTGTTACCTCGCCGGCTTCGGGGTGCAACCCCATACGTTGCGCGCCTACCGGCGCGAACTGGAACGCTGCCTGTTGTGGAGCGTCCTCATGGCGAAAAAGCCGTTGTCGTCGCTGCTGGTCGACGACTGCCAGGCGTATGTGCGGTTCATGGCGGCACCCGATCCGGCGTTCCGCGGCGCGCGGGCACCGCGCAACAGCCTGCGCTGGCGGCCGTTCGCCGAGCGCCCCATGACGTCGGCGACGCAGAAGCAGGCGGTACAGATCCTGCGCGCCGCCTTCGACTACTTCGCACGGGTGCGCTACCTCGGGGGCAACCCCTGGGTGGCCGTCAGGGATCCGGTGGTCGACATCGAAGCCGACCCGATCCGCGTCGACAAGGCGCTCAGCGCCGATGCGTGGGAGGCCGTCATCGTGGCGCTGGAGCGGCGGGCGCAGATGGCCGGCGCGGTGCAGGACCGGGTCGCGCTCGCGGCGCTGCTGCTGATGGGCGACTCCGGGTTGCGGCGCGCGGAGACGGCGTCGGCGATGCGCGCGCGACTCTCGCCCAGCCGCGACGCGCCGGGCGTCTGGATGCTGCGCGTGCTCGGCAAGGGGCGCAAGCGGCGCGTGGTGCCGGTCAGTCCCCGATGCATCGACGCGCTGCGCGCGCATTGGGCCGACCTGGGGGCGAACTTCGACGTCCCGCGCGTTGAGCAGTCGCTGCTGTCGCCTTTGGTGATTCCGGCCACGGACACGGCGCAGGTCCGCCATGCGTCGGGTGCCGCCGGCTACACGGCCGGCGCGCTGTACGATCTGGTGGTGGGAGCCGTTCGGCGCGTGCACCGCGATCTGGACGCGATCAACGACGGCGGCCGGCTGGATCCCGAGGACATGGCCCGTCTGCTGGAGGCGTCGCCGCATGCGTTTCGGCATACGTTCGGGATGCTCGCGGTGGAGGGGGTGTCGACCTGTACGTGGTGCAGGAGATCCTAGGGCACGCCAGCGCCGACACCACGGCGGTCTACGTGCGGGCGCGGGAAAATCGACTCGCGCGGGCTGCTCGGGTGCTATATGATGCTGATAGCAAACGAGCGCAGCATTCTATGCAACCTACCGCGACTGTGGCTGAATATGGGCTTCTCGATTCGGGCGAGTCATAAATTAATTGAACTAACCCATGGAGTATCTCGACGATGACCGTCAACTTCAGGAATTGCCGTAAATTGAGGTTTGAGGGGTTCAACGAGGCCGCATACCGATGAATGCCTCTAACGCCACCACGCGATCCACGGCTGGCCCGGGCTACGCGTTCGAGGACCTGGTGGCCGCTGACCTGCTGTCCCGGTTTCTGCTCGATATACCGATTCCCGCTATCGAGGTTCCTGGTGTGCAGTTGCTATCACAGGTTGGCGCGCTTGATTTTGCGATCGACGACCTGCTGTGCGTCGGCACCGACAGAGACGGTGGGCAGCTTAAGTTGGCGCTTTCCTGCAAGAGTAATATGCAGGTGACCAGCAACGGGTTCCCGTCAGATTTCATCACCGCCGCTTGGGCCACGTGGCGAGACCAGAGCCAGATTTTCCCCAAGGCCGACGCCATGGCGCTTGTTACGCGTGGACGACATCAGACGTTCGATCCGATATGGGCCGACATCAAAAACTGGTCGACCGCCGGAGATGTCGCGCTCGTACTTGCGCGCATACGCCAATCCGCAACCCATCAACGAGTCTTCGATAGCGTATGCCGGCCTGGGGCTGTAGATGGAACACCGCCATCCGCAGAGGAAACCTTGGCGTTGATTGCCCGCCTAGCCGTGCTGCCTGTCGATTTTCAGCTTCAAACGTCGGAAACGCTGGCGACTGCGCTATATCGCTGCCGCATGGCGCTGGCTTCCGAGAATCTCGCCGAAGCCGATAGATTGTGGGGCGCGCTCGTGCAGCGCGCGGAGGATGCACGACTGAGCAACGGCACGATCACGCTGGTCGGATTGCTGGACGACATCCGTAATCGTTTCGTCCTCAAGGCCCATCCCTCCATCGCCGCTGCCTGGAAAAAACTGCTTGCCTTGAGCGACGATCACTTGGTGAAGATTGCAGGCTCGCTCCCCAACGGCCACGTCGTCGAACGGCAGGAAGGAATTGGTATCACTCAGGCTTTGAAGGACGGGCCTGGATGTGTTGTCGCAGGGGACTCGGGTGTCGGCAAGTCGGCGATGGTCCGGCAGATACTGGACCGGGATTTTCCTCATGAATCCCAGCTGTGGATGGATCCTGCCGTCCTTGGTTCCGTGCTGAGCGAGGTCGATCGCCCTGGTCTGGGAATCGATCACCCACTCATGACCACCCTTGAGCGCAGTCCCAGCGATCATATTCTGATTGTCGATTCCGCCGAGCGTCTCGATACGGCGACGTTGTCGCGGCTTAATGGATTGTTCCCCGTCATCGGGCAGCACTTCGACAGAGGATCCGTCCGAACGCGTATTGTGATCACAACTCAGTTCGTGGATGGCAATGATCCGTTCAAGGGGACGCCGTTTGTCGCCGACATGCCACGTATCACCATTCCCGGGCTATCCGACGAAGCCGTGCAGGAAGCTTTGTATAGCGTCCCACAATTGCGCTGGGTGGCCGGCGACGTCCACGTGATCCCGGTTCTGGCGAATCTGCGGGCGCTGGGCTGGGTGATCGCGCAAGCGTCGTCCTTCACCGAAGGCGACCCCGGCGCGCTCGCATCGGTCACGGCGGTCGCGGATCGTCTTTGGTTACAATGGACCGACGGCCGGGCCACGATGAAGCGGTTGCTGATTCGCCTGGCCGAGCGCGACGCGGCCTTCGAGCGCAGCTTCGCGATCAGTCGACTCGACGCCGGCGACGTTGATACGTTCGACGGACGACCTCGAGAGGCGCCGCTGATCCTCAATCAGCGGGGACGCATCGAATTTCAGCACGATCTCGCGTCGGATTGGGTCCGCTATCAGCGCCTGAAGGAAATGGCCGATGACGTTGGCGCATGGTCGGCGTTGGCTCCGCATCCGCTATGGATACCTGCGTTGAGATTGTTCGGTCAATATCTGCTGAGACAACCGGACCAATTTCGGGACGGATGGGACCATGCGCTTTCTTCTCTCTCGGTTGGCGACAATGACGATGCTGTCGATCTGCTGCTCGACGCATTGTGCCTAGACCCGCAACTGGACGCGCATCTAACCGCGCGGGTGGAACTCTTTTTCGAAAACAAGGCTTCGCTGCTGCTTCGCCTGGTGCACCGTTTTACCCACCTGGCCACCATTCCCAGTGTGCCGGACAGCGCTGCATTCGACCCTGCGCTGCGCATCTACCTGGAAGTGGAAATGCGGACGCCAATCGTTGCCCGATGGCCTCCGATGGTGCGCTTCCTCGAAGCTCACCTTGAACGAATCGGAGCGCTGGCATCTCCCGCTGTCTCGAAATTGTGCTTCTTGTGGTTATCCCGTACGCCCGTCACGGCTGGTGGAAGACCTGTGCCGTTTCGCGGAACGCTGGCCCGTCTCGCGTTGATGACCGCGCAAGCCGAACAAGCGGCCGGGATCGCTCACTCCCATTATGGTGGGAACGGCGAACGGGAGCAATCGGTCTTCATCGCTGCACTTGCCGGTGGGGCCGACATACCATTGGAAGTCGCGACGTTCGCCCTTGAGATGGCGCAGCGCCGCCAGTTATCCGAAGTAGGGTGTGAGCGCGTCCATGGGCTGCAAACCGCCGAACGTGCGCTACGGCAGACAGCCGCGGTTGCAGATATCGCGGCCGCACGCCAACGCAGGCTTGTTTCGGCGATAACATTCAGTCGCGAGGAACTGCCGCCTTGGCCCCTTGGCGCGACGAGCAGGGTAAACGTCGCGTTTCGCGAGGTCGTCCTGCGCAAACAGGCCCTATCGCAACTGATGCTGGTCGCACCCGATGTGGCGTCCGAAGTCCTGTTGGCGAGCATCATCGACGATCGGCCTGTCCGTTCACAAGGGGGCGCGCGACTGGACCTGGATCTGGGTTTGGTCTACGATCACCAGAGCTACCCGACGATATTCTGGAAAAGTCCGTTCTTCCTTTTTCTCGCCCATCAGCCGGAAGCGGCGTTGGCATCGCTCCACAAATTGCTCGACTTCGCCATGGATCGCTGGGCCGAACGATATGCTCCGGACGCGAGCGTGCCGGCTCTCTCGATTAAGCTTGGCGAGCATCGGTGTGCTTCGTTCCGGGGAACGAATTGGCATTTCGGATGGTCCAGGGAAAATTCGACAGCTAACGGGCAGCTGTTTTGCGCGCTCGACGCGGTGGAGCGCTGGCTTGTGCTTAAGATAGAGGCGGGCGAAGATATCAGTCAGTGGTGCGCGCGCCTGCTCGAGATGCAAAGCTCGACAGCGCTGCTCGGCGTGTTGGTGACGCTCGGTAAGTGTCAACCATCACTTTTTCGCGGCGCCCTCGCTCCTTTGCTTGAGCTGGAGGAGCTCTACTGGTGGGACGATCATCGCGTCGGGTTGTCAAGTATCGGTTTCGACCTGATGCAGTTCAGCCGACAGGGCGAGGCGGCGTTCAACGTGGCGCGCGACTGGGTGTTCGCGCCGTATCGCGAGAGCCGCCTGCGCTTTGTTGTGATTGATCTGATATCGGTCCATCCTGGCGTCGGGCACCGGATAATGGATGCGGCAACGCGCTGGCCCTTACCTTATGACGAAAAGTCTGGATTGGAGCGGCGCTTGATGCTTGCCTCGTTCGACCCTACCAACCTGCGGCGCGGCGCTGAGCAAGAAAGCGGGGATAGTTCGGTTACCGTCGTTTTCCCCGACGCGCTGCAGCGCGAGGTCTCAGCGTTCCACCGTTCGGCCGACGTTGATCTGCTACCGTTAACTTTGCCCGGTGAGTGTGAAAAGATCATTGCGGCTGACGGGATGCTTTCGTCCGAGATCGCAGATTACCTCTCCCGATTGCTACCCGTTATCGGTACGCCGCTCCCGGACGAGGTAGATCGTCGCGTAATGGTTGCCGCCGCAGCTGGAGCCCTGATAGCGAAGGCGGGGCCGTGGGCGATGGAGCATCAGGGTGCCATGCAGAATGCTCACCGAGTTATTCGAGCTGTTGTCGATGGAATCGGAAACTCCAGCGCGGAGCTCAAGGATCTGGGCTTTGATGACGCCGCAGCGCTACGGTTTGCCGCGGTAGGAGTTCTGTATGCTCCGTTTGACACAAACTCCACTGAACCATGGGACAGCGCGGTGTTGGCTATCATGACCTGCGGCGACCTGTCGGCGATCAGAGTCTTAATGCGCGAGGCGTGGCGCAATCGAGGAAGGCTAGGGGCTGACTGGTACAGCATCAACCAGAAGCTGGTATGGGCGGCCGGCCTGGACAAGCTCGTACCGCTTTATGGAGGGGAAGAGAGTGTCGGGCCGATATGGAAGCGATGGCTGGCCCGGTTCCGCTCTTCTGGCGTCTTTGGGCGATCGGTTGATCTTTCGGCTGTCGATCCGGTCGAGATCGCGACGCGGGTCGAGCGCCTACTCGCGCGTCGCCACGCGAAGCTGCTCGCTCGCGAACCTGCGGGGTATCGCGGAAAGCTGCGACGAAACAACGGGCTTAGCTCGCAATATTTAAAAGCCGGCTTCGCCTGGCTCCTCGAACCTGAAGGCGCCGCGCAGACCGTACAAGACCCAGAGGCCCGGACGCTCGTTTCGCGCCTGTGGACATGGGAGTCGCTAAGAATGGCGGGAAAAGCCAACGATGAAGGCGAGAGCGATGATGAATACGATACGCCCAGCGATTTGGGCTATGAGATCCTGCGCATCTTCCCACAGGTTATCATGGCCGAGCGGGTGGAGGAGTCACAGGCGCTGTGGCGGGCAGTTCTCGATCTCGGCCCTGCCGCCCATTATGCTGTCGGCCAGTTTTCGTCCAACTGGTTCATGTTACTGTTTAGTGATCCGCATCCTGAACGGTTCGTGCTTGAGTGGAAAGCGATGCTTGGATTCGCTTTCGCGGCGGACTGGCATCATGGTCGACGTGGATACCGTGGCCGCACTATGGTCACCGGTTTGCTAGGTCTCCACGCATCGTGTGAAATCGCTCACTCTGGCTCCGTAACCCAGCGCCTGCCAGAGTTGCTTCCCTTTTATCGACAATGGGCGAGTACCCAGTTGGCAAATGACGAGGAATTTATCGCCGCATTCAGCCACTTTCTCACGACCGAGCCGGGAAAATTTCTGCGAATGGAGGGCATCGTCTGGCTCCGCCAGGCGCTACCGGAGGCAGGTGGTTTCTATCGCGATAACACCGGCGACAAGCTCGCCGAGGTTCTTGATACTTTGTTGGTTCATCACGCCGGCGAGGTGGTGGGTTCTTCCGAATGCCGGGATGCGATGATCGCAATCGCATCCTTGCTCGTCCGTAGCCGAATTGCGACCGCCATGGGACTCCAGGGCAGGATCGCTGCGTTGCGGTAATGACGCGGCGCCGGGGGCTCAGCCTCGATGTGCGGTGGACGGTGATCGTCGTGCCGTCCCAGCACGCCAGCTTGAGGCGTGTGCGGCGGCGGTTGGCGAACACGTAAGCCGTGCCGTCGCACGGCGGGCGCCCCAGCGCCTGCTGCACGTGCAGACCATGCCATGGCATGGCGGCCGTCGATGCCGGTGCGCATGTCCACCGCCGCCGTCGCCAGCCAGATCGCGTCGGCCGACAGCCCCATCACAGCGCGCGCATCAGTTCGGCCAGCCACCCGGCCGGGACGTCGCCCGGCAGGCTCAGCGTCCAGCCGCGCTCGTTGCGCAGGCTGAGCGCCGGCGGTGCCGACGCAGCTGGCGACACCCGCGCCGGCAACAACACTGGCACGGTCGGTGACCTGGTCAGTCGCCGCGCCCATAAAGAAAAGAGATTCAGTGGAAAAATGTGGAATAATGAATTTTTCCACATGGAATCCTTTCGCTTATGAAAACCACCGATTTGCTGCGCCACTTAACGAACGAAATGGGAGATCACCTCGCCAAAACGGCGGGAGTGGTTTCCGATGCAGCGCTGGCTTCCGCGTTGGGAATCAAGTCCCACACGCTTAACAAGTGGCGCAACGAGTCCACCACCCTGACCGCGCTACAAGTGGCGCGGGTCGTTACTAATGCTCACAAGGCCGCGCAGAGCCACGTGCACTCACAAGCGATAAAGCCCCTCGTGGAGTTTTTTCCCATTGAGCCTGTCGAGGCTGGGCGCTTGGGCAAGAACCAGCTTTTTCGACACGATGTCGCGCACCGCATTGCACCGCGCAGGGGTGCGTCGGGTGTGTAAAACAAAAACTTATGAAGATTGATGAACAGGCTTACGACGGTCTTTTCTTACTGGGCGTCGGCCGGCGGCGCGGCATGCGATGGAGCCGCGAACTTTTTAACCATCTTCAATCTGGCTATCTGTTCGCCGATGCTTTTGGCATCGGTGGTGGTGCTCATGAATTCATGCCATTGAGCCGAATTTGTGAACTTGAAATGGTTCGAGATGATGAAGATCAGGAGGTGTTCTACGAACATTGAAAGCTGAAAGTTCTTCATGCCCAGTCGTTCTGGTTTTGCTCCGGCGTGGACGTGAGAGTTTCTGGCACCCCGTAGCGCAAGGAGCTGAGCCTTGGCGACGTTTTGGTCGGCGTAGAAAAAAGAGACCCTCTTGATGATGCGTTTGGCATCATCCGCACCGGTCAACAACTCCAAGCAAAGCCATAATTTTACGAATCTCGCTTCGAGATCGTTGGTACTAATCGCCTCCGCGAATGCCAGCAAAATCCTTATGCAAAATGCGCGATATTCCTGCGAAGACCGTTCCAGCTTGCGCAGCATTTTTCCAACTCTCTGCTCGATGACCTCGGGCTCTTTGACGTTGATTGGCTTGGAATAATTCGGTGCATCTTCAGACCAGTGCATTTCTCCCGCAGCGGAGCCGTCCGGTAAATGCATGGTATGGACGTTGCCCAATTTGATCGTAATGTCGGACGGGTATTTTGCAGCCGAGCCCGATGGAGCGAACAATTGCACGCTCTTCCCAAAGTGCAGCTGCCAAAGCGCCCGGAAAACGGCAAGGGCTTCGGCGGCCACCATGAAGGCAGTGGTTCCAGTGGGACCTTTCACCCGGGCCTCCACAAACGCATACCCTTCGTTCTCGACATTGACGTTGATCGGATTTTTAATCTTCAAGAGTTTGTCCCTGGCGTTCAAATATTTTTTGGGGAGCTTCGCGTGAAACTTTATCGAACATCCGTTGATGACTCGGGACTTTGGCAGGCGTCCACGCATTCCGGCGGTAGTAATCAACACATATTCCGCTTGCTTGGACAGCAACTTGCCGCAACGTCGGTCAAACTCTGCGAGGAGTTTCTTCGCGTCAGAAAGCTTGTCCGCTATAAAGCGAGCGCGTAGAGATTCTTCCAACACACGGGAGAGCGTGTCGTCATCGATGACGTAGCTATGTCTGATGAGGCCAAACAGCGCGTCTGACAAAAATTCGTATTCACCCATGAGGATGCCCACCCCGCTGTCGCTAACCGACATGTATTGGACCATTTCGGCCATCAATGCGAGCGCGCTATTTTCGATGGCTTGACCATCAACCTGCCAGTGACTCGCCATTTCACGACCTTTCATCGTTGAGTAAAAAATTAGTGGTTGCTCATGTTACGAAGTGAACCAACTGAATCGCGAGCTCTCACGTTGGACCAGCAGAATTCGTCGTCGATGGCGACGTCCGGCGGCGCGACCTTGTCGGCAATCCTGTCATGCAGTTCTTGGGCGGATGACTCGATGTCGGATGCGAGCGCGCGAACGTCGTCCTCGGAAATGGATACCAGGTTGCACTCGATATCGTGCCCGCTCCGATGGCCAATGTCATGGCGTTTTGCGATGGCCTTTTTGAAGGGCTTGAAGCTTGGCGGACGCACGCTCTTGCACGTGGTAGGTGATGGGGATCGTTTTTAAGGGCTGTTCCATGGCGGCTCGCTGATCAGGTGAGGGGAGGGGAGCTTGCGACGCGGTGCGGTCATTGCCTGGCGGCCTTGGCCGGCACCGGGGCGGGGCTGCTGAACGTCTCGCCTGCCGCCAACTGCTTGGTATCCAATTGCGTGCCTGTGGCAACGGTAGTGACGGGTGGCGTCCAGCCGGCGGCCAGTGCGATCAACTGCCACTGTGGCACCTGGCTGTTGATGTGTTTCTGGCAGTGCTGCTGTATGGCGTAGATTGTGTCGGACGCTTTCTTATAGTGACCGTGGTTCATCGCGTATTTTGAGGCGAAGTCCAGCATCTGGAACTTTTTTGTATGCGCGAATTCCGGTTTGGCACCGAAGTACAAAACCAACTGGGCGCTTGCGGCCTTCAATTGCGGATCTTCCATCTTCGCCATCAAGGCGTTCAGTTTGTTGAGTACGGACGGTCCAGCGCCGATATGCGCCAAGATCACAAGCACGTCCTTGTATTCCTTTTTGTCGTCAATGGCCATTGATGATTTCCGAAGCGCGGCGTCATTGCCGCGTTGTCAATTCTACGCCCATAACGGGCCGGTTTGTGAACGTCTGATTAGGCCTGTAATCAGCCGCGCGGCACGATCTGGAAGTCGTACCAGATGCTGTCGTCGTCCAGAAGGGGGAGGCGGCGGCCGGCCTTCAGTTCAGCGGCCAGGTGGGTGCGGCGGTGCCGTATGTCGCGGAACAGAAGGGTTTCCCGGCATTGCATCAGCTCGGCGTCGAGCAGGGTGATTTCGGCCGCGATGTGGGCGCGGTCATCGTCGGTCAGCGCGGTGCTATCGCCGTCGTCGTCATGGTCTTTGAGCACGGTCATTTTTGGTCGTCGATTAGAGAATAGTTCCCAGCAAATTCGTGTGCGAACTCATTGTAGAAATTTATGGCAGGCGCGGTTTGAGCCGTTGCGCCTCCGGATTGATCGAGGAAGCACTCCCCACGCATGAACAAAATGGAACCTTTCATCTCAGCAGAAGAAATGTGCATGCCGTCAATAAATCCAGGCCGAATGCGGATTTGTTCGTTAGCGAGGTCAAGCAGGTCTTGAAGCGGGAGCAATTTCTTAGTCATTCTGATTCCTTGCCAGCTGCCGGCCGGCGAGTCGGGCGCGTGTGGCGCGTTGATCTTAAGTGAGGGTGGCCTGGTCGCGTTGCCACTTCGTAAAATCGATTTCGACGTTGCGCAGCCCGAAGCCTTTGATTTCTTCCAACGACGTTTCGATCTTGGCGAAGGCCTTGGGGTTCTGCTTGGCGGACTTCACCAGGTACTCCTGGCGCCCGCGCAGCACGATGCACCAGCGCCGGCCGTCGAAGCATTCGATGACGGCGCGGGTGACGATGTTGGACCCGACCAGCGTTTTTGCCGTGTCGATACTGACACTTTCCATGATTGTGCGATCCAAAAAAGTTAAAGTGTCCGACACTTTATAGCAAAGTGTCGGACGGCGGCCAGCGTAGTGTGGGGGCAAGTAGACATAACGCCCGTTACACGTTAGCCGGCGGTGCGGCTTCCCCGTAATCGAAATTCTCCAGGAGGTCGGCGATGTAGCCATTCTTGGCGCACTCCTGGCGCACTTCGAATGCGAGAAGCCGGAAAACGGCGAGATTTTCCAAGCCTTCCCGAACAATCGGAATCGGTGTGCGTCGATACACCGCTCGCCCCTCGACTTTGACCAGCTCCGTTGGCCTGGCCGCCCAATCAGCGTGCGCAATGGGCGGGTTGGTTTCAAAAAACCGGTCTCTACACGTACACGCTTGGCCAGAGAAAGATAAGACACAGCGCGATGAGGGCGCAGCAACCGACCGCGATGCGCTTGCTGCCCGAAGCATTCTTTTGGCGGACATGCCACGCCGCCACCAGGGCCAAAGAAACGCCTGCAATGGCGCCGATCCAACCCGCCGGTGTGCGTGCCAGTGTTGCGAAAAGAAGACCCGCTAACCAAGTATGTTCCGCCGGCTCCGCCCAGTAGGGCAGACGGCCACTCCCCAGGATAAATCCCATCACCGTACAAAAGCTCCCAAACATTACCATGGCGAGCATGATCAGGCCGCTCCAGAGCATCCATGATGCTTGGGTCAAACGCAGCGCGACGCTTTCGCTGGTCTGGCACACTGCCTGCGCCAATGTCCCTAGTGCCTTCTTGGTTTCAGCGTCAGCGATCGCCGCTATAGCCACGCGCTGATCTTCCATCGACTTCTTTAGCTGCGCGTCGATGATCGCTGGGTACCGGCGATAGAGGGTGTCGTACGATTCTAGCGCCATGAGCACCAGCCAAAGCGCATCGTTATCCTCGATCTCTAAGGCGCCCTTTACGCGATACAGGCTCTGGATTTCCTTGTCCGAGGGCTGCCGTCCGATGAGCCGCTCGAACGTGCGTTCGACGTCAAGCACGGACGGCCTCACCGACGACCTTGTGCACTTCACGCCGCCACCTCGCGAGCTCGGCCCGGTTTCCGAGCGGGAGTGCCTGCATGGCCGCTCTGATGGAGAGCCGCTTGCTGTAGAGGTCATCGCTGACGCGATCTGCCAAGTCCGGGAATGTGAGCGATTTCCCGCCCGCGTTCTCCACTTGCGTTCGCAATTTTGATTCATTGTAGAGTTCAAATTTCTGTTCTTCTCCGAAGTAGCCGTTACGCATGACGTGAATGCGCGAGCCAGTCAGCGCACCCATATATTGGTTCAACAACTCCAGACTGTCGCGCTGACGGTTAATGACCCAAATCGTGACGAGGTTACGCCTCAACTCAGCCAGCGTGCTGTTCAATGTTTCGCCATATGCGCTAACGCCGCGGTTGTTTCGCGCCGCAGTATTCAGGACGACGATGGAATCGGGATTGGTATCGCAAACGTTCACCAGTTCGATCCATCCATTGGCATCGTCCAGGTCGATCAAGTTGGTCTCGATCTCGTTCCTGTACATTTTCCATACATCTGGATTCGACGTGTCCGATTCGATAAGACGGACTTTTTCCCCGCGCACTAGCAGTGTATCGACAGTGCCGATCGATACTGTGGATTTTCCAACACCACCTTTGCCGCCGCCGACGACGACGATTGGTTTTGACATGGCTTTCTCCGGTTAGATGTCCCGCGTATCTTCGAGCGGGGTGAACCCGCCGACTTGTGGTGCTGCCAAATCATTTTCCCCAGGTTGGCGTGCTCGCTTCACGGCAGTAACTGGCGTTGTTCGCGGCTTGGCGGGTGCCGATGGGATTGCTTCGATCAGGTTTTTTTTTCCAGCTCGACGCACGGGGTCTTGCTTTCGGGCGCCGCGGTATTTCTTCAGCGTACTTGCGGTGACATTGAACCCATTTTTCTCCAGAACCTGCGCGATCATTTCAAATGAGTAGCCCTTTCGCTGCAGCGAAGTCACCTCCGGACGAAGCAGTTTCACCGCTTCCTGTGTCGTCAGTTCCGCAGCGTGGGCTTCGACGGGAGGCAACTGTGAGAGCATCTCCTTGAGGACTTGAATATGTTCTAGCTTATGCTTCACGATCTTCTCCATCGACGTTTCGGATTCTGCTAAGCGGCGTTCGCTCGTTGCCTGTCGAGCCGCTTAGTCGACAAATACATTCTGTTCGCGTTTTGTAGATCGGCCTAGATACAGATCAAACTGACCTGAAAGGAGCCACTTTCTTCCCTTGTAACCCATCCGCGATCAGCTATTTTGTTCTTTAGGAGGTGGGCACCGTCACGGGACAGGGTAGGGGTTGATATACCGCCGTGAACGGCGGCACATCAACCGGCGGCGCTCCAGTCGTTGCACTCCCTACGCTTTGCCTACCTCCCTGCTCAGGGCTCCGCCCCGAGACCCGCACCCCGACAAATCTGACGGTATTGGACATCATGAGCACCAGTGAAAAACGCAAGAAGACCGGTCTCGTAGTGGTGCGTGCCGCACCTGAGGACCTTGCCTTGCTTCGGACCCGTGCCGCGGAGCTTGGCCTCCCGGTTTCGGCCTACTTGCTGGCGTCTGGTCTATGTCAGCAAACTCGCAGCAAGTCGAGTGCGCATCTGATCGAGGAATTGCGGCGCCTCGGCATGCAGCAAAAGGCGCTGTGCACCACCAATGGCGGCGCGCTGGCTCCAGAGTATCGCGCTATCTTGGTCGAGATCCTTGCGGCCATCGACCGCATCGGAGTTTGATATGCTGGCCAAGGTCACGCCGAAGCGAAAGGACAGCAAATCGGACTTTGCCAAGCTGGTGAAGTACATCACTGAACGCGACGAAAACGACGAAACGGAGACACCAAATGACGAGCTCGATCCAAGCGACAGAGAGCGACACCACACGCTTCTTAAGCGCGCTCGAAACGATTTGCGCGCAGCAGAAGATCATCTGCATGCAGCTCGACGAGCTGACGCTATTGATGCAGCTGCCGTCCGAATCCGTTTTGCGGGTCTTGCAGGGTTTATTGATACCGATGAGCCAGAACATGGACCGCCTGGCGATCGACTTGAAGGACCAACTGACGGAGGAATAAATGGCGATCCACATCGACGAAGTCTTACCAGTGCTCGCACAAATCTCGACGCAGCAACGAACGTGCTCGGAGAGGCTCCAGAAATTGATCGAGACTTTCAAGCGCACGCCCGAGCCCGTCGAGCCCACCTTGCGTTTAATGCTCAAGCCACTGCGCGAAGGCATGGACGAAATGAAGGAGGTTCTTCACCCGAACCAGACTTGATAGACCTGACGGCGGCGCCGCAGCGGTATCTCAACGCGGGCGGCATCGCATGTGAGACGAATTGCTTGTCGCTGCGGACGGCCGGCGCCGAGATGCGCGCTGTCGCTGCGCAGAACGTGCGCGTGCAGGACCCGGTCTACCATGTGGTGCTGTCGTGGCCATCGGGCGAATCGCCGACGAATGATCAGGCGTTCGAGTGCGGTGCTCATGCGCTTCGCGCAGTCGGCATGGACGGCCACCAGTACGTCTTTGGCGTACACCGAGACACGAAGAATGTGCATCTGCATATTGTGACCAACCGTGTCAATCCGTCGACTTTCAAAGTGGTGTACCCAGACCGCGATTTCTACAGTCTGGACAGGGCGATGCGCGAACTGGAGTTACGCTTTGGGTGGCAACACGACAATGGACCTTACGCCGTGTTCGAACGGAACGGCGTAAATGTGATCGACTGGCGCCGCAGCGCATGCGATACCAAGGGAACGATGCCGACTCCGGCCGCCGACATGGAACGCCACGCCGACCGCGAAAGTCTCTTTGCCTATGTCCGCGGCGAACCACGCGAGGCAGTTATGGAGGCGATGAAGGATGAGCGCCTCACGTGGCAGAAACTGCACGGCGTACTGGCCAGACATGGCCTCCTCCTTCGTGAGAAAGGGCAGGGTTTCGCGATCTTCGACGTGGGTTCCGATGCGCCCACGCCGATCAAAGCCAGCGACATGCACGAAGAACTATCGAAGACGCGACTACAGCGCCGTCTCGGCGTCTTCGAACCGCCGGCGCCGATCCCGCCAGGGGAGACGCGGGTTCTCTACGATCAGTTCCGGGCGCCAGTGCGGCGGAATGAAAGGCGCGAGGAACGACGGCAGGAGCGGGCGGATGCCCGCCGTGAACTGCGAGCGCGATACCTCCGTTACAAAGCCGAGCAGGTGCTTCCCCGCTTCGATGCCGGCTACGCCAAATCCAGATTTGCGTTGTTGAGGAGCGAGGCGCGCCGGCGCCGGGCAGAAGTACGGTCTTCGAACAAAGACCGCTTGCAACGCAAGGCTAGCTACTCGGTCATCGCATTCGAGACGGCGCGTGAGCGTGAACGTCTCAAAGCACGCATTGAAGTCGAAAGGGCGATGCTGCGCAAAGAGGTAAGGGCACAACAAAAGTCCTACCGCGAATGGGTGGAGCAGCAGGCGGCGACAGGTGACGCGGCGGCGATCAGCCAATTGCGAGGCTGGGCCTATGCGGCCAAGCGCGCCGGCAAGGGGGATTTTGTTTCAGGTTCTGATGTGAACTCTATCCGACACCAGTTTCACGCTGATCCGCGTGCAGATCTTGATATTGAGGGGGCAAGATTTAGGGTGCGACGTGACGGATCCGTGTGCTATTCATTTGGGCACGACTTCGGCGGGTTCGTCGACCACGGTTCCGTCATCGAGATGCAAGCGGGGAACGGCGACCAGGCTGCTGCGGTGGCCGCCCTCATCCACGCCCGGAGGAAGTTTGGCAATGCCTTCGAGGTCAATGGCAGCGACCAATTCAAGCAAGTCCTGTCCTCGCTTGCCGCCGACAATCCCTCGGAGCAGAGTCTTGGGGCGATTTGGCGTCGGGAGTTCCATGAGCGTCGGACAATGCGCGAAACCTTGCGCCCGCTCAAATCCCGAGCATCGCGCGTGACGTCGTAACAGGGTATGGATTTTATACTTTGCATGCTGGCCTAAACATGAAACTACTAAGGGAGCAACCATGAAATATTCATCCACACTCATAACATTTTTCACTTGCTGCGCGCTTGGCGGTTGTGCTACGCCGCAGATGCCTAAGGCGGATAACGCACAGGGCGAGATTGACAGACATATTTTGGAAGCGTCGCGCAAGATCGAACGCATGCAGTTGCAACTTGTCCAGGCTGGGGCGTTGGGACATGCGCCGAGCACTGTTTCTGCCGGCCTGGCCAGCACCGAGAAATCCATCTCGTTTTCATGGAAAGGCGACGCATACCAGTTGCTCTCCAAGCTCGCCTCCGAACGTGGAATGGAATTCATCGCTATCGGAGTACGATTGCCTCTTCCTGTCGCGATCCAGGTAAAGGATAAGTCGTTCGAAGATGTGCTTGACGCCATACGTGCCCAAACCGGATATCGTGCCGCCGTGCTGGTAGACTCCGCCAAACTCACGCTCCGGTTCAACCGGCCGCAGGAGGGGAAATCATGAAATCAAAATTGCTCCTTTCGTTGGTAGGGATGGTCTTTGGATGCGCATATGGCGCCGATCCTGAGCGGTTGCCGACCACAACGACTGATGGCGAGGCTTTGCCTTTCGATGCACCTCCGATGACACTTGACGCGCTCCTGCATCCGTCAACCAAGATCAATTCAGGCGCGAATGGTATGCGAGCAAAGATGGTCGATGACGCCGGCCGTACGGTAGGCTTTCGTGCTGGCGCGGCCGCAAGGGCAGAAACGCTGGTGCGTAGCCTCGATGCACGAGCACCGGAACTTGACGCCTTGTTTCAGTTTTCTACCCTCGTACGGCAGGACGGGACGGTTCCCCCGGTTATAGTCGAAGCGACCGATGTTGCGTCGTTCTCGGCCGATCAGTTTCGCGTTGCCGGGCACGTGTACCGGATCGAGAAGGAGGAGCGATTCGTGTCGGTGCCTCCCACCTGGCGCAACTATCTGTTTGCCGGCTTGTCCGCGAAGACCAGGGTTGAATTGCCAGACCCCGAGGCGCGTCCCAAGGACGCCGCCGAGTTGCTCATCTGGAGGGAGGCGGTTCGCGCGGGCTGGGAGCGCGGAGAGCGGGAGGCCGACGCTGTGCTCGACGCCAATTTCAGTCGATTAATCCGCGACTATACGGGAATGATCCTCTATTCGCCGTTGCTAGCGATGGGGATGATATTGCCGACCAAGGTGGCGGAGACGTCGCAGACCGTGACCGGTGACGGCCGGCAATTGACGCTTAGCGATACGCTGCGCAGACTAACGTCCAGGGCCAAGTTCGAGACGAATGCCGACAAGTGGAGGTTGGCGTTTACGGCAGGCGCGCGCACGGCAACGAGCGGGGAAGGTGGATACACAACCGACGCTACCTCAGGGCACGAAGAGCGGTGAGATTTGTGGGAGGTATCAAACATGAGCGAGCACAACAAGTTCGAGCCGTACGATTTCCGCGGCGATTTGACTGCGGACACCTTCAAGCGATTTCTGAAGTACTGTGCCGATCACGGCGCTTCGGACATCCTCGTCCAGGGAGGTGATTATGTGTGGTGCGAAATTCACGGCAGGCAGCGGCAGGCCAGCACGCACACCATCAAGCAAGGTCAGCTACCCGCACTGATCGGGTCGATCTGGCAGGCGGAAGTGGAGAGCAATGTGCGTGGAGGGAAGGGGGCGGACCGCTCGCTGGAATTGAGCGGCGAGGACGTTGGGCTCGAACGCGGCAAGACGATCCGTTTCCGCTGCAATTTCATTCAGGCGCGCATCGCACGTATTGACGAGGCCTATTCGATCACGATGCGAACGATACCAAGCGACCTTCCCGATCTCGCAGCCATGGGCATTGAACAGGATTTGTTGGAGGCGCTCTATCCTGGCATGGGTTTGGTTCTCGTGTGCGGCCCGACTGGCTCGGGAAAAACCACGCTGCAGGCGGCTGTATATGCTCACGCCGGCAAGGTTATGCCGGACCGCAAGGTGATCACTTACGAAGACCCTGTCGAATTCGTGCTCGGCGGTATTCACTGGAAGGGGCCGCAGCCGGCACAGTCCCAGATTGGGCGCGATATACAAAACTTCGCCTGTGGTCTGCGCAATGCGATGAGGCGCAAGCCGAGCATCATTGGTATTGGGGAAGCGCGCGATCTTGAAACCGTCGACGCGATGGTCGAAGCCGGGTTGACCGGTCACCTCTGCTACGCGACGGTTCATACGGAGTCGGTGGCGGAGACGATCAACCGGATCATCCAGGTCTATCCACCTGCGCAACAGTCTGCCGTGGCGTCGCGGTTGATCGGCGCGTTGCGCGTCATTGTGGTACAGCGCCTGCTCAAGTCCTGCGACGGACGCCGCAAGGCTGTCCGCGAATATGTGGTGTTCGATCGCGAGCTGCGCAGCGAGCTGCAGACGGTCTCCTATGAGCGCTGGGGCGCACTCCTGCGTCAGCGCTTGGAGCGTACGGCGGATACGCTGGACGACAAGGCATGGGACTTGTACCGTGCGGGCGAAATCGAAAAAAGTGAGTTCATAGAGTTGGCTGGAGCCAAAGCGTTCAATTCAAAGTTAAAGGAGTTGTCATGAGCATTTCCATCTGGCGTCATGCCTCAGCGGTGCCCACTCTATTCGGTATTCCGTGCATTGCTTTCATGCCTGTTTTCATATGGCTGTTCCACATGCGCTGGTGGACCTTCTGGACTGCGTTCGGGGTCATCCTGTTTTTTTCAGTTCTCGCGAAATTCGGGCTGACCTTTAAGGTGCTTTGGGCAAAGCTACTTCATTTCTCCCGCGGTAGCCGAGTTTTCGCTCGGCCTTGGTGGTACCGTAACAGGTTCTCCGATCGATCGAAGTAATCATCGCAAGTAGACGCTGCCGGCGGATGCGAGCTCTTATCCCCGCTACTAGCGCATGAGCTCGCCAGCATTAAAGAATTCAAGGCGGGTGTTGCCCCGTGCAAGGAGAATCATGGAAGTCTTTTTTGTTGCATGGGCGACCATTGCGATGATTAACAACATGCCCACCGTGCTTGATATTCGCTGCACCTGCGCGCTGGCCAAGGTCTACCTGTCACAAATTGTCGGGCGTGCGGCCTTAAGCTGCCAGCACTATGATTTTGCGCGCGATCCACCAGAATCGGGAAGATCGCTGCCCGGTATTTTTTGAGGATGAGCGGGAACTGGTTTCCGCCTGGCACACGGCTATTCGGCCACGTCAGCCTTTTTCTGGAGAGTGGCGTTGACATGAACGTCCTTTTTACGCCGAATGTCATTAGTCGAACAAACTTGTCTCAGTTGGCGCTCGCGCCTCTGGTTCGACGTCATTAGACGTTAGTAAAGAGATGCTTGTTCCTGCAGCCACCTTTTGCGCGCGATGGTTTCGGCACGGCGCCATCAATGCTGGCGGCGAGCGCCTCGAAGTCCACATGGTTGGTTAAACCGACCAGCGGAACACCGATCTTGGATCGCCGATCCTCTCGCTCATGTTCGGCAAACAGGCTGGTCCGAGGTTCATCATCGAGTTTTTAGAGGTGGCCGCAACGCTTCTGTCTGACGGAACCTTGTGATCAGGATCGGAAAATCGCGAGGTTGTGGTTGATGAAGTAACACGTAGCGGTCAATCGAGTGTCCGATGAGATTTGGATCGCTGGTCGCTGATCGTGGCGTTGTTGCATAAATCGAATCTGACCGGCAATTTTCCCTTCCCCTCATGACGTTACGCGATACGGACAGACTGAGGGCGTGCCAATGTCGTCATGCGATTGAGCACGCCCGCGCGGATGGCCACCTCGGTGGCCTGGGCACCAATCGTGCGCGCCGCCAAGCTCCTGCCGGTGAGCACCTTCAACCTGTACATCAAAGTCTCGGCGAGCGAGCTCCGGTGATAACCGCTCGCGCGCTTCCAGTCCCGCCGACTGCTTTTGGCGATGACGTCGATCGCGTCGTTGCGCCAAGCCGCGCCTGGCGTTCGTTGCGACCAATGGTTTGCGCCATCGCGCGGCGGGATCGATGGCGTGGCCTTGCGCGCGGCAATGACCGCGTGGCATTGCCTTGTGTCGTAAGCCCCGTCACCGCCAACGATATCGACCGGCGTGTCGGCCGGGATCTGATCGAGCAGATCAGGCAGCACCTCCGCATCGCCAACGACCTGGTGCGTCATCAGCGCCGCGCAAATCTGGCCGGTGTTCGTGTCCATCGCCAGATGGACTTTGCGCCAGGTGCGGCGCTTGGAGTAACCATGTTTGCGCACTTTCCATTCGCCTTCGCCAAACACCTTCAGGCCGGTGCTGTCGACGACCAGATGCAGCGACTCGCCGCTGCGCAAGACCGGTAGCACGACATTGAGATCCCGGGCGCGACGACATAGCGTCGTGGAGTTGGGCACCGGCAGATCGGGAAAGGCGAGCTTGTTCATACTGCCCGCGAAACCCTGCAACGCACGCAGCGGCAGGCAAAACACCTGCTTGAGTCCGAGCAACATCTGGATGACCGCGTCGGCGTAGACACATGGCTGGCCGCGCTTGAGAGCCCCGACTCTAGGGCCTCGTTGCCACAAGTCCTGTTCCATCCAGATCGTCACGTCACCTCTCGCGATCAGCCCGGCATTGTAGGCAGGCCAGTTTTTAACCCGGTATTTGCCCTTGGGCTCTTGTTGCTGCTGCTTGTCCTTGCGCATCGTCTCAGGCAAAAAGCCAGAATGTACGCATATCCGCTAAAAGTTAACAGCCACATCGCACCGGCTGTTGCGCGTAAACGTCAGCCCGCCCGGGATGGATTTATGCAACAACGCCGCTGATCGTTGAAGTGGGGAAATGTTGTTCTGCCGTCGATTCGAGTCGATAACTTTTTATCTTGTCAATTTTCGGTTACAATTTTCTAGAATAATTTCTAAAAACTCGTTGTCGCATCTGTTTTCGTCCCGTACTCTATGCTTTTTTCGTGTCAATGAAAAATTCCGGTTTTATTCAATATTCCCTATACTAGCAGGTGGAAGATAATTTTATGGCATATGAACTAAAGGATATTCTTAACTCTATTGATGAGCTGGCATTGCGTGGGAAAATCACTAGAAATCGCGCTTTTGCAGCTTGGTTTGCCATCAATTTCTTCGATATAGAAGAAGACGATGCCTTGGAATCTGCAGCGGCAGATGGAGGAAATGATCAGGGAATTGACATCGCTTTTGCCGATCATAGTAGTGCGGAAATAGTGGTTTTGCAGGCTCATTGTCCTGAAAGATTTGATAAAAAGACGCCAAAAAATAAGTGGGATGCCGTAATAAGCGCACTGCCATTCATTAAAAATCCTAAAAAACTGGTGGCGAGTGGAAGACCAGATCTTGCCGAATTCCTTCAAGATTTAGTGACTTCTCATCCTGGATACACGTTTGCAGTTGGTTTAATCACATTGGGATTGAAGTCCGACGAAATTGAGCGATCACTTGTTGCCCATCAAACGGATCTGGCACATAAGGATGTTGCGTTTTTTCAGTTTGCGCAAGAAGATATTGCTGGTAAGTACCAAGCACTAATTGAAGCTGAAACTGGGATTCCTCAAGATAATTTGCAATTTGTCGGTAAGCACTTCGAGGACAGCGGTGATTATGGACGTGCTTGGATAGGGTCTGTCGCCGCTGTTGAATTGAAACGATTATTTGACATTCACGAAGATCGACTTTTTGCGGGAAACGTCCGTTTGTATTTGGGGAATAGAAAAGGGGGGATTAACGATCAAATAATAAAAACGGCTAAGACTTCTCCCGGTAATTTTTGGGCATTAAATAATGGAATTACCATCGTGGCGGATAGTGCCGAGATTTCTGAAGACGAGCCGTCTACATTAGTGCTGAAACGGTTCAGTATCGTCAATGGTTGCCAAACCACGTCAAGTTTAGTACGTGCAAACCCCGATGCATCGGCAAAAGTATTAGCACGAGTTATTGCAGCAAAAGTTGGTTTAAAGACGGATATTGTTAGATATAACAATTCCCAAAATGCTGTAAAGATTTGGACTGTTCGGGCCGCTGATGATATACAAGAGCACTTGCGCCGAGAGTTTAATAAAGTAGAGATAATATACGCTCCAAAACAAGCTGGTGCACGTAAGAAACGTGATCCATTTACTATTGAGCTTGATAAGGTTACGCAATATCTTGCGTCTGCCGAGCAACAATATTTAATTCAAGCCATTGATAATAAAGGCGAATTATTCGACGAGCCATATCAGAAACTATTCAAAAAAGGTATTAAGGCGCCCGCTGTATATTTGGCATGGTTGGTGGGCAGTAAGTCCGATATCGAAAGGAGAGAGCATGTTGACGGCTTAGGAGATGATCCAAATGGAAATCTTTTAGGAGTGACTAGCGTCTATTGGATTATCTACTGTACATATAAATTAATGTTAAAATTTTCTGATTTAAATTCGTCACAAATAAATCTAGAGAAAATGAAAAGCCAGGATTTTGAGAATGCGATTGCCAAATACATAAGAAAGGCTATTACTATGTTTTATGATGCGGCAGTCGATACTTATGATCATGAGCAATTTGGATCTTTTAAAAGCACTTTAAGGTCATCGAAATTTTTGCTTAAAATTGACAGCAAAATTAATAGTAGAATGGTCAAGTTGTCTGATAAGGCCCTGCCAAAATTAGAGGTCACAGCGAAGTCTGCAAAGGGATAGTTTTTTCGCATCGCATCTCCTTGCAGTTGCTCCGGTGTGCATTGTGTACCCAATCCACCGGACTTAAGCATGCCAAATTTTCTTCAAATTAGCCGCCAAAGAGCTTGACAAAGCACGCGCTTCGCGCGGCCGCCAGCCCTGCTGGCGAGGCTTTTTTCGCGGACAGGGCGGCGGCCAATAGAGACCTTTTTGTCTCTATTGGCCGCCATGTTGGAACGACTGCTCCTCGCCTTTTCTCAATACCTGCATTCCAGCCAGTTCCGCGATTTGATGCGGCACGCCGGCTTCCCCAAGGCATTCACCCGCGACCGCAAGCTGCCCCTGCCCGCGCTGCTGGCCGTGCTTCTGAGCGGCATGCGCAAGAGTATCCAGGCCGAATTCGACGAGTTTTTCGCCCATCTCGAACAGCGCGTCCAACCGGTGCGCCACGTCTCCCAGCGCGCCTTTTTCAGCGCCCGCGCAAAACTGAACGTAACGGCCATCCCCGCGCTCAATACCTGGTTGCTGAGCCAAGCCGGCGTCCTGGGCTTCGTGCCGCTCTGACATGGGCTGTGGCTGGTCGCCGCCGACGCCTCGACGCTGCGCTTTGGTCACGGCGCCAGCCATGTTCCGCGCGCCGCCTCGACCGATCAGATCGCCTTCGGCCTGTACCTGCCGGGAGCGGAACTGATGCTCGCGGCGTCGCTGCACGGCGTCCACGAAAACGAGCGGCAGATGCTGTTCGAGCATCTCGACCTCCTCGGCACCGGCGATCTGCTGCTGATGGGCCGGGCCACCCGCACCGGCAACAACCCGGGCGCTGCCGGCAACCTGGTCAGCCGACTTACCCAATAGCCTACCTGCCGGATCGGATAGACTTGCTCGATGGCGTATGCACGCTGCGATAGCCCGCTGGTCCGCCACTGCGCCACACGTTCCTCCCACACCTTTTGCCGGTCCTTGTTTGACACCTTCCACCTCCTGTGTTGATCGAGGCGATAGTTTGGCGGTGCACATCAGGAATTCATAGATGGGCCGGCTGGACGCTTACCACTCGCACTCTTCAGCGCAATATAAAATAAGTTAATAATTCCACTGGGAAATATTTGTGCATATAATGGCATTTTTGCCTGCGCTTAGCTTAATGTATGAACCAAAGTAAGAACCTACCTCCGCTAACACCGACAAAGCGAGACTTCGGCCCTGGCGGCACAGATCTCGTCCAGGTTATCTGGGACGCGTTGTATGCGCTGTGCGATGTCATGCGGCGGTGCTTGCTACCGGTGCTGGTTACAGCTCTGACGGTCTGGCTTCTGTATTTGCCACAGTCAACTGAATTCTTTGCCGGCATGTTACTGGTCTGCGCGAGTCAGCCACAGCATTGCATTTTCGGGTATGGCGTCCGCGCTAGCGCTACCCAGTTCCTCGTATTCGAAATGGCGCTGCTCGGTCTTTCACTTTGTCTGTGGTACACAGCCAGAGTGCTCGTTGTTTATCGCAAGCCGCCACGTCACCTGCGAAAACGTTACACACGTTGCATTGAAATATGGTTGCCGCGGCTTCTTGGGGCGATACCGTTGTATGTCTCCGCTTTAATTCTGTTGGGGCCCTTGACGACGCTTGATAGCCCATTCCGGCGCACGTCATTGACCCAACTCGGCGCAGGTCTCGCCTATGTAACATTCTGGCTGCTATTACCCTTGTTGCTGCGGCGCCATATGCCGCAGGAATTTAGCCGAAGGAAAATGTGGTGTGGTTTGGCGGTGGGTGCCCTCAGCATCGTGTTTTGCACGATTCAGGCGACACCGGAAAACGACGCTTGGTGGATGCTCATACCGTTGGTAAGCACTGCCGTTTGCTACATCGTGTTTGTGCTGCAGCTTAAACGCCGGTTGTTCCATCGGATCCTTGCGGTAGCCGTGGTCGAGTCCCTGAGCGGGTTCGCGTTTTTCGACATCTCCATGGCCACTCTTTCTTCCACCAAGGCCGCCAGGTGGACATGGTCGCTCTCCTTGACTATGCTGCTGCCAGCGCTCTATCTGATATTTGTGATGTTTCGCCGGCGCGCGGGCGTGCAGCGCTGGGTACGCAGCCGTGGTCGACTGCTGGATAACGGGATACGGTTTAGTGCCATGTCGCGGCGCTGGGTGTCGCATTTGCGTCCGCGTGCTGTCATGACATGGCTGCTGGCCTTGCTCGTGACGCTGGGGTTCGGGGTATTGGCAGGTGCCTATGCCGAAGCCGCATCGCAGTTCATTTCGGCACCCGCTGCATTGGTGCTGTGCATCACGTTGACGCTGTTGCTGGCCTTTGGCTTCTTCTTTGTCATCTCACTTGTGCTGCGTTTCATGTTGACCGTGCTGCTGTTGGCCCTAATCCTGATCCCGCAAGTGCCGAAGATGACGATTGGTCCGGATCAGTCCTTGCCGGATGACCTATGTAACAAACGGGCAGGGCTCTGCGAACCAGCACAGGCGGTGGCCTCCCAGTTTGATGCGTGGCAGGCATTCCGTGGAGGCGAAGAAGATCTGCGGCCCGTGATCGTCGTTGCCGCCGCTGGAGGCGGGTCGCGTGCGGCAGTACATACCGCGACTATACTGTCAGCCGTCGATAATGCCACCTGCGGAGAATTTGGTGACCGGGTGTTTGCTATCAGTGCCGTTTCTGGCGGTGCGTTGGGCGCCGCTGCGTATGTGGCCAGCCGGGAGGATTTACCACGCACCACTACGATGCGCGACGCCTGTTGGCATGTTGACCCGGCTGTTGCGGTCCGTCCTGATGAGACATCTTTGGCGCTCATGATGATGGCGGTCCAGGACCATCTTTCGCCGACCGTTATACGATGGCTGTTTCGCGATCTGCCGCGGAGCCTGTTGCCGGCCGCGATCCGTTCCGGCCCGGACGAGTTCGATTCGGCCAGTCGCGCCGGTACGTTGCGTGCCTCTTGGGCGAGGGCGTATGCCCAACTGCTGGCCAGCCACAGGAAGGCTCTGCCAGGCAGCAATACCTTGCTTGCGGACCGCAGCACGGAACCTGGCGCTACTGCGGGGCGCTTGCCCTATGTCCTGCTCAATGCGACGTCGGCGCAAGACGGGCGACGTGTCGTCTTGAGCAAGCCACTGTTTTGCCCGACCGATGGTTATTGTGCGGCACAGCCTCAGCCGTTGTTGAGTGACGCCATCGATAGCGCGCGGTTCCCACTCATTAGCCCGGCCTACAACCGTGACGTGTACGGTTGGAACCCATGGCAGCGCAACCGGATACTGACCCAGCGTTCGCTGGTCGATGGGGGTTATGCTGATAACTCTGGCCTAATTACCTTGAGTGAGGTCGTCCAAGGCTTACTGGATCATAAGGTGGCACCAGAGCGCATATATGTTGTCGTCATCACGAGCAATCCAGATGAGGGCATGACAAAGCGGCCGCTGGAAAATTACGCAGACGGCGGCTTGTTGGCGCAAATTCAAACCCCGTTCGATACAGTGCTGGCGGCACGTGACAGTCGAGTGGACGGCGTATTGCTGGCATTGAGAAAGCGCCTGGGCGAGCAACAGATTATCTACTGGCCAATGACAAAGGCCACTTTGAACCGATTGACGTCTGAAGAAATTACGAAATTTGAATCCGAGCGTCCTCCCGAAGCGGTGGCGCGCGACCAGTTACATGGAAACGAAGGCGTGGCCTCCCATACCGGGCACACCGCGCCGCTGGGATGGGCGCTATCCCAGGAAGCTGCGGAATGGGCGAATGACTTCACGAGGCGAGCATACCGGGCTTACGCGTACCCTGAGCAGGACCATCCGTTTGAATATGAAAAGACGTTGATCCTGGAATTGAACTTACAGAAGGACAAGCAGGGCAAACCGTAGTCAGGTCTATGTTGCTGCGTCGAGCGCGCCCTGTTGTTACGGCGTTGATGGAACTGGCCAAGTCTCGTAATCTTTGATGAGCCGTTGCCTGTCTCCTCACGTATTGCTCGGAATGATCTTCCCCTTTGCTTGCGAACCAGGCACGGCTGCACCGGTGGTGGGTATAGCATCTATTTCATCGCCAAATTTTGCTCCAGAAGTCTGCAGAAGGTGTCGCAGAGCGCGGATTGGCAGGTAAGGGAAGCGGCGCAGGCGTCGGAAGCGAACCGGCAGGAAGCGGTATGCCGGCCCCCAGTACGATAGGCGGTACGCGCGGGATGGCGTCATTCGCGAGCCTGCACATTTTCGTGGTTGCCGCATTAAAAATATCCATGAGTGATGGAAACGCTGGCACAACCGAAATCGAAGTGATGCTAGTGATACATTTTCCAAGCGTATCGGAATTGGTCCGTTCTGTGTCTGCGGCAGTTGTGGCCGCCGCCTGGTCCCTGGCGAGGCCAGCATCGCCGCCTGTCTTCGCCGCGTGGGCCACGCGACAATTAGCTTGGGCACTTGCTGCTGCGAGAAGCGCCAGCAGGACCACTGTTGCAACTGCTGTTTTCATGATGAATCCTTTCTGCATGTCGTTTGATTGCTGAATGGGAGCCTTGGAATGCCGCGCATGGAGGCCGGAAAGCAGGCGCGGTTGGATATGGCTACCCCCTTTGAGATATGCTGCGTTGCCGATTCGCCTTGCGCGCGGCCGGCGCGCTGGGTGTCTCCTTGTCGTTGGCGGACTTCGATCGCTTTGGCGCTGCGGCGTTTGGAGCGCTGGTAGTTTCGTCCCGAGGCCGCTCCCGCTGCGGCTTTTCGAATCCAATCCTTTGGCGTAGCTTGTGATCCAGTCGATCACTCACGCGGGCGACCAGCGTCGAATCGCCGATGGTGAACCGCACCTCGTCGAAGTAAACTTCGCGGCCGTCGTCGCTGCGGTTGATCGCGCTGCCGTTCCCCATCGGTTGCCAGTGCGTGCCGTCGGCCGCCATCGTCAGCTTTGACAGGCGAATAGTTTGCCCCCCTGCGGCGGCCGGATCGCTCACAATACTCGCAATGACTTGCTGTTTGTCCTTTCCGTTCCGGACGAATCCTTGCAAATAATCGCCCGTCGCGCTTTTAAACAAGAGTACGGAGGGAACGAATCTTCCATCTGGCAGTGCTGTGATGGCATGGATCGCCAATATCGGCTTTGGTTGCATGGCATCAGGCTCGCCCTTAACCGATGCCGAGCGATGGAGGATTCGCGCGGCATCCGGCGGCGGCTCGCTGGGGCGTCCGTCGTCGAACCAGTACACCAAGCCAGCGGGAGGCCGTGGGCCCAGGCGTTCGAGGTCCGCTTGCATTTCCTTGTAATCTACGGATAGGTTTTGGATGATGGTTTGCTGGCTGGCCCACCACGCACCCGCATCGACGAAGGAGGTCGTCGGCGGCGCCGCTGCCGGCACGTCAACAACATCCACGGTCCGGTCGGCCACGCTGTGCCTATCCATCGGTTTGGCGCGCTTAATAAATTCGATTTCCCACGCGTTGCGGTGCGAGACGACGGTTTCATCGCCGATGACTTTGCCATCTTTGTCTACGACGTCCTGCCGCACTTCGACGGGCGTTCTCCCCAGATTCTGAAGCACGACCGCATCGCCGATATTCAAATTCTGTTCCCGCGCGGCGCGTTCGAGATCTACGCCCCAAGTCGTTCGTGTCCGGCCATCCGCATTTTCAAGTTCGACGAAATAGCTCATCTTCTGGCGCGGTTTGTGTTCGTAGGGGGCCTTGCCAAAGCCAAGAACATTTCCCGCAAGCCGGTTGACAGGATCCTCGAGTGGGCTTGGCTCCGATGCGCTTGGCGATGCCGTAGGGACTGGCGGCGCAGATGGCATGGCCTCGTCTAACGGTTGGGGCGTTGCATTCACGGGTTCCGCAGGGGGAATAAGCCGTTTCAGGTCAACGGGCATTGTCGGTGCAGTCGTGCTTGCTGGCCGAGCTGGACCGGCTTCCGTAGCCTTGAGGAGGTCGCGACGCATGGCATCCTGTTCAGGACTCTTGAGCATGGCTTCGATTTTGTATTTGATCATGATTTCGATCGCGTGTTGCTTGAAGTCGATGTCGCCTGTCAGTTCGAACGCACCGCCATATTTTTCTTTTGCTACCAGCAGGGCTGCGACTATGGCCTGTTCGTCACGGTCCGCATCGCCAACCATCAGGATTTGGTCGCCGTGGTCGATGAACGCCGGTCGCCCGTCGAGGCTGTATTCGACGCTGCCGTCACGTTTGGCCTTATGGGTGATGCGTTCGAGTATGCCTGCCATCGAAATCGGTACGGGACGTTCCGCGGGAAATGGTCCCACGGGCCGAAAGCCATTGCCCGCCGGACCAACCGTTGCTTCCATTGGTGCTGCGAGTGGGACATCGTGCGGCATCTGGTCAGGTTGAGATGTGGGCATGGACGGAACAAGTTCACTTGGCGGCGCCGGCGGGCGCGTGGTTACAGTATCCGCTTGCCGCGTAAGAAGCGCTTGGATGCGCCTCAAATCGATCGGATCGATGCCCGAGCGCTTACTAAGCAGGCCGGCTAGTTCCTCCATGCGGACAGGATTGCCGAGGAGTGATTTAAGCTCGGGTGGCGCTTTGTTATAAGCGCCAATTAGGGTGTCGTTCGACATCGGCAGGTTGGGCAGCAGGAACTTACCGATTTGATGCACTTGGCGGATGGCGAGTTGGTGTTCCGGCGATGCAAACGCGTTCAAATAGGCGACCTCGACATTCTCATCGCGGAACCATGGTATCGGTCCCGCATCCGATGTAAATGACGCCATCAACTGGCTATTCTTCAACACACGCGGGCGCTTGCTGTACGGCTGCATCAGGAATCCGCGCAGCGCATCGTGGAGTGAAGAGTAAGCGACTTCCTCGTCCTTGCCGCGCGCGTTCAACGTTCGCAGATAGAAGTGTTCGGCAGATTGCTCTTGTTCATCCCACGATGGGTTTCCAAGCGTATCGACACCTCGCGAGCGCGCAGTGGGCATTTCAGGTTGCCGCGATGCATACAGGTTTTCAGTATTGATTCGCCTGGCGTCGGCTAGGCGCGCAGCCTCCGCAAATGCGGTCCTTTTGTGTGCGTCGTCGCGTTCAAGCGCGACGGCGACCACTTCGTGTAGGTCGATGACCGCCCTGGCATCCGACGTCGGGATTTGTCGGTTGATGTGGCCTTCGATTGCTTCAATATGGGCGTGGTTGGAGAATATAGCCTTCAGGTGGTCATCTGCGAGGGCCAGATTTTGAAAGATGATGTGCGGGGCCAGGCGGCGGTTGACGGCGACAAAATCCACGACAGCTTCGACATCGAGCCAAGGATCAAACGTTTTTGCTGGTAGTCCGGCTGCGCTGCGGTCAGCTGCGGCCACGTCTGTTCGCTCCAAGACATCGACACGATCCAGCGCGTTAGCGATCACCGCTTGGGTTTCACTTACATAAAAAGTGGGAAGGCCATTGAGGCGCGCGTTTACAAGAGGATCAAGCATACGCATTCTGCTTGCATCGTTCAATATTGAGTATAGTGATGGATCGGCCTGTTTGGTGTTGGACGCGATTTTCCAATGGGGCATATCGCAATTGCCAGCTATGAAGCTGGCCACCTCGTATGCTTCGCGTTCTAGTCGAACGTGATGAGGCGGATCCGTCTCCGCAGGCTTGCGAAGACGTTGGGCTTGTGGCACGTCCGCGTCCGCGTGCCGAGATTCCGTATCCGTTTGGACGGAAAGCCGTTGGCTGCCTGCGATGTCAGCCGTCATTGTTGCGGGTAGATCTGAAGAAGTTTCCATGGTTACACCTATTCACGTGGGGCAGGGAATAACAACCGGTCTCGATAACCGCATGTACTGATTTCCAAGTTTCATCCCTAGAACAGCTTTTTCAGATGCTTGGCTATTCCGTACAATGGCTATTATACAAATTAACACGTCGCCGAAACCTCTGATGGAGATCGCGCAAACTCGATCTAAGTTTGCTATGATTCTTAAACACAATAGGGCTTTAAAGGGCGTTATGAATCAGGAGCTTTCCCCCTTGCGCGGCGTTGATCTCGAACAGTGGCGCATCCGACGCGGTTTGTCGGTTGTCTCGGCTGCGGATGCGTTTGGGCTTCAAAAAGGCAAATGGGAGGAATTGACAAACGAACCACTATTGTCAGAGGAAATTGGCGATCCGGTCGTCGCGATGCTCTTGCATCTGTATCAGCAGTATCCAGAGGCGGCGCCATCGAAAGTGCTTTTCGATGTCAAAGAGTTCTACGAGTTTCTCGGGTTGAAGGATTCGGCACAAGACAGAGAAATGTTCGCGTCGCTGATTGGGCGCTCCCCACCTTCCGTGATTAGGCTTTTGCTTCACGAGGGTAGGCCGGGAAGGCCGCTGATTAAGTGGATGGAGGCCGTTCGGAAATTAAAGCTTACCCCGAAACAGTCGCTCAAAGTCATGCTCGAAGTGGCCAGTGCGGTTGGAGGGAGACAGGGCATTCCGAATGTGCTGACACAAGGTTGGAGACGTCAACCGGAAAGCTCTAATGATGACGACTGAAAATGCAGCGGTATCGGGTGCGGTGATTGAACTGTCGACAGTTCATTTTTACAATGGACAACTTGAGCGGACCATTGCGCTCAAAGATGTAGGATTGGTGCTGAGCACCGGTGTTCCTGCGACGCTGTCTGCATTGTATGGGAACCAAAGCAAACAAGATGGTTTCATGGCTGCCGGCAAGTACGCGGACCGACATGGTCTTCAGTTCACCGTGATCGACTTCCTGGTCCGGCTTGACCGCAAAGTCAATCCAGGGGTGATGAAGCCGGGGGAGTTGATTGAGTACGATTTTCTTAACGTTCAGCGATCTTCGCGTGCGATGCTCGACGAGATCGATTCCATGCTGACGGAAAAGCTTATGGGGCAAGGTAAGTCGCTGGACAGCGTATTTTCTGGCAAACCGCATTTGCTGGTGATCGAAAGGCCGGAGCTGGTGGCGAGCCTGTTGTCGGATGTGGCTATGGCGCACCTTAAGGTTCTGGTACACGGAGCACGAACGCACTTCAGTGAGCGTCCGCTCAATGTCGGTACCGTTCCGTTCAGCCAATGGGGTGCGATTCAGGAGGCAACTTGCCGACTGAACCCGGATACCAGGATTTCCTTAGAGCTTCCGACTCCAACGGATAAGACCGTTCGCACTAACCGCTCCGGGCCGGATGTCAAACCAAGTCCGCCGCGCGCCAGTACGCGGCCCCGTGCTACTTAATGTTATTTTCAGGCTCGTCATTTGCGTCATCGACGGCGAGCGCCATGGGGTAATCGTAGCTGGCTGTATGCATGTAGCCGGTGCGGCCCGATTGCTCGGCAAGCTTCAGTGCCTTGCGCGCAGCCTGGAACAGGACGATGCCTCGCTCGACCGGTGAGACCTCGAAGCGGCTCATCTCGTTCATGTGGGACGCGGACGTCTTGACCGCCGAAAGGATAGGGTCATCGAGCTCCGGGTAGCATGGTTTGGCGCAGCGGTGCAGTTGCGTCAGGATGTAATCGGACAGGCTAGCGTTCTTGCGCGTGATCTTCACTGCGTCGGATGGCAAGCGCCTGATGTGCGGACGCTCGATCTGAAGGAATCGATTGATTCGGGCAGCCAACAGCGCGCTCTTCTTTTCCTCGTCGGGTATGTAAAACGAAGAGCAGGGAACGACGGCATCCTTGAAAATCATCACTCCTTCTCCGGGGTTGAGCTTCTTAAGGTCGGACAGGACGATCCGGTCGCGTTTTTCGATTGTCGCACTCGTCTGTGCTTGAAATGCCGTCGAGAACGTACCGCTGACCGCGTCATGACCGGACAGCATGCTGTAGTAAGTTTCACCACCCGCCTTGCGGAACAGATCGAAGGTATCCTCGGGGTCTTCGAGGGCAAGCGTCCATTTGATCTTTGTGTTCGCGATCAGTGAAGCAGCCTCCTGGCCGGCCTCGCTGCGTTTGAGCCCTTGCACGTCCTGAACCGACGAGATCATCATAAAATTGAGTTCGCGTGCTTGTGCGTACATGGTGGCGATGCCCTCCGCAAAGTATACCTGGATCTCGTCGTTGATGATCGGCGTCGGGCACGGAGCATTGGTCGCGTTCGCGTCGAGCACTTGTGCCCGCGTGCCCTCCAGCCAATGGCCCAGATTCTGGGCCATTGTCAGCCTCACCGAAGACAGGTAGAACTTGCCCAGCGACGATGCTTCGGATGGCGATTTCTCCATTGAGGGAATCATCACGATCAAGAACCGGTTGTTGAGAAGAACATCGGTGGCGTCCACATCCGGATATTTGTCCCGGAAGATAAAGCCGTAGGTATCGACCATCATCGACAGGACGCGCGAGAACTCGCCAGTGAGGTAGCCATGCTGGTTGAACACCTCCGGATCCCATTGCGCCGGGTCGTGGGCCTGGCTCGGATTGAAGCCGGGGAGGCCTGTCTCGAAGTATGCCTTTATCGGCAGGAATGCCAGTTCCGGTATCTTGCCCTCGCGGCCTTCAATATAGAACTGGACCAGATTTTGTAGAGCCAAGTAGTGGCGGATGGTGTCGATCGAGATGTCCAACTCACCCTTGGCCCGTTTGTAGCAGAGCGTGCGCAGCAGAGCATCGATCATGTTCAAGGAGCGCTGTTGCCACTTTTGTCCCTCGCCGACAGCCTTGTGAATGATCGAGGCCATTAGCTGCAGCAGGAAGTCGGCGGCCCCCTCGGCAAAACTATTGGTCGAATTCGACTGTGGCAGCACGGCCTGGCCGCGTATATGTCCGTTCTCCTGTTGAACCATCGCCTGAAAAGGGTCCTGGCCGCCAGTTAGATAGTTCAAGAGGAGAAAATCGTCCTCCCGGCCGCGGCGGCGCAGCAGGGACCACAGGCAGAACGGCACGTTGGCGCTCGCCTTGCCATCGGCATATACGCATCCCGAGCCCCAGCACGCGGCGTTGTAGGCGATACCCATCAACGTTTCGGATTTGCCGCCGCCTGTTGTCGCGGCCAGGAAGAGGTGCGTGCGCGCGTCCGAATTCGTCAGCCACAGTTCGCGGCCCTGCTCAGCGGGATACTGCGATCGCAGATAGCCGAGATAAAGTATCCCGCCTGCGGCCATCAACGTGCGTACCGAACGGGATTTCGTGATCAGCCCAAAGAGCCAGCTTTCTTCCCGCATCTCCTCCTGGTAGTCTGTCGGGTCCAGCCCACCGATATCCTTTGGCATACGCAAAGGTAGTGCATAACGCTGATCCTCAAACCCCATCGTCAGCATCATCATCGCAATTGTCCACGCTGGCCATAGAAAGGGCTGGTAGAGTTGCAGAATGATGAAGCAGACTAGAAATGCCTTGAAAATGGCGGGACGATAAAGGGCAGAAAAAAATTTGGCCGTCCCGCTGCGCGTGTCGCGCGTGAGCTTGGACTGATCCAGTTGGTGCTGTGGATTGATCGCCATCGCTAGCCTCCGCCATGGTATTTGCAGGAGCGCTACTTGTGGGCGTTCATCCAGCCCTGAATGGCCGCTGTGGTGTTGGGCGATGCATCTGGAAACTTGTCTCCCCTTGAATTGATGATCGTCGGTGTTCCTTCGAAGCGCATGGCGCGGAATATCTGGTCGTTGGCGGCCACCGCCGTTGCCCCCTCACTGCAATCCTCGCCGCCGGAACTCGCGCCCACGATTATCTTTTTCCACATTGCCGCGCGGGCGTCGCTGCTCGCGCACATCAATTTTTCGAGCCGGCGCGCCGACGTGCCGCCGCCGATGACGGATACAGGGAAGATGTGAATCGTGTAGTCCTTCCCGAGTTTGACCAGCTCGTTCTCAAGGCTGCGGCATGACGGGCACGACGGATCGGAGAACACATACAGCGTTCCCTTGGCGCCGCGCGAATAGGCGACGGAGAATTTTCCCGCTCTGACACCGTCGGCCAAGGCCTGGGCCAGTTCAGGTGCGTCAGGTGTTGGTGGCCGGGTGGAGGACGCGCGCGCCATCTGAGGCTGCGCGGCGATGGCGTCGGATATCAACGGCAGCGGCTGCTGGAGGCCGTTGCCCATCACGCGCGTAAGCGCGAGATTCAACACCAACAGGAACAAGATGCCGATCGCCGGCAACGCGCCCCACGCCAGCATGCCCTTGCAAGCCATGGTAAGCCGGCGGTGCCGCGAATGGCGTTGGACCATACGCTGCAGGTGCTGGTAGGCTGCGTTGGCGAGTGACTCGGAGGCAAAGCGCTCGATCAGAAACGACGAGGCGGCATTGTGGTAGCGGGCACTGATGGTGTTTGCTTCCTTCGTGAAGGTGACACCCTGATCGAGCCGCAGCGCGCTGACGCTTTGAAGTTCACCGGTGGCACCGTATTGAATGTAGAGCGACTGCTCGAATAGTCGAATCGTGTCGTTGGACTTCATGATCTATTTCTCCTTTGAGTGTTGAGTGGTCGTCAATCCGATCTTGATGAGGTATGCTTCGATGCCGTCGATCGCATCGTCGAGCTGTGGCGCGTCCAGGCGGTAGCCATTGTCCGCGGCGAAGTCCTCCCACAACGCCTGTGTGAACACCGCAGCTGATTCAATGAACGGCCCCTTGCGCCCAGTGGTGTTGAGCGCGTACCAGAGCTGGCGATCCAATCCCTTGAGCCAGCGAAAATGGGCAGAGGGAAGTTTTCCCGTCGCCAGCGCGGCCTTGTGCATCGAGTGGAGCAACGTACGCGGATACGGATGGCGCGTCAGCCATTCACGCGCCTCCGCATGCTGCGCATAGCGGGAGAACGCAGCGTCCGTCAACGACAGATTCGGGTAGCCGCGCTTCCCCTGCCAAGTGCCCTGATGGCAGGACCGGTTCAAGGCGTCAAGGAGTTGCTGCGCCTTTTCGATGTCCCGGCCGTCGGACAGCAGCCTGGCGCCGAATACGGCAAACATGCTTTTTTCTTGGGGCGTCATTTCACTAAGCGACGCGATCTTGGTGCCGAGGTCCTGCCGCAGCAGTACTCGGCAACGATCACGATCGAGAACACCATTGATCAGCAGGCTATGCTCGGCCACCCATTCCTCCGGATTCCTTGAACTGCGATGCTCTGGGGGATCCGTGTTGAGCAGGTCGCCGTAGTACAGACTTGGAATGACGGCAGGCGAATGCGTAGACATGATCCAAGGTAGTGTGTCGACCGTTATATGGCGGCGTGTCCGGTTGGCCGGGTGCCGGTGCGCGATCCGAAGCGCCCGCGCCGCGAGAAGAAGCGGGATGCAGACGAATACGTAGGCCGATAGATTCAGGAGGGACAGCAGTTGCTGCGCCGAGACAACTGCAGGCATCGCAGCCAGGGTGGCGGCGAGTTTCCTGCGGTCGTGGACCGCGTTAGGCATGAACGACCAGTCCACCAGACCTAACTGCAACCATGCCCATTTCAGGCCATAGTATGCGATGTCGGCATGATACTCGGACCAGAACAGCCAGAGGCCCCCCATCGTCAGGGCGGTCATGCCGAGATATACCAGGCCCATGTCGTCGTGCTTGATGTCCGATCTGTTCATTGCTGTGCCCGCTCTTAGAATTTCAATGAATTCCGGTAGACCGCAGCGATGTATGCTTGCTTGAATTCCGGTGTATGGGAATGGTAGTGACCGATGCCCTCCCAAAAGTCGCCATTGGCCCGGTTGATCTCGTAGCGCAGAATGTAGGCTCCGGCGCGCGCGGACCAGCACAAGTCGTTCGTCAGCATGGCAGGCGTGATTCCGAAGTCGCGCGCCAAGCGATGGGCCCAGACCGTATTGATCTGGAACGGCCCATGGTCCACGCTCCCATTCTTGTTCTTGCTTAGCGCGCCGGGTCGGCCTCCTTCAGTCAGCTGCACCGAAAGCAGAGCGCGCAGCGGTAGAGAATAGTCTTTGGCTGCGGCGACAATGCATGCCGGGGTTTGATATAGATCAATATAAGCGGGAAACATGAGGTGAGTCCGTACGCGTGTCGTATTGGTTTATATAATGGCCTGAATACAAAATATATGAAATCGCTTAATCGGCTCTGATGCACATCATGAGGCGACACTGGATTGGCGACCTACGCCGAATTGGGAGATGCCATGGATTTCTTGCGCCAGCTTGATGCCGTGCCCGCGTACTATGCGGTCGATGGAGATGGACGAAGTGTTCCCTTCATCGTGTCCCTGCTATTGCATGACCAAGGCGGGTGTCCACGACTGACGCCAGCCATCGAGGCGGCGATCAACTGTACGGTGGAGATTACTGAGCGAGAGGGACTTGTCACGGCAATCATTTGTGAGCGCGACACAAAAAACCAAGTAGCCTCGGTTGTCGGGCGGGCGATGACAATCGAAGGGGCGATCCTTCTGTTTCGGTGCCAGAATGCGGAAACAGCCGAGGCGTTAATGATGTGCATGGACGATATGTATTCTCTATCACTTGTCAGGAGAGCCGGCATTGCCGACCAAGGTGGGGAGGGCGCTTCACCGCCTCGTCCTGTTGTGGGCCGTGTGCTGCCGTGATGGAGCGGTCGGAAGCTTCGCCTTCTGCGCGCCATGAAGGAAGTGCATTTTCGAGCGGTGCCTCGCACGGAAAATGCGAGAAGAGGGGGGGCGCCGGCGGGCTTGCGCACAAAGGTGACGCTGTTCGGCGGACCGTTCCGTCCCGTCGCCGCCCACGTCACACTCGCGCTCCATATTGAAAATCCGTGTGTCCGCAGTATCGCGTCACTTTCTTCCAGCGCCACGAAGGCTGACTTCATTGTTAGAACACCTAGTCCATGCCTGTCGGCCAGCGCGGTGATCGATCTGATCGCTGAATGGTTGTCTGCTCGTGGTGCCCAGCGCACGATCGCGATATTGCCATTTGGGTGCAGGTAAAGTGTGCCGCCCTGCGTGTTCTCGATGCGGGCCAAGTTGGCACGGATTTCCGCGACGGCGTTCGGCAGGCTCATTATTGAGGGGACGGCTCGCCAGTTCTCCGTGTCCCGGTACGCGGGACGGACCTTGTTCAGGGAGTTTAGCCCGAACGTGCGCAAGCCAAACGGGGCCGACCGAGAATTGTTGCCGTGGTTCGCCGCTCCGACATGTTCGCTTCGTGTCGCGCGTCTTCTGGAGGAAGAGCGCATATCGGTGGCGACCGAGGCGGCATTCCGGGAGGATTGATCCGAACGACGTTCGCCGCACGCGAAGACTGCAGAGGATGGAGCTGCCGGCTCCAGCGCTTCCCGGGTTTGTTTTGTGACTGCGGTACGTGCGCGTCCCAGCAAGTCCACGGTTTCCGATTGTGACTTGCTCTCGAACCAATCCGCAAGTTGGTGCAGCCCGGCTCTGCGCAGTCCGCGCTGAATCATTAACATCAGCGATTGAAGTCCGTGTATGCGCAGACCGGCGCCAGCCATATCGCACAGAGCTTCCTCCGTGGCCAATTCGATGCCGTAGCCGGTTGCAGCCGCTTTTTGCCGGGCGGCCCGGTCGAGGCTCGGATTGATTCGGCGCAGGCGGGTCATTTCGTCGGCAAGGCTGTCGAGATCCAGTATCGCGCGCAAGCCCGCATGGCCAAGAGCTTCGTGCCCGACGACGAATTGAAAATCGGCGGAGTTTGAGATGTTGTCGGCGACAAGATAGATCGTATCGAAGCGAAATGCCCCCTGTGTCGTCGACGGGGCGGGGAATGGTAGATCGGCCGCCGATTGAACACAGACGATCGGAGGTGCACCGGACCATTCGGACCGGATCGAGCTTGCGGCGTTCCGGAGGGCCGTTAGGTTGAACCCGGTGCCGTGATCGCTGGTCCGTTTTTCCGCGCCGGCAGTCGGTTGTGCTGTTTGGCAGAACACGGGGCCGGATGTCGGCTCGTTTCTTTGCGTTTCAAAGATTTCGGCAACAGGTTTGGATTCGATGATGCGCGCGAGGACCGCTGCAGCCTGGCCACCGGTCGGAACGAACACGCGATCTAGCCATTGTATGCGTTCGCAGAATGCGCCTTGCTGTGTGAGCACGCGGCGCTCACTTTCGCTCATGGAAGTGGCTTTGATTTCGATCCGTGTTTCTTGACTGACGCGAACTGTCGCGATTTCCCACCCGTTTGCCAGCACGACCTTGGTCCCTTCGAGAATACGTGCGACGATGCGCTCTGCGGGAAGCTTTGAGAGGTCCGATCCGACACCCAGATTTTTCAAGGTTTGTGTGAGCAGCGCTGGTGTGACCGTACGGCCCAGCAGACGTTCACCATCGTCCGTTTGTGTGCGAATCACACGCGGCGAACCCGGGATTCGGTCCCATATAGGAAGTAGGGCGCCTGTGATCATGTGGACATGCTGCACGTGGGTCCTGGGAGCAGACGCTAGCTCGGCATTCCATTCGTCGCGCGCTGTCGACTCGGTCAGTCTGGTGTACGCGGGTACTTCACGTTCGACTTCCTTCTCCACCAATTCGGCCTTGATCCTTTCGACGATCCTGGCTAGCGCCGTTCTTCGTTCACTTGCGATGCCTGGCATTGTGGCGAGACGCTCAAGTGCCGCCATCCCGCCCCGCTCCAATTCCGCAGCGGCAGTGGCGCTATGTTCGGTGTGGCTTTTCCCGTTACGTGTCCAGCCCTCTTCGAAAGGAGGTCCGCCATACGCCTGAATCACTTGTCGGCGCTTGATCATGATCCGGCCAATCGCCCCTGCCGCCACCTGGTCTGCGTTCTCGACGTGGCGTGTCGGCCCGGTTGGCATGAACTGGCGGGCGCGCGTGACCACTGCCCCCTTTTCGTTGGTACCTTGGCCGGTGCGCTGAAGGGCGAAGACTTTATTGTTCTTTTCGTTGCGGAAGTAGCCGAGGAAGTCGTCAGACGCCTCGCCGCTCTTGCCGCAAATAGGCAATGAGTAGAATTGGGTCAGACGGGTTGGTTTATGTAGCGCCAGCTCGACATAGTGGGTTTCCGCTCCGGTTCGAGCATCGGCGTGGACCATTTCATCCCGTAGCTTCTGAATCGATTGCGCGCGTATTGTCTCCACGCCGTGATCGAAATCGCCGCGCTCCTTTGCGCTCTCAATCAATTGCTCCATTCTTTCGAAAAATTCGCCGAAGACGCGGTCTTGCTCCGCCGTCTTGAGAGAAAGGAGGCGGTTCAGGAATTGCGGGATAGACGGCAGCTTGCTTTCGTTGAGCGCACCAGTTCTTGCGTCGATCAAGCCGTTCAATCCCAGCGCGTGAGATGTTTGTCCGAAGTCGAGACGCGCGTGACCACCGTACATGTCGACGAAAAACATGCGGAGCGCGCGTCGTGCATAGTCAGATTCGAGATTGTCCGTGGCGTCGAAGAGGCCTTGCGAGCCGGTTTGACGCTGTCCCTTGGTCAGCGCTCCAAGCTGGTCGAGGCGTCGTGCTATCGATGAAATGAAGCGGCGTTGCGCTTCCAAATTGGTCGTCGGCAGAACATAGTGCGGCTGGCTGGCCTCGTTTGTTCGGTGCGTGCGCCCCATGCCTTGGATCGCCTTGTCGGCACGCCATCCAGGCTGGATAAGGAAATGGATGCGCTTGCGTTGGTTGGCTCGCGTCAGATCAGCGTGAAAGGAATAGCCTGTGCCTCCAGCGTCGGAAAAAACGAGGATGGGTTTTTTGTCGTCCATGAAGCCATCAGCATCGGCCATGGCTGTCGCGTGAGAGCGCTTTTGTTCAATTGATTTTAAGTCTCCATTGCCATCGCGTTCCAGGATGAAACGGCGACTGCGCCCCGTCACTTCGGCGACCATATCGGGACCGAAGGCATTGAGGATGGAGTCAATCGGATTGTCAGGAACGCGAATCGTAGCAAGGGAACTCACCAGGGCGTCGCGCCGCGCCTCCATGTCTCTGTTGGTCATTGGCCGTCCGGCGGCATCGAGGGCCGGCCGCGAGCGGACGTTCCCGTTTCCATCCTTGTATTCCTCATACTGTTGAACCGGGAATCCAGTCTTGACGTAGTCGATCAGGTTCTGGCGAGGAGTGAAGTCAAGTTCGTCAAGATCGGTGCCGGCCGCCGCCATGTCGGCCAACTGTCGCTCCTGGGCGGCCTCGTTGGTGTTTACGAGTTGCATTACGACGGCATGGCCACGCTCAATTTCTATGCGGGCCTGGGCGATCACAGTGGGCATCTGCATCGACGTGATGATCTGATTGAAGAATCGTTGGTGGGCTCCCCAGAACTGCGACAGTGCCGCGCTTTTGGCGGCGCCGTCCTTTCCCTGGCCTGTGTCCGACAATGCGTGGTCGACGTTTTGCAGCACGGTCTGCCAAGCCCCCGCCAATTCGTTGTAGATGTCGGTTTGAAGCGGCGTGAGGGTATGTTCGAGCCGCTCATAGGTAACGCCGTCGAACGACAGCGACCTGGCCAGGTAGACGCCCATCGCCTTCATGTCGCGGCTGACCAGCTCCATCGCCGCGACACCGCCGGCGCTGATTGAACCGATGAAGTCCGACACGGTGGCGAATGGCGTGCCCTCGCCCCACAGGCCGAGGCGGATGGCATAGGCCAGATTTGCCACTTCGGTCGCGCCGGTCGCGGAGACATAAACGACTCGGGCATTCGGCAGCGCATCCTGAAGCGCGATGCCGGCCAGTGCTTTGGCCGAGGGGAGCGTGACGCCGCGCGCGCCGCGGCGCGTGATCGAGTTTGCCATATTGTGACTCTCGTCGAGGGCGATGACGCCATCAAAGTCCTCTCCCAACCAGGCTAACAGTTGGTGCAATCTGGTCTTGGCAACCGTGGAAGTCGCTGCGGGGTTGGGATTTCGCGGGGTCGCGGTTAGTAGTGTGTACGACGCGAACAGGACGCCGTCGCGTGGTGGCAGGGCCTCGTTCGCCTTAATCCGGCCATGGGAAAAAATGGCGGAGGGGTCGCCACCGACGCCGGCGAAGTCGCGCCGCGCGTCTTTCAGCAGTCCGCTTTTTTCGGAAATCCAGACGGCCTTTCTGCGTCCCGACCGCAGGTTGTCGAGAATGATGCCGGCGATCGTGCGCCCCTTGCCCACCCCTGTGCCGTCGCCGATGAAAAAGCCGCGCCGCTGGCCGCCGGGTAGGCGCTGCTCATGGGCCTGCCCGGCGTAGACAACCGCCTCAAGCTGTGGAAGTGACAGCTGCCCCTTTTCGATGACAGACCGGGGAAGGCTAGGTATATAGTGCGGGACAGGAGGATCGGTCGCGGCCATGGCCGCCGATTGGACAAGTTTGCCTGGATGGCTGCGCGCACCGTCGATGGACAGACGCTGGGGCAGGTAGTGTTCGTAGATCGCGTCCGACAGTGCTTCATTGCTTCTCTCGGACGCGCGCTGGGAGATAGCGATTGGCGTGTCTTTTAAGCGCGCGTCGCCACCATGCTGCTGCACAGCGCCTCCAGTAGGAGTGTCGCCGCGTCTAGCGGGCAGGTCAGGTTCCGCAGGTGCGTCTCGGTCAGCACCGTCTCCCCGTGTCCCGTCCGCTCGGGATTGGTCAGGAGCGCGATCACCTTTGCCGGCTTGCGGCGGGCGAGCAGCCGGAGCATCGCCTCGACCTGTTCCTGATCCGGATGGTTGGGGCCGGACGGGACGATGGACAGCCCGTTCGAGAGGCCCCATCGCATCAGTGTCAGCAGCGGCATCTCGTGGTCGGTGCGCCAGTCCGGCGGCAGCCAGCGGTTCGCCGCCTGATTTAGGGGATGTGATTTGGCGTTGTTTCGACGCAGGGAGTGGGCGATCATGGCGTATCTCCTCAAGCAAAGGAAGCAGTTCCGCGACATCGTCCACCGCCGCCATGAGCACAGGCAGCCGCGTTGGGCCGGTCTTGTCGATCACGAGCAATTGGATGTCGAAGGTTGTGCCATATTTGGCGTAGTTTTTTCCGTCGATGCCGATGTTGGCGCGTACCGTGTAACTGGCCTTGGTCCAATCCCACCATTTGGCGCTGTTCGGTCGGCCCATTGCCATGCCACTGCCGACGATTGCCACGAGCCTCCCGCCCGGCGCAAGGCGCCGCAGCGCCTGTTCAACATGTTGCGCGCCTATCGTTGCCGGCCGAGCGTCCTGCATGCGCCCCGCCGTCGCGTTGAATGGCGGATTCATCACGATGACGGTGGGGCGGATCGAATCGGGCAGGGCATTGTGCAGTTGCTCCGCATTCTCCGTGAACAGGCGCTGCTTTGGGAATTGGGACTTGAGTATAGCGGCGCGTCTGGACGAAAGCTCATTGAGGATCACCTCCGCGCCGGCCAGCGTGCCGAACGTGGCGATCGCACCAGTGCCGGCCGAGGGTTCGAGCATCACGTCTTGATGTGTGATATTGGCCGCCCATGTGGCTACAAAGGCCAAGGGGGGAGGCGAGGAGAATTGCTGGTATTCTTCCGCTTCGGCGGTCCGATGCGTTTGGGGCGGGACGCGCCGGAGTATGTCAGCGAGTACGGCGAGCTTGCGGGCGGAGCTGGCCGCGCCGCCACCAGGCATGATCCGCGCCTCAAGAATCGTCCGGTGGATTCCTGCTTCCATCGCATCATACGCGTCCTTAGCTGTATAGCGGCCAGTTGCCTGCGTCCCTCCGAATGCCTGGTCGGCGACATCGAATAGTTCTCTCGCCGTGAACGCACGCGGCAGATCCCGACTCAGGCGTTGAGTTACCCAGCCGGCGACCAGATCAATCGCTTTCACATATTGCGCAGTCTGAGTGGCGTCTGGATGCACCGGGGCCGCGTTTTGATCGTCTTTTTGTACTTCGTGTTGCGCTCGATGCGCGTATCGCTCGGGATCGTCGTCAGCCTTGGGCAAAGGGCTCCGCAGAGCCGGATTCTGCACCGTCGGAGTGATGCGAGCATCGGCCTGTTCTGCTTTGGCATACTTGGGGATGGGCTGGATTGCGGACGCTTTGGCTACCTCTCCGCCTGGTGGCCGCGTACACCAGCGGGTGAAGTTATCCTCTAATTCGGTTGGTGTCGAACCTGAGATGCCTGCGGCGAGATAGAAGGCATCGCGCAGCGCGTCGGTACTGGCTTCGCAGGGCGCGATTTTCGCACCGTCTCGCAGCAAGGACAGCAGCCGGATGCGTTGCGGCGCATGAACCGGTCCGGCCAACAAGTGAATGCCGCCGGTGCCAAACAGGTCGCCAGATTCTGCGATGAATTGATTGAGGAGGATTCGTGCTTGCTCGACTTTATCCGGGACAGCGGATTCTTTGGTCGGGGCCGGGTTGACGCTCTGCGCTGGCGAGGGATCGATGGCGGCCGTGAGTTCGACCTGGGTGAACAGCTTATCGCTGATCCTGCCGTGCAGAAAGGCCAGTTGTTCCCTGATCGCCGCGTCGCGGTTGGGGTGCTGGCGGTAGCTTCCGTTTGGGAAAGGGCGGCACATGTAGCTCGCATGCCTTTCGGTATAAGCAGCGGCGCCTGCCCATTTGCCGTTCGGCGCCTGCGCGACTGTGATTTCGATATGGGCGTCAGCGACTGTCAGATTGACCGCGAATTCGATATGCGCAAAGCGCGGAGTGATCCAACCATCCTGGTTCGGCGATAGTGACGCTGGTTCAAATCCCCATTTGACTGCGGCAGCCACCACCATGCGGTTTTTATGCGTTTGAAAGTCGTCCTGTTCCGACGTTCCCCTTGTAGTATTTGTACGCCGTGCATCCATCGCCTTCGCAACGCGTTTCTGTGTTTGCGATCGATATGTTGCACTCGATGGAAGCGAAGCCAGTTCTGGCTGGCTTGCGGGTACCTTCTGCACGGCTTCCAAGGCGACCCAGCCTCCGTAGGTGTCCCTTGCGATAGTGTGGACCTTGATGCGCCGTTCAGCCCCAAGCTTCCGCTCGCAAATACTGGTAACGGTGTATATGCGTTCCGGATTTTCGGGGCGGATTACGTTGTCGCCAATTCGTAACCCCTTGCTGTTTTCGACCTCCGAGATCCGATGGTAGCGTTCTGGATTCGATGCCTGTTCGGTGAACTGTTCTCGCATCAGATCCGCAGCGACATCGGGTCCGGGTGCAAGCATAAGCAGGATATCGGCGTAGGCGCGCGATGCACGTTCCAGCTGACTGCTCCGCACGGTGTCTGGCGCCGGGGTTGGCTGGACATTCGGTGGCGGCTCGATTTTCAGGGTATTCGTGTCGTTCGGCTGGAGCGGTGCAGGGGCGTCGGGCATTTGCGAACCTCGCGTTAGATTTCCTTGTTTTGCATATAGGCCTGTATGTAGAATAGGGTAGGCGCGCCAAGGGTATTTGTTTTTTCGCAAACGGATGCGGATGCGTGAGGTTTAGTCGCGTCGCTAGATCGGGGTGCCGAGCGGGCCGAAGAGGACGAGTTCCAGATCGCCAGAAATGGCAATGTCGACTTCAAAGGCTCCGCTCAGGCCGTCGCGTGCCGGGACCATATTGACAAGCAATCGTGGGGCGTTTCCTTCTTTGATGGACTCGATGGCGCCAACGGCCAACGCGTTATGGAAGATCAGGCCCCGGACTTTCAGATGTGGTTGTCTGTTGATCTCGATCTGGTCTATCCCGAGGATGCGCACGTCGTCTGCGCCAGCAATCGTTCTATGGGGCATAAAATCCTCTGTTCATGATGGCGTGGTGACCGTAAAGAATCCAATGGCATCGACGTAATGGGGATCTGCGTCAGGGCGGGGGCGGGAAGCGCCGCGCCCGCACACGCGACGCTCTAGCCCCGGACTGTATTCTCGTATCCGCAGCCGTTGCTGAAGCGGCCGGTTTGGTTGTCGGCGATTGTTCCTGCTGGGCCTGATTCGATGATGCATCGCCGGGTTGAGACAACAGCCGGCCGTCGATCCTGCCAAGTGCCGTCGCAGTGTCAATTGCGAGCTTCCGCAAGGCACGCGGATCGCTGCCGTTTTCTAGTGTGGCCATCAACGCGATGTACGCATGTTCACCAAGGCTAGTCCTGTTCCGGGCCGCCATGATTTCTAAAATCTTCGTCCAGTGCCGAACCGCTGTTTCATGCATGGCTCCCTCCCAAGGCGACTCAATTCACTAGAATTGCATCGCGTAATTTAGCTTGGCGATGATCTCATCCTTCTTTTTACGAGGAATCTGGAATTTGATTGAAGGAAAATCGAAGCTATTGAACCGAATTGTCAAAAATGTGAAGTTGTGGCCTTCCTCGATATACCAGCCCTGATAGAATTCCATCGATTCGCATCTGGCAATGCCGGTCTTCATATCGACGATAACCATAACGTTGTCTGCGGGTGCCATTCCAAGATATTCGGTTGTGCCACAGCCATGAAGTTCAAAGCGAGGAGCGAATCCCTTCGGCGCGACGGCCCTAATTTTGGATGACAACGCGATGCGGCTCTTCTCCACCCAGACCTTAAGCAGGAGATAACCGCTGAGTAATCCAAACACGATTTTTGCCGCAATGGAAACACCAACCATTTTATCGATGCGCGTGTCTACAGCCACTTCCCAGAGTACGTAGACGAGGACCGGAACAAAGATCAACGCGGCCAAGAAATACAGCATTCCGAAGACCTGGACGATGTTGTGTACAACGTTTCGCATGATATCCTCCGTTCATTTTTTTATTCCTGAGCCTGGTCTCTCGGTTTTTCCTTTGTCTGCTCCTTGGCCTCGCCGTAAATGCTCCAGCTTGTGGGAAAGAACATTTACGTAGTTCTTGACCGCCTCGCCGGCATCGCGACCAAGCGATGACGAGGCTGTTCCTCCGACCCAATTGATTACTTGGTCTGGAACGATAAGAACCAGGTTGAAGCAGCTATGGATTAAGGTAAGGCTGACCGAGAAATAGACGTACAGGAAACCAAGCATGCTGACGAGACCGGTTACGGAGTCGAACTGGACGTTGGCAACTGCGATTCCATAAATTTGGTTCAGGAAAGTGCCTCCCACCACCATGCAAGCTCCTCCGCCAAAGAAGCCTACCACCATGAGGAAGGGACGCACTATGACATTTAGCACGAAGATGTAACCATGCGCCGATCGTGCACCCATGCCTTCGCCCTCGCCGTCGAGGTGGGTCATCGCCCAGAGCGGGGCGGCAATGATCGCTTCCAGGACGACGACGAGCCAGTTGATGATTGCGCCGAACCACACGATGAATGGAACAAGCGGGAGGTAGATCGAAAGCCCCGCGCCGATTAGGTACATCGGGATCACAATCATCAAAAAAAACGGGCTGAGTCCCTCAATCGTTCCTTTCGCAAGATTACCTGCTCCGGTAACAGCGTTCAGAACCAAGGCTGGGGCACTAATGCCCGTTGCGACCGAGGCGACCCCGTGAAGTGCAACATATCCGACTGTCGCGGTCTCGGCTGTGGCTAACGTATAGTCGCCCAGGTTCTTCATCTTGATCAAGGGGTTTGTTGTACCTCCACCGACCGCACTGAGATCCATGCTGGTCATGTAAGAGACGATTTTCTGGCCTGAGTTGGAGAACATCGAGCCGAGGAGCTTGTTCGTATCCGTGCTCGCCGTGCCCACAGACTGCCCCATCGCAAACGAATCAGGGGACGTCGCTTGCTGAGTCTTGTAGGCGCGCATGATCGCGTCGCGGACGCTGGCGATGCCCTGGTCGCCGGCGAAGCCCTCGCCGAATGTTTGTGCTTTCCCGGCCACGGCGTTGGATAATTTGCTGTTCGCGTGAGCGAAGGTCTGATACCAAGCGCCCAGAGTCCACCAGCCGCCATCCTTGATCTTGTCGCTTAGATTGCTTGCCAGTAAACCGATGTCGCCCGCGCGTGTGCCGGCTTCCTTGTTCACGTACTTTTCGTACTCTCTGGCGGCTCGATCAATGGAAAGGTTCGCGTCTGGTATGGTGACGATGTCGCCATTCATTTGTTTTAGCACGGCGTTGGTAAAGTCCAGTGAATCCTTCAGGATCGTTCCTTGCAGGGACATGAGCGCGGTCAGGTGTGCATTGTAGACTGTGCTCGTGTCGATGGTGCCTCCCAGCCAACTGGTCGACGCTGGGACTGGCGATAACTTGGATTGGTCGATCATTGCGCCGCCACATACCTTCGCGCCATTTGGGCGTTTCAGGATAAAACCATTGGCGGTTCCGAATTGCTGGACGAACTCATCGGGAAAATCGAAACCGCCGGCGCTGCCCGCCATCGCAAGACCGGCGTTGATGGAATGCATGCATAGGTTTTGCTCGAAGACCGTTCGGGCGAGAGTCACGGTACTGGGCATCGCGGGCTGGACGATCATGCCCGTTCCATCGCCAAAGGCGGCGATCGCGCCATCGGTGCCCAGGTTCGCGATCCCTACGCCCAACAGTGATGCCGCCCACAGCATTAGCAGCTGCGAGAGGGCCCAGCCGTTCGCCGTCGGTACAAGCGACGCCAAGCCCCATACCAGGCGGACAGGGCCCCATAGTGTGTGGTTCGAGCGTTCATAGATGGTGCCGTCATGCGCGATCTTGGTCAGGTTGCGGAACCAAATGTAGCACGCGAACATGGCTCCGATGACCAGAAGCGCGCCATTTGTCGTCTGGAACAGCACGGCGAGGATAGTGTCGCCGCCTCCCGTGCCGCCGCTGGCGAGCGGGTTATTGACTACGTCACCGAAGATCGAGACGAGCGCCTGGCGGCTCTTGTCGCCGGACCGCTTGGCGGCATCGCTTATCGTGCCAAGTGTCGTTCCATCGGCGGCCAAGGCAGGCAGCGCGGCCAATGTGAGTATCGCGATGAGTCCGGGTAGTTTAAATATCCTCGATCGTGTTTTCATGATTCGTCTCCCCGCTTGAATCCTAACTCCGGGTCGAGGACCTGCCAGTACCAGCCGTCGATCTCTCGCATAAAATCCCGCAGCCCACCATGCTCCTCTTTCGAGAGGCGCCGCATACGCAATTGCCATAGCCGTAGCTGCGCGGACAGGCTGGCCATGAAAAAGAGCGGCAGGCACGAAAGCAGGGTTGCTATGCCGAGCAGGTTGCCCTTTGCGATCGCGTAGCCGGCCATGATGATGAACGCTGCGCAGGTTCCTATCGCCAAGCGCTTCTGCCGCAGGAATCGTTTTTCCAGGGCGACGATGCTGGGTGCGTCGGCCGGCCGGTTTCTCATCATTTCGTCGAACGATCGCAACGAAGGCGGCCCCACGGATGCGTTGATTTTGTCTCCGCGCGCCAGCTCCCTAATGTACAGAATGTTTTCCTTGTGCTGCTGCTTTTGCGCATTCAGTTGTCGAACACTCCCCCGTATCGCGGGCCATGGCCAGAGAAGGTGAAGCGTAAGCCGACCCATGCTTCTGCCGATCTGTCTGAGGCCCATGATCTAGCCTCCTGTGTGACCGGGAATGGAACGGTATTTCTGGGCCAGGATCGATTCGAATTCCTGTCGGGCGGAGCTCGACAGAATCATCCCGTTGATCATGTTGCCTTTTTGAACTTCGTGCTTTAGTGACAGGAGCAGCCAGTTGCTCAGCGCCGCGACGCGAATTTGCTCCCGCAACAGGTTATCGCCGCTCATGCCCTGCAGGTCGGTCTGGTAGGCCAGGTTGGCGTAGCGCCTGCCTACCTCGAACGATTCAAATTCGCGGGTCGACATGGTTCCCGTAGCCTTCGCCTGGGTGGACGCGACCAGGCTGAAATAGGCGTTGGCCGAAGCGGCCAAGAGTGCCTCCTTGAGGAGCGCCTTTGTCACCGGGTTTGGCTGGCTGTCCGCGATGCGCTGCTCCTGCGGGTCGGCGGCGGCCGACTGAATGGCGTTGTATTGATTCATCAGGCCTATGTACTGAGTGCCGGCCATCGTGTCCGCCTCCGCCTTGCGCAACTGCGGACCTATCGAGCGGCGCACCGTATTTTGGACATACATGCGCGCGGCGTCGGTCTGATCTTGGTTGAATGTAAGGTCAGGATTTTTTTCGTTCGGACCGGCGCCTATCAGGATGCTGTCAAAGCGCTTGTCCGCCCCGGGCATGTTGGTGGCGACGGCGGGGCAGCTCTGCGAGCCGCCATAGGCCGCGTGGTCGTCATAGTCGCAATACTTCGAGTGGATCCTTGCCGCGCGCGCGGCGTCAATTCCCTGCGTGACAGGTGGTGTATTCAGCGCCTGGGCGACGCTGGCGTTGGTCACTGCGGCCCCGCCACCAGCTCGAATCGCGCTTTTGGCCGTACGGGCGAAATCAGAGATTTGGGTCGCTGATCCAGAACCGGACTCGGCACAAATGCTGGCCGGAATATCGTAGCGCTGGCGGGCGTCCTCGAACCTGCGGCTGGTTTCGTGGGCAATGGCGAATTCGCGCTCGACCTTGGAGGTCGCTTCGATTGTGCTTGCGACCTTTTGGCCGTTCTGGTTAATCGCTTGCCCGATGTTGTTGAGCAGCAGGTTCATGCTGGAATTGAGCGAGACCACCGATGCATTGACCAGGTTGACGGCGGCCAGCACGGCTGCGTCGAGCACGGGAAAGCCGGTCGCCGACGCCGGTGCGGCCTCGAACATTCCCACGACAAGGAGCGCTACGGCGCTGGCTTTTAATCTAATTCCGTTCATAGGAGCTCCCATTGTTTTTGCTGTTGTTTGGCATGTGCCAGCATGAGCTTGTCGGCGAGTCGTTCCACCACGCTGGTATTGTCAAGAGCAATAGAATCAGCGCGCATTTTCTCGATCGTTTCCATCGCGGTGCCTAGCGGGAAATGCTGTGCCAGCAGCTTGCGGGCGGCGTATGGGCCGATGCGCTTATAGAGGCGCGTACGCAGGGCGACGTCTTCAAGGGTGGTTGAATATGCCCATAGCTCGATCGGCCCGACGGTATTTGTCAGCAACTGCACGATGAATCCCACCTTGGTCTTGAAGAGTGCAAGGAAATTTACGCCGTCCGGCCCCGGCCCCCGGCATTCAAGCTGTAGTTGCCGGATCGCTTCTTCGGAAACCTGGAAGCGCTCGCGCAAGATGTCCTCATCTGCCTTGTTCCCCCCTCGCATGACATAGACCGAAGTAGCGGCATTAAGCAACTCGTCGGGATGGTCGGATAGGTATTGCGACGACAGCACTATGCGGATTCCCCATTTTCGACCCTCGCGGCCGTCCTTGATCCACATGCCGACCAAGGCCGCCTGTCCGTTCGCGTTGTGGGTCTCGTCGTAGGACATGATCTTGATCTCGTCCTGCACGTCCGCTATGCGTTTAAGGTGATATTCGCGGTAGAGGTCCGGAATCACCGGCAGCAGTACCTCGTCGCGCAGGAAATAGTTCTTGGCGGCGAGCTGGCGCGCGAACATGTACATGATGGCCGTCCTCAGGCATCCCTCGGGGCTGCGGCTACCGATCACGTCGTTCAGGTCAATCGACAGGACACGTGTCTGGCTGTCCATTTCGAAACGGGTCCGCCCACTGAACATGGCGTAACTGTTGCCGGCGACAGTCAAACAGCGGTACATGTAGATAAGTACGAGCTCCCCGTTGCCGTTGATTTTCGCATCGCCGAACAGGTGCTTGATCGATTCGTCGTGAAGGAATGCCACAAAATCGGAAAGCACTGGAACTGCCTGGCGCTGTGCTATCGATGCCTCCTTGATGTGGCCAGCGGCAAATAGCATGTCCGTGACTTCGTACCAGGTCGCGTCCGACCACCATGCCTCGTCATGCGCGTTGCGCAAGCCGGTTGCGTCGAGCATCTGATCGATTTCAGTGATCACATGCGGTTCGTACAGATTGGCACCTTTGCCGGCACGGGTCTTGTATGCGATGGCGATAAGCATCTCGGCCACGCGGGCGCAATCGGATGGCGCTTGGCGTTTCTCGGGATCGGTGCATAGCAGGGTCAGGAAGTCGACCAGGAACTCCTTTTCGCGCAAGGTCGGCTTGCGTGCGCCGAGCTGGGTGTCGAATGGGTTGACGGCGAAGTCCGCGGAGTTCTGAAGGCGCAGGTAGGCCGCTTCTGATTTTCGGTGCTGGGGCAGCGAATCCTGAAGCTGCTGGATTGTGCCGGACGACGACGGTCCGACCTCGACATTGGTCATCAGGGGCAGGCGGACGTTGCCGGCGTTATGGATGGCGGCGTTGCTCATGGAATTGAGCAGACCGGATTTTCCTGAGCCTGGCGTCCCGGTGAGCAATTCGATCCATGTATCCTGCAAACGGTTGCCAAGCTGAATCGGATAGATCTTGCCATCGGGCGTGCGCACGGGCAGATTGCCATGGCGACCCCATGGCGTCGCCGGACGCTGCAGCGGCAACATCGTCAAGGCGTCTGGAAGCGGAGGTACCAGTCGGTTGGCGACGTTCTTGGTGGTGAACGCGGGAATCGTTGATGCCCACGCGGCGATCGGATCGCCGTGCACCGACGTGGCTTGACAGTTCCCCCATGCCTGAATTGCCTTTTCAAGGACCGCCAGCCGGCGGCGGGTCTCAGTTTCGTCGCGAGACCACGTGGACACGGTCACCTTAAACGAGCAGATCGGATCCTCCTTGCTGCGTTCGGTTAGGTCGACAAAGGATTGGCGGATCTGCTGATTGCTGGGCAGCAGGCCCACAAACGCCACCAGCACTTGGCGTGCACGAAGTTCGTTCAGACCACCAGGGCTCAGGTCGTAGCGGATCCGCCAAGCGATTTCCCGATCCACGGTCTCTAGCAGGGATTTGAAGGGGAGGGGATCCTGTGGGCCAAGCTCCATCGAAAGATTGCCATGCCAAAGTTCATCTGTCTTGATCAACTCGCCCTTGGTGATGAGATCGTTCGTGCAGATCTGGTAGCCGATTCGTGGAGGGACGAGGTCGGACGCATCATGTTTGTCTTCGCGTCCGTGCGCGGAGAATTTGTCACCCGGAAGAACTGGACGGTATTTTTGCGAAGTCCGCTCGCGGTTGACCATTATGCGTACCGCTTTGATGGCCTCGTGCGCAGTCATCTGACTGAGCATCACGCCAGGGCGTCCGTTGGCGCCGCATCGTTCGAGGTCGCTTTTGACCCGGTCGATCATCGTGTCGTGCCGATACTTGAGCGCCATCAGGATCGAGGCTGGATTTTGACCGTATTCGATACGCGGCAGTTTATGTTCCCTCGCTTCATTGGCCCGCTTGTTCAGCTCGCGCTTGATCTCGTCCTTGTTCATGACGTGCATGTGTGTGTACACGACAAGTAAATTCTGTTCCCATGCAACCAACGGCGCGTTGCGCATGACGCGATCAAGAATAATATCCTCGGAGGTGATGCCTAGGCGGCGGGCGGCGCTGATCTGCGGCTCGGCGAGGCGCATTAATTCGTCTAGCGCCCGTTCCGGATCGCGCTCAAATGCGAACGTCAGGGAATGGCCATGTCGACGCATGTAGCCGTTTTGTTTGACACGTAGATTCTCGATCATCGCGGAGAATTCATCTTCTGAGACAATTTGGTAAGTCCCCTGCACATCGAATACGGACAGCAGACCGTTGCTGTTGGATACCAGCGTATAGGGGTCTTTCCAGTTGGGATGGCGCTTTATATCATCGGTCGTCAGTCCGATTGCGGTCGCCAGTTCGCAGTAACCCGCCAAGTCCCGGCCGATCATGTACTTGGCAAAGTAGGCGAGTACGTCTTCTACCGCTCCCACCGTGTTTTCTAGAAAACTCATTGTGAAATCCTCACAGTGGCGCGTTCATGATGCCGTGGTAGACGCTCGCCCAGCCGCTGGCGGGATAGCGGGAGTAGGCATCGCTCATCCAACTGGTTGCAGCGCCGATGCACAGGCGCGGGTTTAAGGCGACGCCAAGGCCATCGAAGACGATTTCGCGAAAGTCGCGTTCATTCGCGGGCTGGCGGATTAACGCATCGGAGAATACGGCGGGATCGTATGTCCCCCAGGCGCGTTCTGCATAGTCGCGATGAGAGGCAAGCCAGTTGAGTAGTTTCGTGGCATCGTTGCGGACGTCGGCGTCGTCCGATTGCAGCGCGACCATGATGGTGCGCTGCAGATGATTTATGTCCTGCGGGCTCAGACCGGGTAGATATACTATGGCCGCGTCTCCTGTACCCAGTTCGCCCAGATGTTGCCATCTGTGGCAAAGGAAATCGACGGTGCGCAGATTTTCCATCCGCACATCGTTGTGGTTGTCGTTGAGATTGTGCACTTCGTTAGCGCGCGAAGGGACGCCGCAGAAGTAGCAGCGATAGTTATCCCTTGCGAGGACCGATTGCTTCAATTCTGGCGTAGTGAACGTTGTTGTCGTGGGTTCGCATGCATTACCCGATCGATCACCCCAAACGCGGCTCTTGGTTGAAAACGTCAGAGACGGCAAAGGCGGTAGCTCGAAATTGGCGCCAAGAACGTCGCTAACCGTTTCGGCCACCTGGCGAGTGCTGTCCAAGTTGTCAGATAGGTTCTTCATGGTGTTGCTGGGGCAGGTTAGCACCCACCCCCTCCTAGCAAGTGTGTATTAGTTCGGTACGACACCATGATCAGTAGCCGACACGCCGACCGTTTCACCGGCTTTGATCATCATGAATCCCGTTGCGCCGAGCGCAGCCCCGGCGAGAATAGGAATGAAGATCTGGCTTCCCTTTATGTGGCTTTGCTCGCCCTCCTTACCCTTGCGCCACCAGTTGTAGCCGCCAGTCCCGGACACGGCGAAGCCGGCGGCGGCGAACAACTTGCCGAGGCTTTCTTTGATCGAGGTCCCTTGGGTTGCAGCGGTATCTACCATGCCGGCGATACCGTCGCCAGGGGCGGCGTGCGCGGATGTCGCCAGTAACAGGCCGCAGCCCGTGATCACCGCACTGGCTAACATCAGGTTGCGCTGGCGGGGAGTGTGGGCGTATGTACCTGCTTTCGCCAGCAGCGCGAGATGAGCGGAGTAGCAGCGCATGCCAATCCAATCCCATACCGAATTTATTTGCGCCTTCATTTTCAGTTCCTCCATGGTTACCAAAACAAGTGAAAAGATTGCCGAAACCGTTCAATGGTCTCGGCGATCTGCACAATGAGCACGCCGCCTGTCATATGGGTCAGCGCGCGCCAGACAACATCGTCCGCGCCTTGGGAGGACTGGCCTTCCACTGACGCTTTCTTGAGGAGGAGGAGTCCCCTGAAGAAATAGAAGCCGCCGGCGACACTGGCGATCGACAGGGCGGCGTTGATTGCATCGGCAAATTTTCCGAAATCGGTCGGCGTGGCGTAAGCTACCGGGCCGTAAGTGATCGTTCCCGCGGCAAGGGAATTCCAGGCCTTGTTAATGAAGATGGATAGGTTCAACATCAGGCCCGCAATGATGATGATCGGTAAAATATCCCCGGCCGTCACCGGACTTTGACCCGGCAAGCGAGAGGCCCGTGCCATCCGCAATAGTGCGGTGCCGACGTATACTGTTCCTACAAGCGCGCCAAGCACCCAAAGGAATTTCCACATGGCTTCCGGGAAGTCCTTTGCGAACGTGATAATCATGTCGGCGAGATCCATGATTCACCCTTAGCGAATGACGCCTTGAGATGTCATGACGCGACGCTCACGCGCGTCGATGCTGACGATCGCGATTCCCTTGACCGTATCGCCGGCTTGGACGACATAGGTGCGCTCTTCATCCTGTATCCAGGCCTGCCCTGTGTAGACGGTATTGAGCGAGAATTTTGTGGTTGCAGGCCCGATGGTTGCCGCCGTGAGTTGGGCGCGCTGGGAAACTGTATGAGCGCGGCGTGGCAACGATTTGGATCGGGGCTTTGTTGCCGGCGGCTCGGGAGGCAGTGGCCGGGCGAATGGGGGCGATGGGGGATAATCGTCGACCGATTTCTGTTGCATCGGCAGTGCCGCTGGTTCTGCTGGCGTCGGGACAATCGACGGCACGGGCGAGGAGATGGACGGGAGGGCGTCAGGAGTTGCGGACAACATTAGGCGGGATGCAGATTGTGTTGTAGTGGCACCCTCTGAAAACACGTAGGGCCATCCAATCCAAACCATGGCGGCGGCCGTGGCGGCTAGGCCGAAATGTATCGGCTTGGCTCTTTTAGCGAGTTCCGATAGGCGAGGCTGAGACAGCGATGGCTCGTTCGGCAGGCTGCCTGCTTGCTTGTCAACTGCTTCGGTCCTCACGATGCCCTCCATGTCGAAGATGTCGGGCGTCAGTTGAGGGGACGCATGAGGTTGCGAATTGGTGGTCATGACGAATCTCGCTTTCAAATGGAGATTGCTTAGGGTGACTTGTTTGGCGACGCGAGAGTATCTGCGGCCTGTCCAGTTGCTTCGGAGGAGCTGAATACGGGTTCCAAGAACATAATTCCAATGGTCTCTTTACGGGCGACGATTATCTGTTTTGTAGGAGTCTGCGCGGCTTCTTGGGTAAGCACCTGGCCGGCTTGCTGGGCCGCCCCGCCGAGGATCGTGCCCACGACCGCCTTGCCGCTTGGCGGGCCATTCTGAGACCGTACAACCGTGCCGAAGGGTGTCACGACCGTTTGCGTGTCAGCCTGTTCAAATAGTTGTCCGGCACGACCTAGCCCCAAGGCCAATGCGGGAATGATGATGCGGGAAAAGTAACGATGGTTGACGTCACCCGACAGCGCGCTGCGCAGCGAATCCTTGTCGAGGGCCTTCGCGTTGATCTTGTATGTGTGACCCTTCCATTTCATGGAAGTGAACGTCATGTCCACGGTATTGTTGATCCTCTTGTAACCCATAGCAAACACCGTGGCGCCCTCGTAGTCGCCGCTGGGGATGAAGGCCGAGATGATGGAGTTTTCATCGGTGTCGATCTCCGTTTCCAGTATCGCGGGGATTGGCACGAAGTCGTCGACCAGCTTCTGTGGTATGGCGACGCCAGCAGGCGTGCGCGCTCCGCCAGTGTTCTGTGCGGCCACCACCGGGCGCGTGGCTTCGCCGGCATCGCCGACACGACCGTCCGTGTGCGATGTCGCGGTCCAATTTACCATTAGCGCCTGGGCTTGATTGTTGATGAGTTCACGGTGTTTCTGGTCGACCTGCGGCGCGCGTGCCGCAACCTGTTGCGGGGAAGAGGCTGGTGGTGTCGGCTGTGCCGTCGGCAACTGGTTCTGCGTCCGCTGTGCCGCCGACGCTCCGTGCTCTGGAACAGCGCTGCTGCGTGAGGACATTACGGAAAGGTAGGTGTCCCCCTTTTCCTCCGCAGTTACGGCGTTTTTTTTATTGTAGTGATTCAGGACATCGCTGTAGTGCTCGCTTTCCGCTGCCGGGGTGCCATGGCTTTGCTGGATCGCCACAGCGCTCGATTGTTTGGCAGCGGCAGCTTCCCGATAGGTCGCGAATATATAGCCGATCGCGAGCAGCGCAACAGCGGCGCCGACCAAGAGAACTTTGCTTTGTCGACCGATGTCGGCCTGTATGGTACTCATCGGGCACTCCTAGTCGATGTCCAGTTGGAACGTGACCGACCGTCCGAGGTCGGAGAGCGTGATAAAGGGCGTGGGCGATAGCCGGTAGACGCGCGTCCCGTCACCCGACGCGATGGTCTGGTCGAAGGCTGTCTGGATGTCGTGCGTCGTCCGAACATACAACGTGCCTTCGAACTGCCATACGCGGGTTCGGGCCGGTATTTCTCCTTGCGGTGTCAACAGTTTGGCTTCCTTTGGCGGCAATCCGTCGAGGAACTGCTGCATGGTGGTGTCATACAGCGCGATCTTGTCGGGGCCGACCAGCGGCGCTTGCGCGTTGGGCCCGCGCCCAGGCACACGCAGGTCGAGCCGATAGTCAACGGTGCGGCTCTTTGTCTTCGAGTCTGGTTCTCCGCTGACCAACTTAATAACGATCGGCGTGGCGAAGCCTTGAAGCATCACGACCAAATTGCCGTCCTCGTAAGCGGACAGGGCTGAGATTACGACGGTCGCGGTCCCTTTAAGCCATTCTGGATCGAAGGACCGGTTATCGGAAACGCGCGGTGCAGCCGCGAGAGGCCATGGGGCGCCGGTTGCATCCACAAACAACAGCGTCGAGACTTCTCCAGGCATCGTGCGCACAATTGGAAGCGCTCCGCCTGGCGACAAATCAAGCGAGATGCTGCCTATGTGGGGAACCGCGCGAACAGGTTTGAACGCTTTTGCCTGACGAGTTTGTTCCAGTTGCTTGCGCAACTGGATGATTTCGGATGGGGTAAAGGGCGTGACAAGAGATTCGGCCTGGCTAAGATTGGTCGGCGGAGTCAAAGGGGGCAGCGGTGCAACGCCGTTCTGTGACGCCGGCGCTTGCTGGCCGCCGTTGTAGCTGGCCGGCGCCAAACCCGACTGCTGGGTCGACTGCGCCTGTTGTGCTTGCGGCGGCGCTGGAAACCCGCTGTCCTGTGTCGCACGAACCCATTGCGCCGTCGCAGGAGTCTCTTGCGTACGCGGCTGAGCGGGCACCGGCGACGCTGGAGTTGGCGCGGATGGCCAGTTAGCTGGCGCCTGTGCCGCTGCTACACCGGTGGCGAAGCTCAGGAAAAACAGTAATTGGCTTTTCATGAAGTCTCCAATCAGAGCGGTTTGGTGATAATCTGACCAACGCCGATTCCCTCGATGGAGTCGAGAGTCGATACGCGCTCAATGCGAACCGTCGCTAGGAAGCGCTGGACAGGAAGCTCGGATGTCTGGCCCGCAAGCTTGACCTCGATGGGTAGTTCCACAAACCAGACATAGTGACCGTCCTCAACGCCTTCCTTGGTCAGTACGCCGGTGCTGGATGAGATCGACATATTCATACGACGCTCGCGGACTGAATCGAGGACACCTGACGCCTTGAGCGAATCAAGAAAAGATTTAAAGCCTGCCTTGGTGTAGCTGGAACGCGTATCTTCCAGTTGCTGGCGAAAGTTCAGGAAATCTAGCGTGAACGAACGATTCATTGTGTCCTTCGCATATTGGATGACGTCGGCGGTCTTGCGGTAAGGTCGCGACAGGGGAATCAACGGAAAGAGGCGGCCGTTGTCAGTCGCGAAGTATTCGCGCTCGGGATGAGTCGCACACCATCCCAAATAGAGATTGCCGGCCAGAGACAGCAACAGCCCGATAAGAACCAGGAAGCTCAGTTTGACCAACGCGCCGGCGATTGCCTGGATGTGTTTGCGTTCGCTGGCTGCTTGCACGGCTGGCTCCACCGCATCATTGGTGCGATGCAGGTGCAGCAGAAGAGCTTCCAAGTCGCGCTGGGGAATACCCATCGGATCCGGTAGGTCTGGGTCACGCTCTGGAAGGTTCGGGATGGTCTGCATGGCTTCCTCTTAATTTTGTGGAGCGGCCTTAATACAAATCAGTTTAGTGGTTCGTCTACCGTAGCGATTGAGCGGCGTCAAAGAGGAGTGCACTTCACAGCAAGGGGACGCTGTTCAATTTTGTGATTTCCATCAAGTGAAAATGGCAAATCAACAATTTATTGATATTGGTTAAATCGCAATGTATGGTTGTAACTTATTGTTGTGTTGTTAATTTTTAGCCTCTCATGAGCACCTTGTGCCGTATCAATCGACCGCGAAATAGTCCGGCGTGTCTTTTTGCCGGTGCCGCGGAAAACTAGGGAGAAATCAATCATGGAAACGAAAGCGCAATGCGCGATACATCAGGCGATTGTCCGTTTGACAGCCGAGATCCAGAGAATCCGGCAGGCCCAGAGTCTGATAGCTAGGGCGGACCGAGCGTTGAAGGACGACCGCGACGATGTATTGCGCAAAATGGGATTTGGTAGCGAGCACATCAAGGAGCTGAAGCAGTCCGTCGCACTATCGAAGAGTTCCGCGTTCCCAAAGTTCGTCAGGCGCAACAACGCCGCGACGGTCGGCTACCTGAGACGTGAGGTAGCAACTTTGCAGCGCCACCTGTGCACCTGCTCGGCATGCATCGCAAATGCTGAAAACGAGTCGCCGCTATGTGCCAACTCAGGCGAGTCCGGGGCCGTTTAATACCTACCAATAGGCCATGAGAGAAGGTGGGGATCGGCTCGAATCATGGTTCCGATATGCTTACACAGGCGGAGTTTGCATTTGTTGCTGCGGCTGATTAATGCGCGGCCCACCGATTTGCCGGCACGTTATTCAGTTAACCGCTTCTCCGTCTGGCTTCTTGCGTGAGCGAGTCCGTTGTGCCCCAGGCATCTGCTGCTCGGCCAGCCCGTCGAGCTTGCCACGCAGTGCTGCCGCTTCCTCTCGTGCCTTCGCTAGCTCAGATCGCGTCGTCGTCACTTGTAACTCCATGCTCTGCCTCTCTCTGGCTAGGTTCGCATGCAGATCGGCGATCTCGCCTTTGTGAGCGAGGCGCATTGCATTCAATTCTCCGGTGGTCAACGTCAGCGATGCATGCGCTTGATCAAGTCCCGTGCGAAGGTCGTCGGCGCGTCTCTCGATTTCAATGATCCGCGCCTCCGCATGCATAGCTGCGGTTTTGGCAATGTCGGTTTCATGGACAGCACTGTCCCGGTGCTTTTGCGTTTCCTTGGCATCGACTCGAATGCGTTCAATTTCTGCGCGGAGTCGTATTACTTCGACCTGTGTCGCCTCCTGTTCAGTAGCTTGCGTCTCGTAGGCGCTTGCCATCTGCTCGCGGAGCGCTTCCGCTTCGGTCCGTTCCACATCCCACGCTGTCTGGGCGGCACGCAGCGTTTCGTTTGCCAGTGCAACTGCTTCGGACCAAAGTGTAACGAGCGCTGCGGCGCTCGATTGTTGTAGGGTGCTCGGCACCTGCACGGTCATCGGCACAATTTGCGTTGACTGTGAGCGGCGCCACGCTCTCATGCCGACGCTCGCGTCGTTCATGTTCACCTTCGCGAACTTGCGCACAGCGTCGACCGTGGGAAACGCCTGCTGACCGGCCTCTTGGTATAACGCATCGGCGGCGCTGAAGATGCGATTTTGAATGCTGGGTGAGATTTCCATTCTGTCGCTCCTGGTTGGACTAAGGACAAGAATATCAATACAAAAGTGATGACCATTGAGGTATGTCTAATGGGCGGGTAATAATAGGAATAATGGCATCTTCTTATTCCTATTTATCCAAGCGGATTCACCAACACGGCCTCCCCTGCGTGACCAGGCGCGAGGCGTCGTTGAACGGCTACACTGGATAACCTCGCGCAGTCTCCCCATCGTCCGTCACGAGCTGGCCGTGCTTGACGTCTGCGCGAGATCGCGCCGGCCGACCCGACCGCGTAGCTGTGCTAGCCGTTCATGCGAGCAATGCGTTGGCCTGTCATTAGGCGGTGTTTGGGCGAGGACGTGAGCGACCAGATCGACATCTGCCGGTAACTGCGCGGGTATGAGCACGTGCGGTTTAAATGCGCTTTGCGCCACTGCGGCGACGATTTTTAAGGGGCGGCTTGGTAGGTGTCGCTGTAAAGGCGCATATAGGCGCCGTCGGCCGCGATCGGCGCGATGGGCCGGTCCAGCAGCAGCGCGCTCAGCTGGTCGGTATATTCGCGTGACTCACGCTTGCTGACGAAAGTCGCGCCGTTGCCGAACGGTCACGATGGGTATTGAGGTGGACTGGCGCTCAATACGAAACGGTTGTTGATTCTTAGGGTTTGTTCTTTCGTTGAGTCGAACTCCACGAAGGGGCGGTTGGCGGTCACGACAGTGCTATGGCCCTGGTAGCGCCGGCTGATCAACTCGAACAGCAGGTCGGCGTGGCGGTTAGAGAATAGGTAGCCGACCTCGTCAATTGCCAGGATGTCAGGCTGGGCATAGCGCCGCAGGCGCCGACGCAGCGTTGAATCGCTGTCGAGCGGCCAGCTCGCTAAGCATCTGGCTGGCCGACGCGAACAGCACCGTATGCCCCTTCACCAGGACCGGATGCGCCACGTTCATGGCCAGCGTCGATTTGCCCACGCCGTTGGGGCCGAGGAGTACGACATTGCTGGCGTCCTTCATGAAGGATAACGACATCAGTTCCTCGATGGCCGCGCGCTCGATGCGTTTGGGCCAGGTCCAGTCAAAGTCCGCCAACGCCCTGAACTTGCCAAGGTGGGCGTCGCGCAAGCGGCGCGCCTGCGAGCGGCGGGCGCTCGTCCTCCTTCCATTGGATCAGTGGTGCAACCCAATCGGCCGTGCCCACTTCGTCCCAGTGTCCGAGCAGCCCGTTCAGGCGCAGCTCCAGCGCGGACGCGCATTTGCTTAAGATTGTTCTTGCTCATCGTCGTTCGCTCCCTGGCTCAGTTGGTCGTGCCTGTCGAGCCGGTGCGGCGGCACCGGCGTGTCCTTGCGTCGCACATGCTCCGGTAGCACCAGGGCCACCGGATGTCCGAGACATAGGCCATGTTCGGCGCTGCCGGATTGGACCGGCGAGCCAGCACGTTGGCTGTGATGGCAGATCGTGCTTGCTGCCGGTAGTGTGGTCGAATTTACGCTTCCAGACCGGTTTTAAGCTCGCTTGGCGCATCAAGCGCCGAATCTTGAAGCGCCCGATCGTGACGCCACGATTTGCCAGCTCTATGAGCATACGGCGGCTCCCCGAATTCTCCTGGTCGATCCATGTCTGCTCGCCATCAAATGACGGCGAGCGATGCCGCGAGAAATCGCTTGGCGCACCGTGTTTCGTCATTTGATCGTCATCGGAATCTCCATGTGGAAAAGTTAACAGAACAGGGCGAAGTTAACAAGAAAAATTGTGGGTAATCACAAGGACCATTTTGCCGTTTACCAGTTGGCGCGAGTTCGTCATGCGCAGCACCTCGTGACCATTGACGATGCGGAGCAGCGTTTTGCCGTCGGCGATCACTTCCATCGTGTTCCACTCGCAGCTGGGCTTTTCGAATTGTCCTTCTTCAGGATGCGCGCCTTGATATCGGTGCGCAGCGGCAGGGACGGCCCGTAGCGGTAGAACTTCCAGTCACCCTGGTTTGCATCGCCGGCATACGCCTCGACCGCCACGCCGTCGAGGCTGTGGTCGTCGGCGCAATCACCTTCCTGCAATTGGAACTCGTGGCTGCGCATCCAGTGCCCGTCCTGCGCGCCTTCCTCGTCGACCGCATAGTACAGCAGGCCGCTATCGCGCATGTCGTTCTCGTGCGGCGGCCACTTCTTGACGCCCCATTTGAACTCGAATTTCAGGTGGAAGTTTTCGTATTCGTCCAGCGTGGAGACGCTACCCCATTCCTCGCCCGAGACGCGCAGCATGCCGTCGATCACGGAAAACACCCGGCGCTGGTCGTTGTCCACCCCGCGCACCGAGGTCGGCGTCTTCATGCCCTCGGCGGTCGGCTGCATGCTGACGTAGGTGCTCCAGCCGCCCAGATCCTTGCCGTTGAAGAGCGATTTCCGCGGACCGGCTTTGGCGGCCGACGCCGCGCAACTCAGCGCGAACAGGGCGCCGAGCAAGGCCGTTTTGGTGAACAGATTCTTAATATCGTTTCGTCTCCTTTTTGGGAAAAAAACGAATCTACCACGCATCGCCGGGGATGGGGTCGAAAGATCCGGTATTGCCGATTCTGTTATAAAAATCTCCGAAGTTTTGTCACCGCCGGCCGCCCGCATACATGTCGGCGTATTGCAGACCGAAGTACAGGATGAAGGTGTAGCAGGCGGCCGGTATGAAGAATGAGCATTGTAGGCCGATCGCGTCAGCCAGCGCGCCTTGCGTGAGCGGCATCAGCGCGCCGCTCACGATCGCCATGCATAGCAGGCCGGAACCTTGGCCCGTCATCGGACCGAGCTGGTTGAGCGCCATGCCGAAGATGGTCGGGAACATAAGGGAGTTGAACAGGTCCACCCCAATGAGCGCCCACATCGCCAGCGCGCCGTGGCTGAAGATCGCCGTCACCACCAGCGCGACCACTGCGGCTGAGTTGATGGCCAGCGCCTTGCCCGGGCTGACTGTGCGCATCACCGCGAAACCGATGAGGCGGCCCACCATCGCGCCGCCCCAGTAATAGCTGACATAGTGGGCGGCATCGGCATCGGCATCGGCGGCGCCAGCGACGCGACCTGCGGCTCGCCAACGAGATTGATCAGGAAGCTGCCGATGCAGACCTCGCCGCCCACATACAGGAAAGTGCCGATTGTACCCGGCATTAGGTGGTGCTGCCGAAACACCTCGCTCCAGCCGATCACCGCTCCGGTGGCCGCGTCGCCCTCGGGGGCGTTGATCTTCGGCAGCCTGGCCAGCGCGAACAGCACCGCCAGCACCCGCAAGGCGCCGGCCCGCGCTAGTGTAGTACTTGCGAAATAATTGAACTATTTGCAAATTGCTTTTATTGGATCATTCCTTTCGGTCCGAGGTGAATGATGCTGGAAGCACTGCCAATCAAACTGAGCGATGAACAACGCCACGAACTGGAGTGCAGGGTTCGTTCGCAGACAATCGATGCGCGTGCCGCGAGGCGGGCGCGCAGCATCCTTCTTGCCGTTGACGGCACCGGTAATCACGAAATTGCACGGCGCCTGGAGATCAGTCGCAACCAGGTAATTGCTTGGCGCAGCCGATTCGTTCAGGAAGGATTTGGGCGATCGAAACCGACCGGCCGCGCAGCGGGCGCAAAGCCTGGATAGATCTTGCGGTACTGACAGGGGTGTACTAAGTACAGGTATTAAAAAACATAATTGATGAGTTGTGCTTATAAGCACATCCCGATATGGCCTACTTATCGTACGAATCGGATTAGCCTACAGTGTCTCCTTGAGTCACTGTCTGAGAATCTTCGTATGTCTACATCCTCCGCAACGCCGCACAAGACGGCCATCCTTGCCATCATCCTGGTCAGCTACGTGATGATTGTGCTCGACACGTCCATTGTGCTCACCGGTTTACCTAGCATTCATCGCGATCTAGGCTTCACGGATAACGGCTTGGCTTGGGTCCAAAGCGCTTACACGCTCACTTTTGGCGGCTTCCTGTTACTGGCAGCGCGCGCTGGCGACATCGTGGGTCGGCGTCGCATGCTGGTGCTGGGTTTAGCGGTGTTCACGCTGGCCTCGCTCGTGATCGGTATGGCGTCCTCTCCGGGCTGGATGGTAGGCGCGCGCGCAGTGCAGGGGCTTGGTGCCGCCATCCTGGCGCCGTCCACGCTGGCGCTGCTGCAAACCACGTTTGCCGAAGGCGCCGAGCGAACACGCGCCGTGTCGTATTACAGCGCCGTGGCGGGAATTGCCGCCAGCGTAGGACTGGTGCTAGGCGGAGTGCTTGCAGAGTGGCTGTCGTGGCGCGTGGGCTTCTTTATCAACCTGCCGATCGGCATCGCCATGGTCTCGGCGGCGCTACGCTATATCCACGAGAGCCCGCGCAGCAACGGCCACTTCGACGCCATCGGCGCGCTCACGTCCACCACCGGCATGAGCGCGCTGGTGTACGGCCTGATCCACTCGGCCAGCGCTGGCTGGCTCGATTCAACCACCCAAGGCGCGGTGGCGGGCGGGGTACTGCTGCTGGTCGCGTTCATCTTCAACGAACATTACGCGGCGCAGCCGATCATGCCGCTACGCTTGTTTGCGGTGCCGGCGCGCGCGGCGGCCTATGGTGCCCGCGTGCTGTTTTTGGGCGCTATGATCGGTTTTTTCTTTTTTACCACCCAGTACCTGCAAACGGTGCTCGGTTACCGGCCGGCGATCACCGGTCTGGCATTCCTGCCTATGACAACCGTCAATTTTGTGGTGGCGCTGCAAGTGCCGCGTTTTACCGCCCGGTTCGGCAACGGCCGTCTGCTGGCCGCCGGCCTTGCGATTTGCGCGGTCGGCATGGCGTGGTTGAGTCAGGTATCGGCCAGCCACAACTACGTGCTGTCGGTGGCGCTGCCGATGGTATTGATCGGCATTGGCCAGGGATTGACATTGAGCCCATTGACTGCGGCCGGGATTGTGGGCGTGCCGGCCCAGGATGCCGGCGCGGCGTCGGGTGTGGTGAACGTGGCCCATCAGCTGGGAAATTCGCTGGGGCTTGCGGCGCTAGTGGCCGTCGCGGCTTATGGAGCGGATGCCGCCACCGGTACGACGTTGTTGCTGCACCGTGTAGATACCGCATTGACCTGTTCCGCCGGCTTGCTGGTGCTAGCGTTGTTGCTGGTAATGACTTTTATTTTCCAACGTAAATATTAAGGAGTAAATCATGGATTATGTGATCCTCAATAATGGCGTTAAGATGCCTCTGCTGGGCTATGGCGTGTTCCAGATCCCCGATCCGGTCGAATGCGAGCGCAGCGTGATCGACGCCATCGACTCCGGCTACCGCCTGCTCGATACCGCCACGTCATACATGAACGAAGCGGCGGTGGGGCAGGGCGTGCGACACAGCGGCGTGGCCCGCGACGAGCTGTTCATCACCAGCAAGCTGTGGGTGCAGGACACCGGCTACTACAACACCAAGGCCGCCATCGACAAATCGCTACAGCGCCTGCAACTCGATTACCTCGACCTGTATCTGATCCACCAACCGTATGGGGACGTGCATGGCTCATGGCGCGCGATGGAAGAGGCCTATCGCGCCGGCAAGCTGCGCGCGATCGGCGTCAGTAATTTCCAGCCCGACCGCTTGATGGACCTGATCGCCTTCAACGATGTGACTCCTGCGGTCAACCAAATCGAGGTCAATCCCTTTCACCAGCAGCATGAGAGCGTGGACTTCATGCGGGAAAACGGCGTGCAGGCCGAGGCGTGGGCCCCGTTCGCGGAAGGCCGCAACAAGCTGTTCCACAATCCGGTGCTGGCGGATATAGCTATTCGGCATGGCAAGTCCATCGGCCAGGTGATCCTGCGCTGGCTGGTGCAGCGCCAAGTAGTCGCATTGGCTAAGAGCACGCGCCGCGAACGCATGGCTGAGAACCTCGATGTATTCGATTTTCAGCTCGACAGCGAAGACGTGTCCCGCATCGGCACGCTGGAGACGGCCACCAGCAGCTTCTTCTCGCACCGCGATCCGGCCATTGTCAAATGGATGAGCGAACGCAAGCTCGATATCTGAGGGGATAACATGACCATCGACAATTCATCGCGCCGTATGTTGATGACGGCCATAGCGGCATTGCCTATGGGCGAGGCCGTCGCCGCCATCGCTGCCTATGCCGATGGCGCGACCGCCAAAAGTCGGCCGCGCACGCTGGTGGCGTTCCTATCGCGCTCGGGCAACACACGGGTGCTGGCGGGTGTGATCCACCGTGCCGAGCCTTCGGACCTGTACGAGATCCGCACCGGGCGGGCCTATCCCGACGACTATTTCGACACGGTGGAGCAGGCCCGCCAGGAGCGCGACAAGGGCTACCTGCCGGCGCTGTGCGACGGGCCGCCCAATACGGCGCAGTACGATAAGGTGTACCTCGGTTTTCCAGTCTGGGGCGAAACATTGCCGCCGCCGGTGCGCAGCTTCCTCTCGCAGATCCACCTGCAGGGCAAGATCGTGGTGCCGTTCATCACCCACGGCGGCTACGGTGTGGGGAAAAGCGCGGCCGACCTGGCCAAATGCGCTAAAGGGGCTGTGCTGAAACCGCCGCTGGTGATGGAGGCGGACCAGGAGCGGCGCACCACCACCGAGGTGTTGCAGTGGCTGGGGAGGCCGGTCCCGCGCTAGTCCAGGTGGCAAGACCTTTATCCCAACAAGCGGGAGGCGAGCTTGGCGCCTCAGGCCGATTGGTACCGTACGGCCTCAAGAAACAAGGCGAAAGCGGCCGAGGGATGGCGTCGGCTTGGATAGTAGAGCCGGTAGCCCGGATAGGCCGGGCACCAATCATCGAGCGCCCGCACCAACCGTCCGGAAGCCAGGTGCGCGGCGACCTGATCTTCCGGCACATACGCCAAGCCCAGGCCATCAAGGGCGGACAGGACACGCATGGCCAGGTTGTTGACCACCATTTGTCCATCTACCTTGACCTTCACTTCACGACCATCCTTTGCAAATTCCCAGGTAAAGATCGAGCCGTGCGTGGGCAAGCGCATGTTGATGCAATTATGGCGAGTCAGGTCGGCTGGGCTTTGCGGCGCTGGATGGCGCGCAAAATACGCGGGCGAGCCCACCACGGCCCAGCGCAAGTCGGGACCGATACGCACCGCGATCATGTCCTTGTCCACTTGGTCGCCTAGGCGCACCCCTGCGTCGAAACGCTCGGCAACGATGTCCGCCATGCGGTTCTCCGCGTGGATTTCCACATGGATGTCTGGATAAGTTGGCAGCAGCTTGTTCAATGCCGGCTGCAACACACTCAGCGCGGCGTGCTCACCGGCGCTTACCCGAATCGTGCCGGCTGGCAACAGACGACGTTCGCTGAGTGCTGCCAGTTCGGCCTCGATTTCCTCGCAGCGCGGGGCGACGGTTGTCATGATTTGCCGCCCCGCTTCGGTGGGAGAGACGCTGCGCGTTGTGCGGACCAACAGCGGTATCCCAAGGCGCTGCTCAAGGCTGCGCACGGTCTGGCTCAGTGCGGATTGCGATACACCGAGCTTGGCTGCGGCGCGCGTGAAGCTGCCTTCGCGCGCGACAGCGATGAACGCAAGGATGTCATTGAAGTTGGTTAGCGCCATGTTGTGATTGACCAGACGGTGCGATGAGAAGTAGCGGTAGCGGTTACTCTACCATGAGGGTGATCGCGGCTAGCGTTTCACGCTCATCCGGGTTCGCTCCACCCGCCCCCCAAGGCGCCTACCAGCTGCACCGCCGCCTGTCGCTGGCGGGCGGTCATCGTCACTTCGCTGCGACGGGCCTGCAGATAGGCCGTTTGCGCGGTGATGACCTCCAGATAGTTGGCCGCACCTTGTTGGTAACGTTGATCTGCCAGTGTCAGCGCACGCTGCGCAGCCCTGGCCGCCAGCGCGTCGGATTGGGCGGCTTGGCCGTAGCGTTTCAAAAGAGCAAGCTGGTCTTCCACCTGCTGGAAAGCCGCCAGCACCGCGCCACGGTAACGTTGGCCAGCCTCGCCCAAAGCTGCCTCCTCGCCGGCGATCTGCGCGTTACGTTTTCCGCCATCGAAAACGGTCATCGCCAGCGCCGGACCCAACGCCCAATAAAGATTAGGCATGCTGGCAAACCTGCTCAAGTCGCTGGTCTGGAAGCCGCCTGTGGCACCCAGCGTGAGTGACGGAAAGAAGGCTGTACGCGCGATACCAACCCTGTGTCCGGCGGCCGCTACCCTTAGTCGCGCCGCGGCAATGTCGGGCCGTCGTACCAGCAATTGCGACGGCACGCCAGCCGGCACTTGCGGGGTGACACCGGATGTCAGGTCGACCGTCAACTGGAAAGTGGACGCATTGGCTCCCACCAGCGCCGCCATAGCATGCGACAGCACGGAGCGTTGCGCGACCAGTTGCTGCAGCTGAGAACGGCTCGTTTCCAGTTGGCTTTCGGCTCGAGCCCGATCCAGTCCCGAGGCGACGCCGCCAGCGTGCCTACGGGCAATCAGGTCCTCCTCGCGTTGGTACGCCTTTTCCGTGTCCCGCAACACGGCAATTTCGGCATCTATACCGCGGACTGCAAAGAATGTATCGGCCAGTCGCGTCTGTAGCGACAACCGCGCGGCGTCTAGATCGGCACTGGCAGCGCGTTCGAGCGCCTCACCCGCGCTCACCTGCTGCCGTACGCGTCCCCACAGGTCGATCTCGTAATCGAACTCAATGCCCAAGGTCGCGCTGTTGTAGATGCTTGGCGATGTGGCACCGCGTAAAGGCCGCAGGTCGGACTGGCGGTCGCGTTGGACGTTAAGCGCCGCACCCACGGTGGGTGCCTGCGCTGCACGTAAGATGTCTGTGGCGGCACGCGCGCCCTGATAGCGCGCTAGTGCGCTAGCAAGGTCTGGACTGTTGTCGAGCAATTGCTGTTGTAATCCGTCCAGAACGACATCCCGGAACTGACGCCACCAGGCGCGGTCTTGCAATGGCACGGCGATGGCCGTGTTTTCGTCCGCTTCTGCAAAGGCGCTGGCTGGCGCCGCCAGGGACGGCGGTGTCACAGGCATTTGGCCACAGCCTATGAGGGCGAGCGCTAAGCCTGCTGGCCAAACCATCGCGCCCAGCTGGAGGAAAAGCGGCAAGCGGCGCGGCGGCTTCACAGAGCACCCTTACGTTCGCCGGCGATGCGCACAGTGTCGTCAGTGGTGATCCCATCTGGGGGATTGCCGATTACGCGGTCGGTGCCGGCGATGCCGCTTGCCAGCTCGATCACGTTGCCAAGATCGCGTGCGATCGTCACTTGTTTAAGCTGGACCCGGTCCCCGGCACCAACCACGGCCACCTGCGTACCACGTCGATTGATGATCACTGCGCTTGGTGTGACGCTGAGGGCACCGGCGGATGCCGGCGTGCCGAAGCGCACGCTTGCATAGCCTCCGGGCAGCAATTCCGCGCTGTCATTGCGCACAGTTAGTTGTACAAGCATGGTGCCCGACGCTGCGTTGATCGCTTTTGCCAGCGATTGTACGGTGGCGGTATACGTCTTGCCCGGACGTTCAGGCACAACCAGTTGCGCGCTGCTGCCAACCGCAATGCCGGCCACTTGGCGCTGTGGCACGTTGACATACACACGCAAGCGGCGGATATCGGACACCACGAACAGCTCGCGCCCAGCGTCACCGCCAACATTGATCAACGCTCCCACGTCGGTATTGCGCGCGGTGACCACGCCGTCGAAGGGCGCCACTAGCCGCGTGTAGCGCTGTAGCGCCTGCACCCGCTCAACGTTTGCCTGCAGCGCTTTGGCCACGGACTGCTTGGCAGCGAGGTCGCCGGCCTTTTCATCGGCCTCTTGCCGCGATACCGCGTCCGCTTCCAAAAGCCCTTGCCACCGGGCAGCCGTGCTCCCGGCCAGCGTCAGGTTGCTGCGTGCGGTGGCCAGCTCGGCCTTGGCTTGCAGCAATTGTTGGTCGAGGTCGGGTGTTTCCACTTCGGCCAGTACCTGACCCACCTTGACAGTGCCGCCAATATCGACACGCCAGCTCTTGAGATATCCACTGATGCGTGAGTAGATAGGGGCGCGTGCCCATGGCTCCACCCGGGCAGGCAACTGCAGCGGCGCGCCGTCCAGCTTGCCCGGCATCTGGACAGACACGATCGGCATGTTATCGGTCTTACTCGCTTTTAGTTGCCCAGCCTGTGTGCGACGGCCAAGCAATCCTGCTGTTACCAGCGCGGCGGCCAGCACCACTAGGCCGACGCCTAGCAGCTTGTGGGAACGTTGTTGAGGCTTAGTTGGCATGATAGATGGCTCCGGTAATAGGTTGTGGCGACGACGGTGTCGGCGATGGTGGCAATGGCGATGGTGCGGGGCGCTGTTTGCGGTCGTGGACAAGGCTGAACACCACGGGCACGAACAGCAACGTGGCGACGGTGGCGAAAATCAAGCCGCCGATCACGGCGCGACCCAGCGGTGCGTTTTGTTCGCCGCCTTCACCCATGCCCAGTGCCATCGGCAACATGCCGATGATCATCGACAGCGCTGTCATCAGTACCGGTCGGAACCGCACGAAGCCCGCTTCCAGCGCGGCGGCGCTAGCGTCGCCAAGCTCGGCTAGGCGCTCTCGTGCAAAGGAAATGACAAGCACGCTATTGGCCGTGGCCACACCCATGCACATGATGGCTCCGGTCAATGCCGGTACCGACAGGGTGGTGTTGGTGGCAAACAACATCCAGACGATGCCGGCCAATGCCGCAGGTAGCGCCGAAATAATCACCGCAGGATCGATCCACGACTGGAAATTCACCACGATCAGCAGGTAGATCAGCACCACCGCGCCCAGCAGGCCAAACAGCAGGCCCGAGAATGCCCTTTCCATGGTCTTGACCTGGCCCAGCATCTGTATTGTCGAGCCCTTCGGCACCTCGGCAGCGGTTTCGGTAAGTACCTTGTTGATGTCTGCGGCCACCGCGCCCAGATCGCGATCCTGTGTCGTTGCGTAGATCTGGACCATTTGCTGTACATCGTATTGGCTGATTAGTGCAGGACTGGAGCTGCGTTGAAAGCTTGCGATACTGCCCAACGTCGTGTCAGAAGCCGTCACACCGTTACCCACCGGCAGGTTGGACAGCGCCGCGAGGGAGTCGAGTTGTGTCTGCGGCGTCTGCATGACGATCGGATAGCTCACGCCGTTGGTGGGGTTGAGCCAGAACGTGGGCGCCACTTGGCTGCTGCCGGCCAAGTTGACCACCATGCTGTTCGTAATGTCGCGCGTGGTGAGCCCCAGCAACTGGGCCTGGGTGCGATCGAGCTCGACCTTAAACACGGGGGCCTTGTCTGATTGCTGAATACGAGCGTCCGCCACGCCGGGAACGGCACGGATGCGCTTAAGCAGTGCCTGGCCATAGGCATAGTTGCCTTCGACATTGTTGCCTCGGATCTGCACATCGATCGGTGCCGGCGCCCCGAAGTTCAGGATCTGGCTGACGATGTCTGCCGGGGGGAATGAGAACGTGGTGTCCGGGAACTGCTTGGGAAGTTCTGCGCGCAGTTGGCGGATGTATTCGGCCGTGGGCGCATGGCCCTCGCGCAGCGCGATCTGGAAGTCCCCGTCCTGCGATCCCATCACTCCCGTGTTGTTGTAGGTGAGGTTAATGGAGCTGGGCGGCAAGCCTATATTGTCCACCAGCGTGGTAATTTCTTCGGCCGGGATGATGCGGCGGATCGCTTTTTCAATCTGGGAAAAACGCACCGCCGTTTCTTCCACCCGCGTTCCCACCGGGACACGCGCATGCATTAGCACTTGGCCCGAGTCGACTGAGGGAAAAAAATTACTGCCGATGAAAGGCAGGAACCCGAACGACAGGATCACCACGGCCATGAAGCCGATCAAGAAAGTCTTGCGTTGCGCCACGGCTGCTTCCAATACACCTTTGTAGCCAGCGCGCAGACGTTCGAAGCGCGCTTCGAAACCGCGCTGGAAACGGGCTAGAGGGTGGGACGACAGCACCGAGCCATCGCCATGCACTGCGTGGGCTTTCAACAGATAGTTGGCCATGGTGGGTACCAGCGTACGCGACAAGATAAACGAGCAGATCATCGCGAAAATTACGGCCTCGGCCATTGGCACGAACAGGAAGCGCGATACGCCTTCGAGGAAGAACATCGGAATGAAGACGATGCATATGCACAGAAGCGACACGAACGCGGGACCGACAATCTGCCTTGCGCCGTCGAGGATACTATCCTCCACGCCCTTGCCCTGTTCCAGGTGCCAGTTTATGTTTTCGATGGTCACGGTCGCGTCATCGACCAGAATGCCTACGGCCAGCGCCAGGCCGCCCAGCGTCATCAGGTTGAGCGTTTCGCCGATCGCCGACAGCGCGATGATGGAACCCAGTATGGACAGTGGTATTGAGACCGCGATGATGATGGTGGAGCGCCAACTGCCAAGGAACAGCAGGATCATGATGCTAGTGAGCACGGCAGCTATCGCGCCTTCGAGCGCAACGCCCTTGATGGCGGCACGTACGAATACCGACTGGTCGTTAATTGGCGTGACTTTCAGCGCCTCGGGCCACCCGGCCTTGAGTGTATCGAGCTTGGCACGGACGCCGTCCACAATCGCCAGCGTGGATGCGCTCCCGTTCTTCAGTACCGACATCAGCACCGAACGCCCGCCGTCCACGTGCACGATATTGGTCTGCGGCGCGTTGCCGTCGTGGACTTCTGCCACGTCGCGCAGATAGATGGTGATGCCGCCCACTACTTTTACCGGCAGACGTTCGAGGTCGGCGATGGCCGACGGCGCACTGTTCAGTTGAAGCGTGTACTCGAGGTTGTCGATTTTTTGCGTACCGACCGGCACCAGCACGTTTTGCGAAGCCAATGCAGTCGCGATATCCTGTGCCGACAAACCGCGCGCCTGCAATGCGGCCGGGTTAACGTCGATCTGCACTTGCCGTTGTTTGCCGCCGTAAGGCAGGGGAATAGCCGCGCCGGCGACCGTCACCAGCGGCGTGCGCACCGTGTTCAGACCCAAGTCATACAGGTTCTGTTCCGATAGTCCAGCCCCTGACAGCGCCAGTTGAAGGATCGGTACGGTGGCGGCGTTATAGTTGAGAATCAGGGGCGGGGTGGTACCGGCCGGCATCTGGCGCAGCACCACCTGCGACACCGCCGTCACCTGGGCGTTTGCGGTGGCCACCGAGACGCCGGGCTGGAAAAAGATCTTGACCACGCTGATGCCGGGATAGGTGTTGGCCTCGATATGTTCGATGTCGTTGACGGCCGTGGTCAACACGCGCTGAAATAGCGTGGAAATACGCCCGGCCATCTGGTCCGGCGGCAGGCCCGTGTACTGCCAAGCCACGGCGATCACCGGCATGCGGATCTCGGGAAAGATATCGGTGGGGGTGCGGGTGGCCGCCAAAGGACCGACGATGAGTAGTAGGAAGGCCATCACGACGAACGTGTAGGGGCGTCGCAACGCGGTGCTGACAATGCTAATGAACACTTGGAACTCCCTTTATTGATTGGATAGTGCTACGACGGGCTCGGCGGAAAAACGCAATGCTTCTACGAGCAACGACAGCGCCGACGATGGCTTTCGGTTTGGGTAGTAGGCGTGGTAGCCGGGAAAGGAAGCACACCAGTCATCCAATACGCGCGTCAAGTTGCCCTCGGCCAAGTGCTCGGCCACCATGTCTTCGGGTAAGAATGCCAGGCCGAACCCCGCAAGTGCGGCGCGCAAGCGTGGCACGCTACTGTTGAATGTCAGTTGGCCGTCCACTCGGATGCTGAGCGATTGCTGGTCCTTCGAGAACTGCCATGCATAGATACTGTCGTACGTCGGAAGGCGGAGGTTGATGCAGTCATGGTCAGCGAGATCCTGTGGTACCTGCGGGACAGGGTGCCGGGAAAAATACCCTGGCGCACCGACCACCGCCATTTTCAGGTCAGGGCCGATGCGCACTGCAACCATATCCTTGGCCACTTGTTCACCTAGGCGAATGCCCATGTCGAAGCGGTCGGCGACGATGTCGCCCATGCCGTAATCGACGATGATTTCGACTTTGATGTCCGGATAGGCAATTAGGAATTTGCTGAGTTTCGGCCACAATACGCTGTTGGCCGCATGTTCTGCGGTGGTGATACGCACCGTACCTGCCGGGCGCTCCCGTCGATCGCCTAACAGCGCCATTTCCACTTCAATCTCGTCGAAGCGCGGCCCCACACTGAGCAGCAGGCGTTCGCCTGCCTCGGTCGGTGCAACGCTGCGGGTAGTGCGCGTAAGCAAGCTCACGCCCAGTCGATTTTCCAGCAGACGGATAGTGTGGCTCAGTGCGGATTGCGAAACCCCCATCTGAGCAGCTGCGCGAGTAAAGCTCCCCATGCGCGCCACAGCCACGAACGCTACCAGATCATTGAAGTTAGGACGGGACATGGCATCAGGCGCGCAGTGCTAACGCTCGCTCGCGCGCAGTCTGTAATGTCGCCAATACCTCGGATGGTTCGTCGTCGAGTGGCATGTTCGGGAGGTCCTGCACCGCGTCCAACGCATCGACAGCATCCGCCTTCAATGGCAACAGAATCGTGTCCAGGTCGCGCTGGGCGTCACCTTGCTCCGCCACCAATTCAAACGTTTTGCTCAGGGCGGCTTCGGACTCCAGGCTGTGCACCAGCACACGAGCGATTTGCAACCTTGCCACCGCGCCATCACTCGCGTCACCGGCGTGACGCCGGTCGCCTTGTAGCATCACCAGCCTGTGTTGGTCCTCATTGTTGTAATCAAACCATCCAGGACGGACAATGGTGTACGGCAGGCCGCTGGCGCGCACCAAACGCTCGGACCGGCGTTTCCAATCGTGGACTTGGGTGGACCGATTGTAGTCGCCGTCGCGGTTGGTCACCCCAATGGAAGTCATCAAAACTATGCGTACGGAAAGACCTCTTAGTGCCAGCAATACATTGCGCACGCCCTCGTAATCGACTTGTTTGGCACCGGTTTTGCCAAGGCCATCCGACCCAAGAGTAAAGACTATCGCATCGATGCCTTTTATGGCAATGGCGAGGCTGGCCGGATCGGTCACGTCGCCACCCACCGTTTCCACCGCCGCGGCGAAGCGGGCCTGCGTCGGGCTGCGGGTGAGGGCTCGTACGGTGTGGCCACGGCGCACCGATTCGGCGACCGCGAATCGTCCGATGCTGCCAGTGGCGCCGACAAACAATACTGTCAAAGCACGATGTTTCACGTTCAGCTCCCTGGGTCATTTTCAATGCGTCGAATGTAACATCGCACTCCCAGCGGATAAACGGTGAAATACGGTATGGCCCTATAAGCTTGACTCATGAATGTGCGGCCTCTGAATCGGCTCATTGGAGTTTTTTCTCATAGGCGCTTGCCGCATTTAGAGACTAATCTCCTGGCAAGAAATTCCTTACAATGTCGAGCAAACTAGCGCACTGCCGGCTGGAGCCCATCCGGTAAAGGAGCAACCATGGAACTGAAACGTGTGGGATCGTAACTCTCGGGGAGGGGGGGGCGGCTGGACCCGGTGCGATGGCGGTCCCATCACCGAGATCCGCGCCGGTCACGTGATCTGATACCCACCCAGCCACAAGCATTGGCATGGCGCCTCGCCTAAGACGTCGATGACGCATCTCGCCATTCAGGAAGCGCTGGATGGCGTCAACGTCGTTTGGCTGAAGTTGGTCATGGACGAGCAATATTCGGTTGGTCTGTCTGTCGATGGTGGCGCTCACAGCTGCTGATTGATGAGCTATGCTAATAAGCCCATGCGATTTTTCGCTCTAGCAGCACGATAGCGCACCGGCTACATTGAGCTTTTGCAAGCCGTCAGTGCTCGATTGGAAGGAAATCACGCATGCTTACACGTCTCTGGCGCACGCTTCCCCTCGCGGTGGTACTGCTTCCCGGCTTGGCTCAGGCACAGCAAGCAGCTGCTCTGGCGCCGGTACAGCGCATAACAAGGTCGGGCGCCGTGGCCGCTTTCGCCGGCCCGACCGAGAATTTTACGGGCCGGGTGCGGGTCGATCCGCTCACAGCTGCCAACGAGTCGATTAATGCGTCTACCGCCTACGTGACGTTCGAGCCAGGCGCGCGGTCGGCCTGGCATACGCATCCGCAGGGCCAATACCTCGTTGTGACCGCCGGTGCCGGCCTCACCCAGGAATGGGGGAAATCGCTGCAGCAGCTGAGCGCCGGCGACGTGGTGTGGTGCCCGCCGGGCGTCAAACACTGGCACGGCGCCGCGCCCACCACCGCGCTCACCCATATCGCGATCACCGGCAGCCAAGGGGGCAAGAGCGTCCACTGGGAGGAAAGGGTGAGTGATGAACAATACCAGTCCCGCTGATACTTCAACTTCAGCTAAAGCCAGCGCGGCCCTTTTGTCCACGGTGTTGGCCGCGTTGCTGACACTTGCCCCCGAAGCGCACGCTGGCGCCGCGCAACCAGAGAAAGCTTCCATGCAAACCAACATCGCCACATCCCAGCTTTCGGCCAAGCAGCACGCAATCGGTCCGATTGCCGCCTTTGCCTCCGCCGGCGACTTGGTGCGTCTGGCCAGCGCGCTCGACAGCGGCCTCGACGCCGGCCTATCCGTGGGCGACTGCAAGGAAATCCTGGTGCAGATGTATGCCTACGCCGGTTTCCCGCGCAGCCTAAATGCGCTGGGTGTGCTGATGAAAACCGTCGACGCGCGCAAGCAGCGCGGCATCAACGACCCACAGGGCGACGGTCCCGGTCCGATTCCCGTTGGAGACGAGCTGCTGGCTGTGGGCACCGCCAACCAAACCAAGCTGACAGGCGCGCCGGTCAAGAGCCCTATCTTCGACTTTGCGCCCGCCATCGACCAGTATCTGAAAACTCATTTGTTCGGCGATATTTTTGCCCGCACAAACCTCGACTGGCAAAGCCGCGAACTGGCCACTGTGGCCGCACTGGCCGCCCTGAACGGCGTGGAGCCGCAACTGCTGTCGCACGTGCGCGTAAGCCTGCATCAAGGGCTCACGCACCAGCAACTACGACAGTTTGCCGATGTGCTGGCCGAACGTGTAGGCCTTGAGGCCGCTCAGCGTGCACGTAGCGCGCTCGATCAACAATCACCTGCCAACCAATAAAGGGAGCGACGCATGGACAATTTCAGTGAACTCAAACTCACCCGGCGAGATGTACTGAAAGTTGGCGCCGCTTCCGCCACCGCCGCCGTGGTACCGTCGCTGGCCGGCGCCAAATCGCCCGCAGCCGCTACGGCTTCGCCACCGGTGCTGGCCAAGATAGTACTGACTATCAATGGACAGCGCCACCAGTTGGAGGTGGACATCCGCACCTCCTTGCTCGACGTGCTGCGCGAAAACCTGCATCTGACCGGCACCAAGAAGGGCTGCGACCATGGCCAGTGCGGCGCCTGCACCATCATGCTCGACGGCAGTCGCATCAATTCCTGCCTGACGTTGGCCGTGATGCACGATGGCGCCGCGATCACCACGATCGAGGGCCTCGGCACGCCCGACAAGCTGCACCCGATGCAGGCCGCGTTCGTCAAACACGATGGCTTCCAGTGCGGCTACTGTACCCCTGGCCAGATCTGCTCCGCCGTGGCCGTGCTCGATGAAATCAAGCAGGGCATTCCGAGCCACGTCAGCGACAGCCTGATCAATCGTCCGCTAATGTCGGCCGACGAAATCCGCGAACGCATGAGCGGCAATATTTGTCGCTGCGGCGCGTATTCCAACATCCTCGACGCTATCATCGAAGTAGCCGGAGCTGCGGCATGAAGGCCTTTACCTACCAGCGCGCAGCAACCCCGGCGGCGGCGGCCGAAGCGTGCGCCCGCACCCCAGGCGCCCGCTTCATCGCCGGTGGCACCAACCTGCTCGACCTGATGAAGCTGGAAATAGAAATCCCTGCCCACCTGATCGACGTCAACGGCATAGGCTTCGACAAGATCGAAGCCACGGAAGAGGGTGGCTTGCGCATCGGCGCGCTAGTGCGTAACACCCATTTGGCGGCCGATGCCCGCGTACGGAGAGATTACGGTGTGCTGTCGCGCGCGCTGTTGTCTGGCGCGTCCGGCCAGTTACGCAACAAGGCCACCACCGCCGGCAACCTATTGCAACGCACGCGCTGCGCGTATTTTTACGACACTAACCAGCCATGCAACAAGCGCATCCCGGGGAGCGGCTGTTCGGCCATTGGTGGGGTAAACCGCCAGCACGCGGTGATCGGCGCCAGCGGCGCCTGCATCGCCACCCATCCGAGCGACATGGCCGTGGCCATGCGCCTGCTGGACGTCACCGTGGAAACCGTGCGCTCAAGCGGCGCCCGACGCGTTATTCCGATTGCCGACTTCCATCGACTGCCGGGCGACACGCCGCATCTCGATACGGTGCTAGAACCCGGAGAGCTGATAACAGCGGTGGTACTGCCACCCCCCTTGGGCGGCCTGCACATCTACCGCAAAGTGCGCGACCGCGCTTCGTATGCATTCGCGCTGGTGTCGGTGGCGGCGGTGATTCAACCGGACGGCACTGGTCGCGTCGCCCTGGGCGGCGTGGCGCATAAGCCATGGCGCGTCGAGGCGGCTGAGGCCCGGCTGCCGCAGGGCGCCAAGGCGATGGCCGGCGCCTTGCTGGAGGGCGCCGAACCGACCGAGCAGAACGCGTTCAAGGTCAAACTGGTCGAGCGCACTTTAAGCGCGGTATTGGCTGCCGCGAAAAAGGGCGGCGCATGAAATTTACCACCCCTGCCGCCGCCAACCCGATCGATCAACTGAAGGTGATCGGCAAGCCGCTCGACCACCGCGCAGGCTATTTCGTCAACCACGATCTTACCGGTTACGAGGTCCCGGTACATGCCGACATCCCCCGTCAGGAGGTGATTTTCCTGGACGAAACTGACCCGATGTCTTCCCCGGTGAAGGCTAAGGGCGTGGGCGAACTGGGGCCGTGCGGCGCGGGCGCGGCAATGGCCAACGCTATCTACAACGCCGCGGGCGCGACTATCCGATCACGCTCGATAAACTGCTGTCCCAACTTCCAAGGCAAGGCTAACGATGAAATTCGACACCCCTGCAATACGCAATCCGATCGACCGTTTAAAAGTGGTCGGCAAAGCCACCACGCGCATCGACGGTCCCCTCAAAACAACCGGTATGGCGCCTTACGCCTATGAGCACCGTGACGCGGCTAAAGGTGCTGCGTACGGTTACGTGTTGGGTGCCAGCATTGCCAAGGGTCGCATCGTGGCCATCGATCTAGCCGCAGCCCGCGCGGCGCCCGGTGTGCTGGCGATTATCACAGCCGAGGACGCGGGCAGGCTGGACGTTGGCGGCTTTTACGTGTCCCGTGCGTTGGCAGGCCCCGAGGTGGCGCACTATCACCAGGCGGTGGCGCTCGTGGTCGCGGAAACGTTCGAACAGGCGCGTGCGGCCGCCGCTCTGGTGCGGGCGCGCTATACCGTCACGGCGGGTGCCTTTGACCTCCACACGGAAAAGGACAAGCTGCCCAAGGTTAAGCTCGACCCTAAATTGTCGTCGTCTGTCGGTGACTTCGACGGCGCCTTCGCGCGTGCGGAAGTCACGCTCGACGCTATGTACACCACGCCAGACCAGTCACATGCAATGTTGGAACCGCATGCGACAATCGCCGCGTGGAACGGCGATAAACTCACCCTGCACACGGCGATCCAGCTGGTAGGCTGGGGCGTGCGAGACATAGCCAAGATCCTCGGCATCCCCAAGGAAAATGTACGTATCGTAGCGCCGTACATCGGCGGCGGCTTCGGCGGCAAGGGTTCCGTCCTCAGCGACGCGGTGCTGGCTGCGCTGGCGGCCAAGCGCGTTGGACGGCCGGTGAAGGTGACGTTGCAGCGCCCCCTCATGTTCAACAACACCACGCACCGGGCGGCCACGATCCAGCGCATTCGCTTGGGAGCCACCCGTGCGGGCAAGCTGACGGCGATTGGCCACGAAAGTTGGTCCGGCAATCTCGGTGACCGGCCAGAGACGTCCACCGCGCCTACTCGCCTGCTGTATGCGGGTGCGAACCGCATGACGCGGTTGCAAGTAGCGCACCTGGACCTGCCCGAAGCGAGCGCAATGCGTGCACCGGGCGAAATGCCAGGCATGATGGCGCTGGAAATCGCCATGGACGAACTGGCAGAGAAGGTGGGCGTGGACCCTGTAGCCTTGCGGGTAATGAACGACACCCAGGTCGATCCGGAGTCGCCTGGCAAGCCCTACTCGCAGCGGCAACTGGTGGCGTGCCTGGAACGCGGAGCCGAGCAATTCGGCTGGAACCGGCGGAGCTCCAAGCCGGCCACCCGGCGCGAAGGTCGCTGGCTGATCGGCTTGGGCATGGCCTCCGCTATTCGGGGCGCGCCGGTGATCAAATCGGCTGCACGGGTTCGCTTAAGTAAGGACGGCAGGCTGACAGTGGAAACCGACATGACCGATATCGGCACGGGCACTTACACCATCTTGGCGCAAACGGCAGCGGAAATGCTGGGCGTGGAGCTGGACAAGGTGGACGTGCTTCTGGGTGATTCGCGCTTCCCGCAGGGCGCAGGTTCGGGCGGCCAGTTTGGGGCGGCGTCATCGACGGCAGGGGTGTACGCGGCGTGCGTCAAATTGCGCGAGCAGGTAACGGCTCGCCTGGGCTTATCCGACGTCGACGTCGAATTTTCCAACGGCCGCGTGCGCGCCGGCGGCAACAGCCGTCCGCTGAAAGACGCGGTGGAGATGGGCGAGCTGACGGGCGAGGATGCGATGGAGTACGGAGACCTATCCAAAAAATACGCTCAACAGACCTTTGGCGCGCATTTCGTGGAAGTGGCGGTGGACGCCGATACAGGCGAAATTCGCATCCGTCGCATGCTGGCAGTGTGCGCTGCCGGGCGCATCCTTAACCCCATGGCGGCGCGCAGCCAGGTCATCGGTTCGATGACCATGGGCGCCGGCGCGGCGTTGATTGAGGACCTCGTGGTGGACAAGCGCGCCGGCTTTTTTGTCAATCACGACCTGGCCGGCTACGAGGTGCCGGTTCACGCCGACATCCCCCACCAGGAAGTGGTGTTTCTCGACGAAGTGGACGCTACGGCCGGGCCGCTCAAGGCTAAGGGAGTAGGGGAGCTGGGGATCACCGGTGTGCCTGCGGCGATTGCCAACGCCGTATATAACGCCACGGGCGTGCGCGTGCGCGATTACCCAATCACGCTTGATAAGTTGTTGATGCAACTGCCACACTTACCCAGCTAGCAAGCAGATGGGATGCAGCGCGCATTTAGACGGTCGAGGAGTGAATTCACGCGAATACCAAGGGCGTGAGCGAATGGAACGGTCAGCGATGAACAAAATCAATTGCGTTAAACCGCCGCGTGCCGGTCGCCTGCTGATTGCGCTGGGCCTCGTTCTGATGCAGGCGCCATCGCTGACCTCCGCAACAGAACTAATCAAGGAGCAAGCTTCGATACGTACGTAGCAAACCTTGCCCCGGTCGTCAGGCGATTGGGGCTGTCGCCGCTTTTGCTGCCAATGGCCATATCGAAAAACTAAAAGTCGCGCTTCGCTACGGCCTGGACGCGTTGATGCGGTGCAGTCGCATGTGCGCGTGAGCATGAATGTAGGCATCGGCGAGCAGCAGTTGCGGCAATTCATAAAGGTGCTGGAGACGCAAGTGGACGCCGTCACGGCGCAGCGCGCGCAGGCAGCGCTTGAAAAATCATTGATCAAATAAGGAGCTTCACCATGACTGACGTTATCGTTGTTATCGGACCTGGCTCGATCGGCCAGGCCATTGCCAGGCGGATTGGCGCCGGCAAGAAACTGCTGCTGGCGGATTTACGCGAGGAAAACGCCATCGCCGCTGCCAAGACATTGAGCGAGGCGGGATTCGACGTGCAAACCACCACGGTCGACATCGTTTCGCGCGCCTCGGTCAGCGCGCTGGTAGCTTTGGCCACGTCGCTGGGAGCCGTCAAGGGGTTGGTGCATGCGGCGGGCGTCTCGCCCACGCAGGCGACGCCGGAGACCATCCTCAAAGTGGACCTGTATGGTACGGCGGTGATCCTGGAAGAGTTCGGCAGCGTGATCGCGCCGGGCGGCGCCGCTGTGGTAATCGCCTCGCAATCCGGCCACCGCTTGCCGGGCTTGTCGACCGAGCAGAACGAAGCGTTGGCGACCATGCCGGCCGAAGCCCTGCTGACGCTGCCGATGCTGCAGCCGGAACAGGTCAAGGATTCTTTGCACGCCTATCAGATCTCCAAGCGCTGCAACTCGCTGCGCGTCATGGCCGAGGCTGTTCGCTGGGGCAAGCGGGGCGCGCGCGTCAACACAATCAGCCCCGGCATCATCATCACGCCGCTGGCCAAAGACGAACTTTCCGGTCCGCGCGGCGATGGCTACCGCCGGATGATCGATGCGTCGGCCGCTGGCCGCGCCGGCACACCCGACGAAGTAGGCAACGTGGCCGCGCTGCTGATGGGGGCCGACGGCGCCTTCGTCACCGGCAGCGATTTTCTCATGGATGGCGGCGTGACCGCCGCTTACTGGTACGGCGATTTAAAGCCGCAATGAACATAAAGGAACAACGATGAAAACCACCGGCTACGCGGCTACGACCCTTAGAAACCGTTGGCGCCATACGAGTTTGAGCGGAGCGCATTGCGCGCCAACGATGTGGCGATGGAGATACTCTATTGCGGTGTTTGCCATTCGGATCGGCACACCGCCCGCAACGCCTGAGGGGGGCGCTATTCCCCCATCGTGCCGGGCCACGAGATCATCGGCCGGGTGCTCGAAGTGGGCGCTGATGTGTCGCGCCACAAGGTCGGCGATCATGTCGCGGTTAGTTGCATGGTGGATAGTTGCCAGCATTGTGACCAGTGCCATCGCGGCGAGGAGCAGCTTTACCGCGAAGGCTATACTCGCACCTACGCCAGCAAGGACCGCATCAGTGGCGAGAACACCCAAGGCGGCTATTCCAAACATCTGGTGGTGCGCGAGGAGTTTTGCCTGCGCATGCCGAAAGGGCTCGATTTGTCGAAGGCGCCGCCGTTGCTGTGCGCGGGGAGGGGGCGCGGTACAGAGCACCTTGCCGCTGTGGCTGGGACGCCGTCGCGTCGCCGGTTCGCCTATCGGCGGCATCCGCGAAACTCTGGAAATGGTGGATTTCTGTGCGCGCAAGAATATCCTGCCGGACTGCGAAACGATCAACATGGACAAGATCAACGAGGCCTACGAGCGCATGGAGCGCGCCGATGTCCGTTACCGTTTTGTGATCGACATGGCGTCGCTGCGGGTGCCTGGCGTGCTTTAACTCTCCGATATGTAAATCGAAAGGATTTCCATGGAACTCAAGCGTGTAGGCAGCATGCCTTCAACCAAGGGGCCGGAGGCGTGTTTTACCGGCCAAGTGCGAATCGAAATGTTGAGCACGCCGCCGGCGCCGGCACGCACCTCTTGCGGTAGCGTGACCTTTGAGCCGGGTGCGCGATCGGTTTGGCATACCCATCCTCTGGGCCAGACTCTGATTGTCACGGCCGGCTGCGGCTGGACCCAATGCGAAGGCGAAGCCAAAGTTGAAATTCGCGCTGGCGACGTGATCTGGTGCCCGCCCGGCCACAAGCACTGGCATGGCGCCACGGCGACCACCGCGATGACGCATATCGCGGTGACGGAAGCGCTCGACGGCGTGGCCGTGATTTGGATGGAAAAAGTCACGGAGGACGATTATTTAGGTCCTTTGGGCGAGCATAAACACACGCATTAAGCGTGGCAAAGTACACAAACTCAACATTATGGGAGTAACTGATGCAACAGCGTGAACTTGGAAGAAGCGGCTTGAAGGTTTCCATGATCGGCCTCGGCTGCATGGGACTTAGCTATGGTTATGGTCCGGCCGCCGATCGTGAGGCCGCAATCAAGTTGATCCGTACAGCCGCCGAGAAGGGAGTGACTTTCTTCGATACGGCGGAGGCATATGCCTCAAACGAAGAGGTCGTGGGCGAGGCACTGGCGCCATTTCGTGATCAGGTTTTGATCGCGACTAAATTTGGCTTCCGCAATGGCGACGTGAACGAAGGCCTTGACAGCCGTCCCGAACGTATTCGTCAGGTGGCGGAGGCGTCGCTCAAGCATTTGAAGACGGATTGCATCGACCTATTCTACCAACACAGGACCGATCCGAACGTGCCGATCGAAGACGTCGCTGGCACCGTGGGGGAATTAATCCGTGAAGGAAAGGTCAAATATTTTGGTCTGTCGGAAGCCGGCGCAGACACGATCCGCCGCGCCCATGCGGTCCAACCAGTAGCGGCTCTGCAAAGCGAATACTCGATGTGGTGGCGCGAGCCGGAAGCGGAAATTTTTCCGTTGCTTGAAGAGCTGGGCATCGGCTTCGTCCCGTTCAGCCCTCTGGGCAAAGGTTTCCTGACCGGCGCGATTAACGCGTCTACTCAATTCGACCCAACTGATTTTCGTAATACAGTGCCGCGCTTCACCCCGGATGCGCGCGAGACGAACCAGGTATTGGTCGAACTGCTTGGGCATATCGCCGGCGCGAGGGGCACAACTCCGGCTCAGGTTGCATTGTCTTGGCTGCTTGCCAAGAGACCTTGGATAGTTCCGATTCCCGGCACGACGAAGCTGCATCGGCTCGAAGAAAATCTCGGCGCCGCCTCGCTTCAACTAACGACGGACGAGATGGCGGCTCTGGCCCAGGCTTTGTCGACGATTACTGTGCATGGCGCCCGGTATTCAGCTGATCGGCAAAAATTGTTTGGCAAGTAATGCCATCTGCATTTAACGGAGCGCGTGGACCGGACATGGCAGATAAGGAACAGGAGTCGAACCATGCGGCAGTCGTGAGGTAATTCAAAACTACCATCGCGCCATTATCGAGGCTGACCCGGCCAAGCTCGCCGGCCTCGTCGATCGTCAGTTCTCGCTTACGCACATCACAGGCTACGTCCAACCGCGAGACGAATGGTTTCACGTCATCCGCACTGGCCAGTTCGATTACCACCAGATCGACATCGATGAAGTGGCAGTGCTCCTCGATGTAGACATCGCCAATGTGACGGGCAGCGGAACCTTCAATGCCCCCATCAACGGCACTCACGCGCCTGGGCGCACTCAACGAGATGCAACGGTGGGCAAAGGATGTCTGTCAGGTAGGCTCGGTCAGTGGCGACATAGTGCAAGTCCGTCTCGGCCGTCGCGCTGGTTAGTCCGTTTAAACGGGCGGCGGCTATACAGTCGTTCATGACGCCTTCGTAACTGGGGCCCGAAGACACCACTTGGCGGGTTACCTTTGGAAATGCCGCGAAAGTTCTCGGCCCCGTCGTTTTCGTAAACCGCGATCACCGCCTCCGGCGTGGCAACGTCCTGCTCTGCTTCATTGAACAGGCATCCTTGGACGCCGTATTTCTCGCTCGACGGCGCGAAACGGATGCATGACCGCGACTTTACCAAAACAAATTCCGTTTCTGGGTGTACGTTATCGGCATGTTTGGGAAAATATTTTCAGCATAGTGCGCGCCGCCATCGGCTAATGGGCCACCGCGTTCTGTTAGCGCGGGCCGTCGATCAGCCAGCGCAACTGGCGCGCCGTAACCACCAGCGCCTGCGTGTCCGCATCGTCCCGCAGCCAGTGGAACTTGCCCTGTTCCAGCCGGCGGCAATGCAACCAGAAGCCGTTGATGTCCCAATGTAAGATCTTGAGCCGGTCGCGTTCCCGGTTGCAAAACACGAGCCAGTGCGGGGTCGACCGGATCGAGCCCTAGCGTCTCTGCCACCACCGGCGCCAGACCGTTGATCGATTTGCGCATATCGTGGTGGCTGGTGGCTGGTGGCTGGCGGCTAGGTATGGCATGGCCGGGGCATCTGCGGCAGCAAAGCTTGGGTCTTGCCCAAGAAGGGTGAAGACGGAAAGATGCGTACCCTACCTGGAGGTAGGATCGGAAAAGAATAGGCCGAGTTTTAGTTTTGCCTCAAGGATTTCCGCTTCACGGCGGGCAGCGATGGATCGCTGTACGCGTTCAGCATGATGGTTCCCGCCGCTGGCAGCGAGATACGGATCGCTTCGCTTGATGGCGCCGCCAAGCTGCTGGGCAAGCCGATAAGTTCGCTCACCTTGCTCGGACACGCCGGCGCGCCCTTGCGCTGGAAGCAGGAAAATGACTCCCTCGTCATCACTTCCCCAGGGAATTCCGTTCGCCACCGCGGCTGGCTTTTTTAGCATCAGGTAGGGATGGGAATCGGGCATGCCGAGGGGAATCATCAACGGCTCGTCGATACAACTTGGAGAGCCTTGCGCAGCGCGGCGCGCGTCTTCTGGTCGGTGCGGCCAGCATCGAGTGCCGCGTGCAACTGGCAGGCGAACCTGAAGCCGAGTTTATCCGTCACTTGCTTGACGAACGATTGAGCGGCTGGGGATTTAGGCATGGTGGTTTCTCCTTAAGGGGGGCAATCGTAATGTTGGCGCGGATTGGCGACACGGCTCAATGCAGCATGCACTGGCGCGGCCCGTCAAGTGGCGCGAATTGCCAGGCGCCGGATTCCGGGACGAAGAGGGCGTATTCTCCAGTGGCGCCGACGCTGGTCCACGCTTGGCGGTATTGCTTCAATGCGACGATATGGGCTTTGCCGAGCGCTTCGGCGGCGCACCGGGCCAGCGCCAAGTCGGACCAGCGCTCAAGTGAATGGACTTGCTCGGGATAGTTGTTCCCGCCGATACGTTCCCACCATTCATGTATGAAGGACAGCACTTCGGCGTTGATATGCAGTTGCGAGATGCCGTGCAGGGAGTGGTGCATGTCGAATTGGATCGGCAATAGCGGCGTGATCAGAGTTTGGTCTTCATCGAGCAGCAAGTCTTGGGTGTCGGAAGCAACGAAGCCAAGCGCCAGCATGAGCCGGCGCTCCGATTCTGGCATCGGCGCCATCACACGCGCCAAGTCGAGGCGTTCCAGCCGCTCGCGGCGCCAGCCATGCATACCCGCTATCGCCAGCCGTTGGCAGTAGATCTCGGCGTCGAGCGCCGACGCAAAAGTGAGGACCCCGCCCTGGCCGTGCAAGTCGATATGGAAGGTTTGGTTACGCAGGCCCGTTTCGGGATCCAGGGACACGGCATGCACCAGGCCCCATAGCGGAAATGTCGAGTCGGTCTGTTGCAAAATGGATCTCCCGGGGGTTTTTTATGCGGTGTCCATCATGAGTGTCGGACGCGGGGAGACGGTTCCATGACCCTTGGGCGGTCGGGAAGATATCCCTCGGCCATCACATTTTCAGCGCCCTGGCGGTATCGTCGAGCGCGGAGCCCAGCTTGTCGATAAGCTCATCGATCTGCTCGAATGTGGTCACCAGTGGGGGGGCGATGATGACCCGCGCGTTCGTGGTACGCACGATTAAGCCGTGTTCCTGGGCCCTGCGCATGCAGTACAAGCCGACCGCATTTTCGTTGGCAAAGCGCTGTTTGGTTTCCTTGGACGGCGCCAACTGCAGCGCCGCGACGGCGCCCGCGCCCTGGATCTCGGCGACCAGCACATGCTCAGAGAATGCCTCCCGCAGGCGCTGTTGCAGGTAGGGGCCAAGGATGCGGTTGACGTGATCAACCACGCCGCCTTCGTCCAGCAATCGCAATGTCGCCACCGCCACCGCTGCCGCCACCGGATGGCCCTGGTAAGTCAGCCCGTGGGCGAACAGGCCGCCGCATTCGGCAAGCGTGTCGGCGATGCGGGTCGACAGCACCAGGCCACCCATCGGCACGTAACCCGAGGTCAGGCCCTTGGCGATGGTCAGTACGTCCGGCTCGAAGCCGAAATATTCATGGGCGAACCAGTGCCCGGTGCGGCCGAAGCCACCGATGACCTCGTCGGCGCACAGCAGCACATCGTATTTGTCGCAAATCCGTTGTATCTCCGGCCAGTAGCTCGACGGTGGAAAAATCATCCCGCCAGCGCCCTGGAACGGCTCGGCCACGAAGGCGCCGACCTTGTCGGCCCCTAGTGCCAGAATCTTCTTTTCCAGCTCGCCCGCGGCGCGCAGGCCGAATTCCTGTTCCGTCAACGGGCCCTGATAGCCGAACCAGTACGGTTCGGCGATGTGGTGGACATCCGCCAGCATGGTGTCACCCAGCTCGTGCATCACTTTCATGCCGCCCAGCGAAGCGCTGCCGACCGTGGCGCCGTGGTAGCCGTTATGGCGTCCGATCAGCACCCTTTTCTCCGGTCGGCCGGCCAACTGCCAATAGCGGCGCACCAGCTTGACCAGGATGTCGTTGGCTTCCGAGCCGGAATTGGTATAGAGGATACGGCCGTAGCGTGGCGGCAGCAGCTCGAACAGCTTGGCGGACAGCTCCGAGACGGCGGGATGGGCGGTGTTGAAGAATTGGCTGCAATAGGAGAGCGCTTCCATTTGGGCCGCGGCGGCCGCCACCAATTCAGGCCGGCCGTAGCCGAGGGCCGTGCACCATAGACCCGATAGGCCGTCGAGGAAACGTTTGCCGCTGTCGTCCCAGACATGCACGCCTTTCCCGCGCACGATGACGCGGGCATCCTCCGGCTTGAGGAACTTATGGTCTTCGAACGGCAACAAATGTCGCGCGAGGTGGATTTGCCGGTAATCTTTTTGCGCCAGTGCGTGGCCTACGATATCGTTCATGGGCTTTCCTTTTTTGAGGCGGCTGTCGTTGATGATGAGGCGGCGGCCGGTTGCCGGAGCCGCCAGCAGGAGTACTTCCCGGTAAGTGGCATGGATGCCGGCGTGGTTCCATGGCGGCGCGGCCGCCGTTTCAGAGAAAGGATTGAGATGAAAGCAATTGTGAGCGGCCACAGCCGTGGTTTGGGGGCGGCCATCGCCGCCGAGCTGCTGAAGCGTGACATCCCCGTCATGGGCCTGGCGCGAGAGCGCAACGACGCCCTGCAATCCGGGTTTCCCGGTTTATTGACGCAGCACCAGATCAACCTGGCGGACAACGCCGCGTTGCTCCGATGGTTGGCGGGGACGGCGTTGCTGGATTTCTTCGCCACGGACGACAGCGTCCTGCTGATCAACAACGCCGGCACCGTTCATCCCGTCGGCGCGCTCGGTCAATTGGCGGCGACCGCCATTGCCGATGCAGTCGCGCTGAATGTCGGCGCGCCGTTGCTGCTGGCGTCGGCGGTCGCGGCACATGGTTGCCGCCAACGACGTATCCTCCATCTGTCCAGTGGCGCCGGCCGCGACGCCTATCCCGGCTGGGCCATCTATGGCGCCACCAAGGCGGCGTTGGATCATCATGCCCGCGCCGCCGCCCAGGACCGAAGCGCCGGCTTGTACATTTGCAGCATGGCGCCGGGCGTGATCGACACGGACATGCAGGCCGAACTGCGCGCCGTCGCCCCGGAACGCTTTCCGTTGCGCGAAAACTTCCATTACATGCATCGCCGCGGCCAGTTGTCTACGCCGGCGTCCTGCGCGGCGCAACTGGTCGATTTTGTCTTGGCGCCGGGCTTTGGCGCCGCGCCGACGGCGTCGCTGGGTTGAAACGCGGCTCCCGCCAAGCGGCGGTCCGGCGGCGCGGCATGGGATGACGGCGCAGCGTGGCGGATGGGAGGCGCCCAGCATGAAATTTCTTCTTGTGGTGTATCGTTTAGCGATATATAGTCTTGTCTGCTGATACGGCATGCAAGAGACGTCAAGCGATGGCAAGTATGAACGGCGCTCATCTGGAGGCGGTGACGCTGGCCGGATGACTGTTCAAGCGATACGATCTACTTTGAAAGTGTTTGCGACGAAAATGAAAAAACGATGAGCGGAGCGTGGCGATGGTTGAGATGCTGGTGAGGCGTGCGCTGCAAAGCGTGCTGGTGGTGTTTGTGATGTCGATCC
>NZ_JBWKQJ010000016.1:0-103439 GCF_059418705.1 Duganella sp. GW821-FHT07F09 | reverse complement strand
TCCTCGTGCTGGCGGCCGCCGGCGCCGGCGCCGGCGTGCTCGCCGTCATCGGCCGCGCCACCGGCGACGCCCGGCGGGCCGGCCCGGCCGGCGGCGCGCCGGGCCTGGACGAGCTCTGCACCGGCGTGCTGCCGGTCTGGTCGGCCCAGATCGCACTGGCCCGCGACCAGACCGAGGAAGCCATCACCGCGCTGGCGCAGCGTTTCGTCGACATCAACCAGCGGGTCGCCAACGCCGTGTCGAACAGCCACGGCGGCGACGACGGCGTCCTGCTCGATTTGCTCGCCCGCTGCCGCGGCGAACTCGATTCCATCACCGACGCGCTGCGCGCCGCGCTGTCGACCAAGGACGCGCTGCTGGACCAGGTCGGCACATTGTCGCGCTTCACCGGCGAGCTGCGCGAGTCCGCGCAAAGCGTCGCCGACATCGCCAGGATGACCAACCTGGTGGCGCTCAACGCCGCCATCGAGGCGGCCAGGGCCGGCGAGGCCGGCCGCGGCTTCGCCGTGGTGGCGCGCGAGGTGCGCCAGCTGTCCCTGCTCTCGGGCGCCGCCGGCAAGAAGATCGGCGACACCATCGACGTCGTCAACCACGCCATGACCGAGACCTTGCAAGCATCGCAACAATATGCGCGGCAGGACCAGCAGCGGCTGGCCAGCTCGACCGCGATCATCGAACGCGTGGTGGCCGACTTCCACACCGCCACCACCACCCTGGCCGCGACCGCGCAGCGGATGCGCCACGAAAGCGCGGCGGTCGGCGGCGAACTGGAGCAAGTACTCGTCGCGCTGCAATTCCAGGACCGCGTCAGCCAGATCCTCGGCCAGGTGCGGGCCGACATGGGCAAGCTCGAGGCCCGCCTGGCGGCCGACGGCTCGCCCCTGCCGCTCGATCCCCAAGGCTGGCTCGACGAGCTGGCCCGCGGCTACACCGCGCCGGAACAGCATGGCCCGCATCCGGGCCGGCAGCCGGCCCTGCCGGCGGACGCCGACGAAATCACTTTTTTCTGACCCCACCAGGATTTTTCATGTCAAAAACCATATTGATCGTCGACGACTCCGCATCGCTGCGGCAAGTGCTGTGCATTTCGCTGCGCGGCGCCGGCTACGACGTCGTCGAGGCAGGCGACGGCGCCGACGCGCTGCGCAAGCTCGACGGTCGCAAATACCATTTGATCATCAGCGATGTGAACATGCCCAACATGGACGGCATCGCCTTCGTCGCCGCCGCCAAGCGGTTGCCGGCGTACAAGTTCACCCCCATCGTCATGCTCACCACCGAGGCCGGCGACGCCCGCAAGGCGGCCGGCCAGGCCGCCGGCGCCCGCGCCTGGATCGTCAAGCCGTTCCAGCCCGCGACCGTCCTCAGCGCGGTCTCCAAATTGATCCTGCCTTGACCGCCACGGAGCACCCCATCCCATGGAATCCACCGACTTTGCTTCCCCTGGCTATCTCGCCCTGGACGGGGAACTGACCATTTTTACCGCGATGGAACAGCAGTCCAAACTGCTGGAGGCCATCGCCATCGGCCTGGACATGGACGTGGACCTGTGCGGCGTCAGCGAGATCGATGCGGCCGGGCTGCAATTGATGGTTGCTGCCAAGCAGTACGCAACATCGATCGGCAAGCACTTGCGCTTCATCAACCACAGCGGCCCGGTACTGGGAATGCTGGACCTGTGCGACCTGGTGGGCTACTTCGGCGATCCGGTCGTGGTCTTCTCCGCCACGCGCAAAACCGACACCGGGGAGCGCGCATGACACTCGACGACGCGCTCCAGACCTTCATCATTGAAGCCGGCGAGCTGCTGGAACAGATGGAAGCGGCACTGCTGCGCATCGAGCAGGACGGTGACGACCCCGACACCATCAACGCCATCTTCCGTGCCGCCCACACCATCAAAGGTTCGGCCGGACTGTTCGGGTTGGACCACATCGTCTCCTTCACCCACGTCGCCGAAAGCGTGCTGGACCGCGTGCGCGGGGGCGAATTCGCCATCGCCGCCGAACTCGCGGCCCTGTTCCTCGACGTCTGCGACCACCTCCACACCATGGTTGCGCTGCTCGCCGCCCGCACCGAACCGGATGCCGCCATCCACCAGACCAGCGAAGGCTTGATGGCGCGGCTGCAGGTCTACCTGGCGTCCGCCCCGACCGGCGCCATGACCACGGCGCCCGAGCCGGCCGTGATGGCCATTGAAGGGCGCGATGGCGTGGATACGGACCACTGGCACCTGTCCTTGCGCTTTGGTCCGGATTTGTTACGCAACGGCATGGACCCGCTGGCAATCATCCGCTACCTCGCCACGTTCGGTGAAATCGTCCACATCGTCACGCTCACCGAGGCGGTCCCGACGCTGCCCGGCTTGAACGCCGAGACTTGCTACCTGGGCTTTGAAATCGCCTATCGCACCGATGCGGACAAGGCCGCCATTGAGGGAGCGTTTGATTTTGTGCGCGAGGACAGCCGCATCCGCATCTTGCCGCCGCACAGCAAAGTCGGCGAATTTCTGCGTCTGATTGAAGACATGCCCGGCCAGGAGATGCGCCTGGGCGACATGTTGGTGCGTTGCGGAACCCTGACCCAAGCCGAGCTCGATGCCGCCTTGCGGCAGCAGATCCACCATCACCCCACCACCGCCCACCCCATCGGAGAAATGTTGGTGGAGCAGCACATGGTGCGCCCCGTGGTGGTGGAAGCCGCGCTGAAAAAGCAGAAGACCGTCCGCGACACGCAGAGCGCCGAAGCCAGTCTGATCCGAGTGGACGCGGCCAAGCTTGATGAACTCATCAACCTGGTGGGGGAGCTCATCATTGCCAGTGCCGGCGCCACCCTCGCCGCGCGCAACACGGGCGCGCCGGAGCTGGTCGAGTCCACCACCACGGTGACCCGCCTTGTCGAGCAGGTTCGCGACTCCGCGCTGACCCTGCGCATGGTGCAAATTGGCGGCACCTTCAACCGCTTCCAGCGCGTGGTGCGTGATGTCTCGGCCGAACTGGGCAAGGACATTCGCCTCGACATCGGCGGCGCTGAAACCGAGCTGGACAAAACCGTGGTCGAAAAAATCGGCGACCCGCTCACCCACCTGGTGCGCAACGCCATGGACCATGGCATCGAACCGGCCGAGGTGCGCGTCGCCAACGGCAAGCCCGCGCACGGCACGCTCCGGCTCAACGCCTACCACGATGCGGGCGGCATCGTCATTGAAGTGGGCGACGACGGTGGCGGCTTGAAGAAGGAACGCATTTTGGCCAAGGCGGTGGAGCGCGGCCTGGTCGAGGAAGGCGCCAACCTCGCGGAGCGCGACATCTACAACCTGATCTTCGAGCCGGGCTTTTCCACCGCCGCGCAAGTGAGCAACCTGTCGGGCCGCGGCGTCGGCATGGATGTCGTCAAGCGCAACATCACCGCGCTGCGCGGTACCGTGGACCTGTCCAGTGTCGAAGGCCTTGGCACCACCGTGCATATCCGTTTGCCGCTGACGCTGGCCATCATCGACGGCTTTCTGATTGGCGTGGGCGAATCGGTGTATGTCGTGCCGTTGGACATGGTGGTCGAATGCATCGAGCTCACCCCTGAGCAGGCGGCCGCCACCCATGGCCGCAACTACCTGAACCTGCGGGGCGAGGTGCTGCCCTTTGTGCGCCTGCGCAAGCTCTTTCGCGTCGATGCCGAACCGGTGCGCCGCGAAAACGTGGTGGTCCTCCAGTATGGGGGCCGGCGCGCCGGGCTGGTGGTGGACCAATTGATGGGGGAATTCCAGACCGTCATCAAACCGCTGGGCAAGGTCTTTTGCCATACCCGTGGCCTGGGCGGCTTCACCATTCTGGGCAGCGGCGAAGTGGCGCTGATTCTGGACGTGCCCAGCCTGATTGGCGAGGTGATGCGCGAAGACGAACAATGTGGCGTCGTGGCCATCGCGGCCTGATGTCCGGAATGAAAACGGCCGTCAGTCCTCGTCGCGACTGTATTCCCGCATTTTAAACAGCAAGCCCCCCCCGTTGAAAAAATCTATAAAAAAGCGAGCTTATGATGACGATGAAAATAAAAATGGTGTTGCTGGTGCTCTCCGCCCTGCTGGGTATCATCATGCTGACAGGCATCGGGCACTACCAGATAAACAGGGTGTACGAGTCCTCCAATTACGGCAATATCAACACCGTGCCCAGCCTGCAGGTGCTGGACGAGATTCATGGCGAGTTCAGCAATGTGCGTCCGCTCGGGTTCATACACGCCTTGAGCTCCGATGACGCCGCCAAGAACAGCCTTGCCCAACGCATCACGGCGTCCTGGCTGGCGATCGATGCCGCCGTAAAAAAATACGACACCGATTGCCACATGGGCAGCGGTTGCATTTCGGACGACAAGGAAAAAGCGCTGTTCGCCGAAGTCAAGCTCCGCCTGGCCGACTTCAAGAGCGAGCAAGCCAAGGGCATCGAGCTGTCCGCCGCGCACAAAGACGCGCAACTGCTGGACCAGATCATGACGAAAATGCTTCCGGCGGCGCAAAAAGCCAACGAAGCGATTACGGCCCAACGGCAATACAACGCCGAGCTCGGTCGGAAAGCCTCCGAGGAAGGCGCGGCCATCAAAGCGTCGGCAACCCGCACGGCGCCCGTGGTGGCCGCGCTCACCCTGCTGGCCGTTACCGGATTGGGTTTCTTCATCACCCGCAACCTGATGCGGCAATTGGGCGGCGAACCCGACGAGGCCGCCGAGGTCGCCAACCGCATCGCCTCCGGCGACCTCTCCCGGATCACGCTCAAGGCCGGAGACACCACCAGCCTGATGGCCGCCATGCACCGCATGATGGCGACGATCCAGGGGCTTATCGACGACATGAACCACATGTCTGGCGAACACGACAAAGGTGACATCGACGTCAAGATGGACGAGTCCAAGTTCCAAGGCTCCTTCCAGACCATGGCCGCCGGCGTCAACAGCATGGTCCTGGGCCACATCGCGGTCAAGAAACAGGCCATGGCCTGCGTCCAAGGCTTCAGCGAAGGCGATATGGATGCGCCCCTGCCTGCTTTCCCCGGCAAGAAGAAGTTCATCAACGACACCATCGAGCTGTTGCGCGGCAATGTCAAAGGCTTGATCGAGAATATGAACCACATGTCCGCCGAACACGACAAAGGCGACATCGACGTGAAGATGGACGAATCCAAGTTCCAGGGCGCCTTCAAGGCCGTGGCCGCTGGCGTCAACACCATGGTCCTGGGCCACATCACGGTCAAGAAACAGGCCATGGCCTGCATCCAGGCGTTCGGCGAAGGCGACCTCGATGCCCCGCTGGAGCAGTTCCCGGGCAAAAAGAAGTTCATCAACGACACCATCGAGCAACTGCGCGCCAATCTGCGCCGCGTGGTGCGGGAAATTCAGGAAATCACCGCCGCCGCCAACCAGGGCGACTTCAGCGTCACGATCGACGTGGCTGGCAAAATAGGTTTCCCCAAGACCCTCGCCGAGCTGCTCAACGAGCTCACCCGCACGGTCGACACGGCGTTCAAGGACACCATCGAGGTGGCGCAAGCGCTGGAAAATGGCGACCTGACCAAAGTCGTCACCCGCGACTACCAGGGCTCCTTCGACCAGGTCAAGCAAGCCTTGAACAACACCGTGGCCAAACTCGGGCAAGTCATCGGCGAGGTGCGCAACGCCGCCGAAGCCTTGTCCTCGGCCTCAGAGGAAGTCTCGGCCACCGCGCAAAGCCTGTCGCAGGGGGCCTCCGAGCAGGCCGCCGCGGTCGAAGAGACCTCGGCATCGGTGGAACAGATGTCGGCCACCATCGGCCAGAACACCGAAAACGCCAAGGTCACCGACGACATGGCCGCCAAGGCCGCCGACGAAGCCAACGAAGGCGGCACCGCCGTCAAAACCACGGTCGCGGCCATGCAGTCGATCGCGCAAAAGATCGGCATCATCGACGATATCGCCTACCAGACCAATCTATTGGCCTTGAACGCCGCCATTGAAGCCGCCCGTGCCGGTGAGCACGGCAAGGGCTTTGCCGTGGTGGCCGCCGAAGTGCGCAAGCTGGCCGAGCGCAGCCAAGTGGCCGCGCAAGAGATCGGCAACCTGGCCATCAACTCGGTCAAACAGGCCGAGCGCGCCGGGCAATTACTCGACAGCATGGTGCCCACCATCAAGAAGACCTCGGACCTGGTGCAGGAGATCGCCGCCTCGAGTTCCGAGCAGGCAGCGGGCATAGGCCAGATCAACGGCGCCATGGAGCAAGTGAACCGGGCCACGCAGCAGAACGCCAGCGCCTCCGAAGAGTTGGCCGCGACGTCGGAGGAAATGGGCGGCCAGGCCGAACAGTTGCAGCGGTTGATGCAATTCTTTACCGTGGCCGACGTGGGCGCGACCGGCGCCGCCACCGTGCGCCCGGCGGCGGCGCGCAGAGCCACCGCGCCGGGAGCGCTGCTTCGCCAGGGCAGGGCCGCGGACTTGGCTCCGGCCGACTTTGTCCGCTACTAAGGAGGCGGACTGTGAGCGCTGTCGCCACAATCGGCACAAGCCCCGCCGCCGCGGGCACGCCGCCGACTGTCCCGGGCACCACCGTGGCCGATCACCACCAGCAATACCTGACTTTCATGCTGTCGAGTGAAACCTTTGCCGTGGGCATACCCGGCATCAAGGAGATTATCGAGTATGGCCACCTCACCACCGTGCCCCGCTTGCCGGCGTTCATCCGCGGCGTGATCAACCTGCGCGGCGCGGTGGTGCCGGTGATCGACCTCGGCGCGCGCTTCGGCAAGCCCCCCACCGCGATCACGCGGCGCACCAGCATCGTGATCATCGAGGTGGCCGAGGACGGCGAGAGACAAGACGTGGGCATCATGGTCGATGCGGTCAACGAGGTGCTGGAAATCCCGGCGGCCCGGATCGAGCCGCCACCGTCGTTCGGTGCCGCCATCCGTGCCGACTTCGTCGCTGGCATGGGCAAGATCAATGAACACTTTGTGATCATCCTCAATGTCGACAAGGTGCTCTCGGTCGGGGAGATGGCCGATCTGGCTGGCGGGGTGCGCGAAGAGCACGGCGGGTATCGCTAAACCATATGAACAACGTTAATACCACGACATTGACCGCGCATGAATTCGGACTGTTCCGCGACATGATTTTCCAGGTGGCGGGGATTCATATGGCGGATGCCAAACGCCCGCTGGTCGCCGGCCGCCTGGCCAAACGGGTACGCGAACGGGGCGAGGCCAGTTATGGCGACTACTTCCATGGCCTGCGGACGGACCCGGAGGAGATGCAGGTGGCGGTGGATTTGTTGACCACCAACGAGACCTATTTTTTTCGCGAACCCAAGCACTTTGAATTTTTGAGTGACGTCATCCTCCCCGAACTGCGCGGCCATGGCACGGTGCGAATTTGGAGCGGCGCCTGCTCCAGTGGCGAGGAGCCCTATACGATAGCCATGACGATGGCCGAGAAACTGGGTGGCCAACCCTGGGCGCTGGTAGCGTCCGACATCAGCATGCGCATGCTGGAAAAGGCCCGGACCGGCCTGTACCCCGTCGCCGACGAGCAAGGCATTCCCAGGGCGTTGCTGCGGAAGTATTGTTGGCGTGGCGTGGGGCGCAATGAAGGCACTTTCCTTATCGATCCGGTTCTACGGGCGCGTGTGCAATTTCTCCAGGTCAACCTCAATGCGCCGCTGCCGGCGCTCGGCGAGTTCGACGTCATTTTTTTGCGCAACGTGATGATTTACTTCACCCCGGAAACCAAACGCCAGGTGGCGCAGCGCCTGCTCGCGCGGCTGCGCCCGGGAGGGTGGTTCATCGTGAGTCATTCGGAAAACTTGAACGGCATTACCGATGCGGTCAAGTCTGTCAAGCCTTCCATTTACCGCAAACCCTATGGCTGAGAGGTATCCCCTGGGCATGAGCCGTATCAAAGTAATGATTGTCGACGACTCGGCCACGGTGCGCCAAGTGTTGTCCGCCGTGCTGTCCGCGGACCCCGGCATAGAGGTCGTCGGCGCCGCCATCGATCCAATTTTTGCTATGGAACATATGTCCCGCAACTGGCCGGACGTGATTGTGCTGGACGTGGAAATGCCGCGCATGGACGGCATCAGCTTCCTCAAAAAACTCATGCTGGAGCGCCCCATCCCCGTGGTGATCTGCTCCACGTTGACCGAAAAGGGGGCGGCGACCACCATGAAGGCCCTCGCCGCCGGCGCGATAAGCGTGGTTGCCAAGCCCAAGTTGGGGCTGAAGCAATTTTTGGTGGACAGTTCGGAGGATTTGTCGAGTGTCGTCAAGGCTGCGGCGCGCGCCAACATGGCCGGTGTCTCCCGACGGGTCCTGGCGCCCAAGCCCGCGCCCAAGCTCTCCGCCGACGCGATCCTGGCAGCCGGCAGCCACGCACTCGTCCAGACCACCGAAACCGTGGTGGCCATTGGCACGTCCACCGGCGGCACCCAGGCACTGGAGTTCGTGCTGACCGCGCTGCCGCGGGTTTGCCCGGGCATCGTTATCGTGCAGCACATGCCGGAACACTTCACCGAAGCCTTTGCCAAGCGTCTCGACGGCCTGTGTCAAATCGAGGTGCTGGAAGCCAGGAGTGGCGACAGGGTGGTTCCAGGCCGGGCATTGATTGCACCCGGGGGGCATCACATGCTGCTCAAACGTAGCGGAGCGCAGTATCTGGTGGAAATCGTCGATGGGCCGCTGGTCAGCCGCCACCGCCCTTCGGTGGACGTGCTGTTTCGCTCCGCCGCAAAGTATGCCGGCGCCAACGCGATGGGCATCATCATGACCGGCATGGGCGACGACGGCGCCCGCGGCCTCAAGGAAATGCATGATGCGGGCGCAACAACGCTGGCCCAGGACGAGGCCAGTTGCGTGGTCTACGGGATGCCCAAGGAGGCGGTAAAACTGGGCGTGGTCGATCGTGTTTTGTCCTTGGACGACATTCCCGCCGCGATCGTCAGCCATGCCAGGTGATTTCGGCGGCCGCGCTTCCATGGCGGCCCGCGCCGACATGGCCGGCGACGCGCGGCGCGCGGTGGGGACACCGGCGGGGCGCTAGGCCAGATGGCGCAGCGGGTGCGCATAATCCGGCCACACCGGCTCGAACAAGCCGCGCACCATCTCCCCGCTCACCCGCTCCAGCGACGGCGGCTGCCATGCCGGCGCGCCATCCTTGTCGATGACCAGCGCGCGCACGCCCTCGATCACCCCGCCATTCTCGAACGCGCGCCGCACCAGCGCGCGCTCCATGCGCAGGCAAGCGGCCATGTCCAGCCCCGCGCCGCGCTCGATCAACTCGTGCGTGACGCACATCATCAACGGCGAACGGGTCGCCATCATCGCCACCGTGGCGCGCGCGAACTCGCCGCCGTCCGCCTCCAGCGAGGCGACGATGGCCGGCACCGATCCGGCGCCGAAGTGGCGGTCGATATCGCCGCGCCGCGCCTCCAGCCTGCCCGCCCCGGCGGCGCCCTTGAACGGCTCCGCGAAGGCCGCGATCGCCTCGACCAGTTCCGCGCCCGGGGTCGATTCCAGTATCGCGTACAGCGGCTCCAGCGCGTCCACCGGCACATAGTGATCGGCCAGGCCGGCATACAGCGCGTCGGCCGCGCCTATCGTCACGCCGGTCACGCCCAGATAGCGCCCCAGCCCGCCCGGCGCGCGCGACAGGAAATAGCTGCCGCCCACATCCGGGAACAGGCCGATGTTCACCTCCGGCATCGCCATCTTCGTGCGCCCGGTGACGATGCGCACCCGGCTGTCCGGTCCGCTCTGCGCGATGCCCATGCCGCCGCCCATGACCACGCCGTCCATCAGCGCGACGTACGGCTTCGGATAGCCGTGCACCAGGTGGTTGAGCGCATACTCCTCGGTGAAGAAATCCTCGAGCAACGCGCTGCCGGCCTGCGGCGTGGCGCGCCCGGCCTCGTAGAAGAAACGGATATCGCCGCCGGCGCAGAAGGCCTTCTCGCTGCTGGAGCGGATGACGACGGCGGCGACGGCGGAGTCGTCGCGCCACGCCAGCAGCGCCGCCGTGATCGCGCGCAGCATCTTCAGCGACAGCGAGTTCAACGCCTTGGGCCGGTCCAGCGTGATGAAGCCGGTGCCGTTGACGATGCTGGTGTGGACCAATTCGCTCATGATGTCGCAACCCGTGATGAAAAACCCCATTCTACCGCCACCTAAACGGGATAAATTATTTTCATCGAATCGAAAGGGGACAAAAGCGGACACAACAAGCGGACACAAAAAAGGGCGCCCTTGCGCCCTTTGTTGGATGGTGCCGGAGGCCGTTGTTATAGGGCGGCGGCAGCGGGTTCGTAGCTATCCGGGAGATGCTTGATCGCATCGTGGCCGTGCTGCTGAACTTTGGATTTGTATTTCATGACCTGCCGGTCAAGCTTGTCGACCAGGGTGTCGATCGCGGCGTACAGGTCTTGCGACAGGCTTTCCACGTACACGGTTTTACCCGACAGACGCAGATTGATTTCAGCCTTCTGGCGTTTGGATTTCTCTTTAAGGTTATCTACAGTCAGAATGACAGCAATATCAATAACTTGATCGAAGTGACGAGTGACACGTTCCAGTTTGTTCTGTACGTATTCGCGGATGGCCGCGGTCACTTCGAGATGATGTCCACTGATGGTCAGATTCATACACGCTCCTAAAGATAAATGTCGCTTACGGTCAGTGCCGCGCCCATTGCGGCCGGGCGCACAGTGACCAAGTAACTACAAAGACTTGCGGAGACTGACGGGAGGGATTTTCAACGCTTCGCGATATTTGGCAACAGTGCGTCGCGCAATCACCATGCCTTGTTCCCCCAGCATGTCCGCAATCTTACTGTCGGATAAAGGATTTTTAGGGTCTTCAGCTCCTGTCAATTGCACGATGAGTGCCCGTATCGCCGTCGAACTTGCTTCACCGCCCGCTTCGGTGGCGACATGGCTACCAAAGAAATATTTCAACTCAAACATGCCGTGCGGCGTCAGCATGTACTTTTGAGTCGTCACCCGAGAAATAGTGCTCTCGTGTAAACCCAGTGTATCAGCAATTTCGCGAAGCACAAGGGGCCGCATGGCAACGGCGCCGTGCGAGAAAAAGTTCTTTTGTCTTTCTACTATCGCTTGCGCCACGCGCAGGATGGTGTCGAAGCGCTGGCGCATATTCTTGATCAGCCACTTGGCCTCCTGCAGCTGGGCGCCCATCTGGCCCTCGCCTTTGCCCTGCTTGAGCAGGTTGGCGTACATGGCGTTGACCCGCAGGCGCGGCATGACGTCGTTGTTGAGGCTGACCTGCCAGCCGCTGCGCGACTTCTTGACGATCACGTCCGGCACCACGTAGTCCGACACGTCCGAGGCGAACGCCGACCCCGGATGCGGATTGCACAGACGGATGACGGCCTGCGCCTCGCGCAGGTCCTCGTCGTCGCACACCAGCGCTTTTTTCAGCTTGTTGAAGTCGCGCTGGGCGAACCACGTCAAATGGTTTTCGACGATGGTCAGCGCCATGCGCCGCGTCACCAGCGCGATGCCGGGCAGGCGCTTGATCTGCAGCGCCAGGCATTCGGAGGCGTTGCGCGCGCCCACGCCCATCGGGTCGAAGCTTTGCAGCATCGACAAGGCGGTGCGCAGTTCGTCGATGTCGACTTCCAGTTCCTCCGGCAGGCGCGCGTGGATCTCCTCCAGCGGCTCCTCCAGGTAGCCGTTCTCGTCGAGCGCGTCGATGATCAGCTCGACCAGCGCGCGGTCGCGCATCTCCAGCACCGTCACGCGCATCTGCTCCATCAGGTGCTCGCGCAGGGTGCAGTGGTTGGCCTCCAGTTGCGGACGCGCGTCCTCGTCGTCGGGAGCCTTGCTGCGGCCGGCGTCGCTCCAGTCGACATCGGCCTCGCTGCTGGTGCTTTCGGTATCGGCGGCCGGGCCGTCGTAGTTGTCGGCGTCGGCGGGCGCCGGCGCGTCCTGCTGGTTCGGCGGGCCTTCGGACGGGGCCTCGCCGGACGGCGCCTGCTGGCTGATGGCGCCGTCGGACAGCAGCCGCAGCGAACGGTCGAGCGGGTCGTCCAGGCGCTCGAGCAAAGGGTTATCGGTGAGCAGTTGCTCGAGCTCCTGGTGCAGCTCCAGCGTGGACAGCTGCAGCAGACGGATCGACTGCTGCAGCTGGGGTGTCAGCGCGAGGTGCTGCGACGTGCGCAGTTGCAATGACTGTTTCATGGGGCGCGATTACATTCTGAAGTGTTCACCCAGGTACACGCGGCGCACCGACTCGTCGGCGATGATGTCGTCCGGCCGGCCCGAAGCCAGCACCGAGCCCTGGTTGATGATATATGCGCGGTCGCAGATGCCCAGCGTCTCGCGCACATTGTGATCGGTAATGAGGACGCCGATATTGCGTTCCTTGAGGAAGCGCACGATGCGCTGGATCTCAATGACGGCAATCGGGTCGACCCCGGCGAAAGGTTCGTCGAGCAGCACGAAGCGCGGGTTGGTGGCCAGCGCGCGGGCGATCTCCACGCGGCGGCGTTCGCCGCCGGACAGCGACAGCGCCTGGTTTTCGCGCAGCTTTTCGATTTGCAGATCGGCCAGCAGGGTATTGAGCCGTTCATCAATGGCAGCCTTGGATAAAGGCTTGCCGTCCACTTTCTGGATTTCGAGGACGGCGCGGATATTCTCTTCCACGGTCAGCTTGCGGAACACCGAAGCCTCCTGTGGCAGGTAGGACAGGCCGAGCGAGGCGCGGCGGTGGATCGGCAGCGAGGAGATGTCGACGCCGCTGATGTCGATGGTGCCGGCGTCCGACGGCACCAGGCCGACGATCATGTAGAACGAGGTGGTCTTGCCGGCGCCGTTGGGGCCGAGAAGGCCGACCACTTCGCCGCATTCGACCTGCAGCGACACGTCATGCACGACCTGGCGCTTGCCGTAGGTCTTTTGCAGGCCGCGCACGATCAGGGTGCTACCGCATGTTGGCTCCATGCTTATTTCCCCGCCGCTGGGTTGGTCGCCGGTGCGGGCGCGGGCGCCTGCTTGACCGACGGCTGGATCACCATCGTGCTGCGGCCGGCGCCCGGCTTGCTTTCGCCGGTCGGGGTGTTCTTCACGGCGAAGAATTCGCGCCGGCTGTCATACGAGATGAACTCGCCGTCGACCTGGCTGGCGGTTTTGCTGCCTTCCAGCTTCTTGATCTGCGCCTTCGAGAACAGCTTGACCAGCTCGGTCTTGCTGTCGTACTCGATGCGGTCGGCGCGGCCCTCGACCCACTGGTCGCCGGCGCCGTCGAGCTTTTGGCGGAACGTCGCCTGGGTACCACCGCCGGCCGTCAACACCACGAAGGAGTAGCCTTCCGGGTCTTCGGTGACGACCGCCTTCGGCGACTTCATCAGCAAAGTGCCGCGGGTCAGCACGACGTTGCCGGTGAAGGTCTTGATCTGCTTGACGTCGTCGGCGTCGAGGTTGTCGAAGGAAATCTCGGTCGGCTTGTTGGAGTCGGCTTTTTCGGCGTGGGCCGCGCCCATGGCGGCCAGCAGCAGCGCGGCCGACAGTATCAGTTTTTTCATCATCGTATCCTTCATATCTGTGTCTCTTGTATTAGCGCGGCGCCTTCGGCGGCATCGTGATCGTTCCGCGTCCGCCCAGCTGCAACTGGCGCGTCGCGTTATTGGTTTTCATGCCGGTGCCGCTGGAGGTCATGTTACCCAGCTTCATCTGCACCGGCGCCTTGGTTTCCATCCGTTCCTCGTCCGGGAACACCGTCAGGGTGCTGGTCTGCAGGTGCATCGCCTCGGCCTTCGGCGAGGCCGGCCGCACCACGTCGACGTTGCCGTTGAGCGTGACACGCGTGTTGTTCTGGTCGACCCGCGCGGTGTCGGCGTGGATCGTCATCGGCGGCTGCTGGCCCGACAGGCTGTTGAGGAACGGCTTGTCGATATCGGACGAGTCGTCGATCGGCCGGTGGGTCAGCTTGTCGCCGGAAACGATATAGGCCGGCCGGCCCTCCTTGGTCATGCGCACCAGGCTGAAGCGGTCGATGATGTAGTCCGGCTCGTTGAGGAACTGGTCCGCCTGCTGCTCCTGGCCGGACTGGTTGACCACCTGCACCAGCCAAAAACTGCCGACGGCGACAAACACGCCGATGATCATGGTCAGCGTGAGCTGCCAGCGATGTGCTGTTCTTTTACGCATGATTCCGCTCCGTCACACCATGAACTGCGCCAGCACGCGCTCGTACGTGCCCTGCGCGTGCAACAGCAGCTCGCACACTTCGCGCACCGCGCCGCGTCCGCCCTGCGCCACCGTCACGTGGTGGGCGCGCTCGAGCACTTCCTTGCGCCCGCCAGGCACCGCCACCGCGAAGCCGACCCGCGTCAAAATCGGCAGGTCGACGATGTCGTCGCCGATGAAGCCGACCTGTTCGGCCGTCAGGCCGGTCTTTTCCAGCAGCGCGTTGAACGGCGTCAGCTTGTCGTGGCCGCCCTGGTGCAGGAAGCCGATGCCCAGGTCGGCGGCGCGCTTGACCACCTGCGGCGACACGCGCGCGCTGATGATGGCCGTCTGCACGCCGGACTCCTGCAATAGCTTGATGCCCAGGCCGTCATACACGTTGAAGGTCTTGAGCGCCTCGCCGTCGGCGCCGTAATGCAGGCTGCCGTCGGTGAGCACGCCGTCGACGTCGAAGATCATCAGTTTGACGCGCGCGGCGCGTTCCAGATAGGTCGTTTCACTCATCGAATCACCTCAGATCACTTTGGCGCGGGTCAGGTCGTGGATGTGCAGCGCGCCGACCAGCTTGCCGTCGGCGTCGGTCACCAGCATCTGGTTGATGCGGTACTGCTCCATCACGGCCACGGCGTCGACCGCCAGTTTTTCCGGCGAGATGCTGCGCGGATTCGGGTGCATCACGTCGCGGATCACCACCTTGGTGAAGTCCTGGACCTTCTCGATCATGCGGCGCAGGTCGCCGTCGGTGAACACGCCGACCGGCTTGCCGTCGGCGTCGACGATGGCGGTCATGCCCATGCCTTTTTGCGTGATCTCCAGCAGCGCGTCCGTCAGTTTCACGTCGGCGCCGACTTTCGGTACATCGTCGCCGCTGCGCATGACGTCGCGCACGTGCGTCAACAGGCGGCGGCCCAGCGCGCCGCCCGGGTGGGAGCGCGCGAAGTCTTCTTCGCGGAAGCCGCGCAGGTCCAGCAGCGCGACGGCCAGCGCGTCGCCCAGCGCCAGGGTGACCGTGGTCGACGTCGTCGGCGCCAGGTTCATCGGGCAGGCTTCCTTGGCCACGGCCACGTTCAGGTGGACGTCGGCGATCTCCGCCAGGCTCGAGCCGGGCTTGCCGGTCATCGCGATGACCTTGCTGCCCATGCGCTTGACCACCGGCAAGATGGTCATCAGTTCGGCACTCTCGCCGGAATACGAAATGGCGATGAAGGCGTCGTCGGCGGTGACCATGCCGAGGTCGCCGTGGGCCGCCTCGGCCGGGTGCACGAACAGCGCCGGCGTGCCGGTCGAGGCCAGGGTCGCGGCGATCTTGCGGCCGATGTGGCCGGACTTGCCGATGCCCGACACCACCACCCTGCCCTTGCAATTTAGCAACAGTTCAATGGCGCGCACCACGCTGTCGTCGTCGCCCAGGCGGGCGTTGAGGGCGGCGATGGCGTCTGCCTCGTTTTGCAACGTTTCGCGGGCCAGCCGCAAGGCGTTCCCGGCCATTTTTGCGTCGAAAGCTTTCAGCATTGTTTTTTCATGGGTTACACTCATACCCAAGTATAGCCGAATTGAGAAAGCAAAAAACTTGCCAGTCAAAACATAACGCCCGGCCCCGGCGACAAACAACTAAATATTATTCTACTGGCTATGTTGAAATGACGTTTTCACCCCTGGAATTAACCCTGATACTGCTCGGCAGCGCCGTGTTGGGCGTGGTGGCGTTCCGCATGATGCACCTGCCGCCGATGCTCGGCTACCTGGCCGTCGGCATCCTGATCGGTCCCCACGCGCTGGGCCTGGCCGAACAAAGCGAGGCCACCCACGGACTGGCCGAGTTCGGCGTGGTGTTCCTGATGTTCTCCATCGGCCTCGAATTCTCGCTGCCCAAACTGATGGCCATGCGCGGCATCGTCTTCGGGCTCGGCATGGCGCAGGTGGTGTTCACCATCGCCGCCACCATGCTGTTCGGCTGGGCCATCGCCACCCAGCTGCCCCCGTCCATCCAGATCAGCTGGCAGGCCTCGTTCGCGCTGGGCGGCGCGCTGGCCATGTCGTCGACCGCCATCGTGGTCAAGATGCTGACCGAACGCCTCGAGCTCGAAAGCGAACACGGCCGTAAGATCATCGGCATCCTGCTGTTCCAGGATCTGGCCGTGGTGCCGCTGCTGATCCTGATCCCGTCGCTGGGCCAGCGCCCCGACGCGCTGGTCGAGACCCTGGCCTGGGCCGGCGTCAAGGCGGTCATCGTGCTGGCGCTGCTGCTGTTCGTCGGCCACCGCCTGATGCGCGGCTGGTTCACCATCGTCGTCAAGCGCCGCTCGCAAGAGCTGTTCATGCTCAACCTGCTCTTGATCACGCTGGGCGCGGCCTGGATCACCGAGCGCGCCGGACTGTCGCTCGCGCTGGGCGCCTTCGTGGCCGGCATGCTCATCTCCGAAACCGAATACCGGCACCAGGTGGAGGAGGACATCAAGCCCTTCCGCGACGTGCTGCTGGGGCTGTTCTTCATCACCATCGGCATGTTGTTGAACGTGCGCCTGGTGCTGGAGAACTGGTGGCTGGTGCTGGTGTTGCTGGGCGGCCCGGTGCTGCTCAAGTTCGCGCTGATCGCCGGCCTGGCCAAGCTGTTCGGCTCGTCGGACGGCGTGTCGATCCGCACCGGCCTGGCGCTGGCGCAGGCCGGCGAGTTCGGCTTCGTGCTGCTCAACCTGGCCGGCGGCAGCAATCTGATGGATTCGTTCATCATCCAGGTGGTGCTGGCGTCGATGGTGCTGTCGATGCTGGTGGCGCCGTTCATCATCGCCAAGTCGGACCAGATCGTCATGAAGGTGTCGAGCAACGAGTGGATGATGCAATCGCTGGCGCTGACCAAGATCGCCAGCCGCACCATGTCGACCAGCAAGCACGTGATCGTCGCCGGCTTCGGCCGCAGCGGCCAGAGCCTGGCGACCCTGCTGAGCGAGGAAAACATCGAATACCACGCGCTCGACCTCGACCCCGAGCGGGTGCAGGAGGCGCAGGCGGCCGGACGGCAAGTGTCATACGGCGACGCGGCGCGGCGCGAGAGCCTGATCGCGGCCGGCATCTACCGCGCCAGCGCGGTGGTGATCACCTACGCCAGCACGCCGTCGGCGCTCAAGGTGCTGCACCTGGTGCACGAGCTGGCGCCGACCTTGCCGGTGATCGTCCGATCGCACGACGACACCGACCTGGACCGGCTCAAGGCGGCCGGCGCGGCCGAGGTGGTGCCGGAACTGATGGAGGGCAGCCTGATGCTGGCCTCGCACGCGCTGGTGATGCTGGGCGTGCCGCTGCGGCGCGTGGTGCACCGGGTGCAGGCTGCGCGCGAGGAGCGCTACGCGTCGCTGCGCGGCTACTTCCGCGGCGTCAGCGACGCCGGCGAGGACGCCGACCTGGAGCGGCTGCACTCGGTCACCCTGGACGGCGGCGCCACCGCCGTCGGCCGCCAGCTGGGCGACATCGACGTCACCGGCTCGGGCGCCGAGGTGACCACCATCCGGCGCGGCAAGGCGCAGCTCGACGCGGGGCCGGACACGGTGCTCGAGGCGGGCGACGTGGTGGTGGTGCGCGGCGGGGCGGACGCCGTCGCGCGCGCGGAAAACCGGTTGCTGCGCTAGCGCCCAAGGACGCGGGCGCGGGAGCGGCCCGCCGTCACGGCTTTTCGCAGCTGGCGATGGCGGTGGTTTCCACCGCCGCCTTTTGATCCGGCTCGGTCACGTCGTAGACGTCCTGGGTGCAGGTGCCGTTGGCGAAATTGAACATCACCAGATACTTGTGCAGCGGCTGCGGTGTGAACTGGGCGGTCAGCGGCCCGCACGAGCCGTTGCTGCGGAAGCCGGCGGTCGAATCGCTCCAGCTCGAGTAGCCCCGGATCTGCAACGGTTTCTCCGCCTTGACCACCGTCTCGATCTGCGGATAGGCGCCCAGCAGGCGGTTGCTGCGTTCCACCGTCTTGTAGACGAATCCCAACAACTTCTGGCGCAGCAAATCAGCCGCGAACACCTTGCCGATCGGCTCCAGCCCCTTGCACGATTCGGACTCGGTGCTGGTGGCGAACTGGACGATCATGCCGGCGCCGTCCGATTTGTAGACGATGGACGCGCTGTCCGGCGGAAACGGCACGTTCACCGCCTGGGCGGCGGCGTCGGACGCCCACGGCAGCGCGCAGCACAGCGCGGCGCCGAGGAAAAATGACAGGGGGGATTTTTTCATGACATGCCTGTTGTAAGAGAATTGACAACAAGCATATCATTTATTTCCATGTGGCAACAGTAGTATTCGCCCGCGCCGCGATTCAGGGGCGCCAGATCAACGTGGTCCTGGGGTTGATGTCGGTGGCCGAACCCACGGTCGAGCCGGCGTCCACGAAGCCGGAGCGGTTGCCCGCGCCCAGGTTCAGGCCGGCGCCACGGTACTCGACGTCGCCGTACAGGTTCAAGGTGCCCGAAGCGCCCTGGTTCGGCTCGAAGAAGCCCAGCGGATAGAAGCTGGTGCGCACCTGGGCCGAGCCCGACACGTTGAAGCTGTTGTTGCCCCAGTTACCGCCGGTCACGCCGACCACGCTCAAGCCGCCCACCGTGCCGCCGGTGACCGAGCCGTTGGCGATGATGGCCTGGTCCTCGATGCGCGCGGTGCCGCTGGCCCGGCCGCCAGGCAGGATGGTGGCGTAGGGGCCGACGTAGACCGTGGAAGGCGTGCCGGACGGCGCGCAGCCGGCGCCGTTGGCGTGGCGCGCGGTGCCCGCCGGGCAGGCGTCGCGCTGGCCGTTCTGGAAGCCCTGGGGCCAGGCGTTGGCCAGCTCGATCATGTACGGATAGCGCCAGATCGTGTTGTAGTCCTGGTCCCAGACGATGGTCTTGAAGGCCGAGGGCGTGGCCGCCACCACCATGAACAGGGGCTCGCCCGGATTGACGGCGAACGTCAGGTCGGCGTTCAGGCCCTTTTGCAACGCGCTGCGGCGCGCCGACGTGAACTGCGTGTTGGTCGCCACCAGCGCCCAGCGGAAGTCGGCGTCCGAGCCCGACTGGTTGACGCCACGGAATTTGACCGTCACCGTCGTCGCGCCGTTGACCGGGTACAGCCGCACGACGTTGTAGCCGAAGCGCTGCGGCGCGCCGTGGAACGGCGAAGCGAAGCGGCGGTTGGCCGCCCAATTGTTGTCCAGCGCCTCCAGCGGCATCAGCCTGCGCTTGCGCTCGGCCTTGTCGGCCGAGGTGATGTTGCCGTAGCTGTTGCGGAAGGCGGCCGGCGTCGCCTTGTAATCCCACACCACGTTGTGCGTGGCCCAGTCGCCGATGAAGTCGTTCAGTTGCGAGACGCTCCAGCCGCGCGAGGCCTGGATGTTGGTGAACGGGTCCGCCCCCGGGGTGGTCCAGATCTGCGTGACCGCCTCCGCACCGTGCTTGTCCTTCAGGTACTCCATGAATTGCCAGTTGCAATAGCGGTCGCGGGACGAGCCGAGGTACAGGTGCGGCGCGTTCGGCAGCATCTCGGAGCAATGCACGTCGTTCTGGTACTCGGGCAGCTGGTGCGGCGTGAAATTGGCATGGCTCTCGAAGATCCAGCCGCAGGTGTTGGACTGGTTGCAGGCCAGGCCACCGTTGTAGTTGCTCCACGACTGCCAGCCGTGCGTGAACTCGTGGGTCAGGCCCCAGCGGTCCCTGAGCGCCGCCGGCGCGATCCACATGCCCATGTGCAGCGCGCGCTGGCTGTCCACCCAGGCGCCGCCGGTCAGGCCCCAGCCGGAATGGATGTGGATCGCCGGCTTGATCTTGTCGGCCCGGTTGAAGAACGGCTCCGGCATGAACAGGTTGGCGTTGAACAGGTTCTGCCAGACGACGTTTTCCAGCGTGTCGGCGGCCAGGTTGAGGTCGGCGTCGGACAGCGTTTCATCCGAGTAGAAGGCGAAATGGGCCGATTCCTTGACCAGCCTGAAGTTGGATTGTTCGGGGTTGGGTCCGCCGGCGCGCCATGTGCCGGGCGTGACGGCCGGTCCCCGCACCGTCGCCGGGCCCCAGGCGGTGGCCGTCGTGCCCTGGTCCACCACCTGGGCCGACGCCGTCGTCAACGGCACGACAGCGCCGAACGCGGCGGCCAGGACCAAACGTTGCAGCAATCTGTACAACGGCGCGGGCTTGGCCCCGGCGCCTGCGTGGCGGATCGTCATGTTCATCTCCTGTTATGAGTGTCTGCATCACCAGCAATGGGATACCAATAGTCATTGGCAACCTGATACTAGTGACGCCAGGAGATTTCTGCAAGTAAACTTTAAGGAAATAGCAATCTTGCCACAACTATCATTTCGGAAGGCAGTCCGGGGGCGCCGGCGGCATGCTGACCACGCGGTTGCGCCCCGCCTCCTTGGCCACGTACAGCAAGGTGTCGGCCTGGGCGATCCAGGTGCGCGCCACGGTGACCGGGTCGCCCTCGGTGTCGCCGGGATTGAGGCAGGCCACGCCGATCGACACCGTCACCGACAATTGCAGCGATGGCGACAGCGCGATCATCGTGCCGGCCACGCTCGAGCGGATGCGCTCGGCCACGAAGGCGGCGCTCTCCAGATTGGCGTCGATCAGCAGCACGACGAACTCCTCGCCGCCGAAGCGGGCCAGCGCGTCCGAGGCGCGCAGCTCGTTCTTGATGCGGGTGGCCACCTCGCGCAGCACCTCGTCGCCGCCGCCATGGCCGACGGTGTCGTTGACGCGCTTGAAGTGGTCGATGTCGATGTACATGAACGAGATCGGGTACGACTGGCGCCGCGCGCGGGCGATCTCCTCGAGCAGCCGGCGGTCGATGTAGCGGCGGTTGTAGACGCCGGTCAGCGAGTCGGTCAGGCCGATGTACTTGAGCATCTCGTTACTGATGACGTTTTCCAGGCAGATGGCGATGATCGACGCCATGTGCTCGATGAAGTCGGTGCCCAGGCTGGGCGTGAAGCGGGTCGGATCGCGGCTGCCCAGGTTCAGGCTGCCGATGACGCGTTTGTTACGCAGCAGCGGCACCAATGCCACACTTTGCAGCCCGGCCGGCGCGTTCGGGAACGGCAGCGCGTGGCGCCGCGCGTCGTACATGCCCAACAGCGGTTTGGGCGGCGGCGCGCCCGGGCCGCGCTGGCCCAGGTCGAAACCGAGGCCGTCGAGCTCCTCGACGAAGATCAGGTCGGGGAAATCGGCGAACACCACGTCGAGCTTGAGCATGACCTCGCGGATGTCGGCGCCCTCGTCGACCAAGGTCAGCGTCACACTGTCGAGCTCGGAGATCACCGGCAGCACGCGGAAGATGGTGCCGACCAGCTCGGGGAAATTGGCCGCGCCGACGATGTTCAGGTCGAACGCCTGGTGGCGCGTCATGATCGAGTGGTTGCGTTCGGCCTGTTCCAGCAGATATGCCATGCGTGCCCGCAAAGCCTGGTTTTCGGCCGCCAGATCGTTCGCGCGCGTTGCGTGGTCGGTCGGCGTCGTTACTTTGCCAGTTGCGGTTTGCGTCATAGTTGCCCTTACTGTTCACCCGGTTTCATGTCATTGCAACATTACGCCAAGTTGTGCCGCTTGGGAATGCCCTAGGCCGCCCAAGTGCATTAAAACGCCAGTGTAACGACGATTTCCTGACCGACGCGCACCCTTTGGCCGTCGCCGGTGATCAGGATGCTGTTCATGCCGAAGCAGACGGCGCCGTCGAGTTCGGGCTTGGCGCGGTAGCCTTGCATGAGGTCGAGGGGGTTGGGGCCGTACACGCCGGTGGCCTGGTCGATCGACGGCATCGGGCAGCGCGGGCACGGTTTGACCGGTTTGAGCAGCGCGTCGCCCATCTGGAACGACTCGGCGTAATCCTCCTCGAAGGCCTCGATGCCGCCGACGACGAGGTTGGGCCGGAAGCGGTTCATCGGGATCGCCTCGCGCCCGGCGCCGCGCAGCTTATCGTTGAGGTCGTCAAGCGAGGACTGGCCCACCACCAGGATCGGATAGCCGTCCGAGAACAAGGTGGTGGCCGGCACGCCCTTGGTCCAGGTCTCGCTGACGGCGCGGGTGGCGTTGGCGTGGAAGCGCGCCAGGCGGCACGGCACGCCGATAGCCTTGGTGAACCATTCGGCCGTCAGGTCGTCGCAGTCGTAGGCCAGGATGGTGTGGTCCCAGATTTGCGTGGACAGGGTCGGCGCCAGGTCGGGATCGGGCAGGCCGAGCGGGATTTCCAGGCGCAGCATGCCGGGCGCGCGCAGCTCCAAGGTGTTGGCTTTCAGCGTGGGAGCGATGAGCGCCATGCGCGGATGCTCGCGCTGCGTCATGCCCACGCCGTCCTCGTCGACGACCATCCATTCGCGGTCGTAGATCTGCTCGGTCATCAACCCCGCCGTGGTCAGCGTGGCTTCCTGCAACGGCACGCCGGCGCAGGATTTGATCGGATACAGCGTGAGGGCGGAAAGGATGGGCATGAGGCGGCTACCTTTATGGGCGGCATCCGCCGCGCTGGTTAATAAGATCGTAACGTTGTCATTATACGATCCGCTGCCGCCCCTTGCCGGGCTTTACTCGTTCGATTCGGCGACGGCCTTGGCAGCGCGTGGCTTGCGCGGCGCGCGCGGCTTGGCCGGCTTGGCCGGCGCGGCTTCCGCCACCTCGACCACCACCGGCGCGGCCGATTCCACCGCGACCGCCACCGGCTCGGCGGCGACAGCGCCGCGCCCCTTGCCGCCCTTGCCACCCTTGGCCGGCTTGCCCTCTTCGACCTGCGGCTTGGCAGCGGCCTTGACCTTGCGCGCCGGCGGCTTGGCGCCGCTTTTCTTTTTCGCCGGCGCCGGCGCGGCCGCTTCCGCGTCCTGGACCACTTCAGCATACGTTTCAGCAACCGGCGACGGCACCGGCAGATCCACCGCCATCTCCGTCACGACGGGCGCCTCGGCCGCCGCCACGGCGCCTTGACCAACCTGGCGCTCACCCTGCTTGCGGCCGCCGCGATTGCCGCGTCCACGGCCGCGATTGCGGTCCGATTCCGGCTGGGCCGGCGGCTGCGCTTCCGGCGCCGTGTCGGACTGGTCGACGGCTTGCTCCGGCTCGGTCTGCCACGCGGCATAGGCATCCACCACCGGCACACTTTCGTCGGCGTCCGCGTCGTCATCGTTGCGGTCGTCATCCTGTCCCGCGCGCGCCTGTTGCGCCAGGCGCTCGGCCTGGCGTTCGGCGAAGCGCTCGGCGGCGGTGCGGCCGCGGCCGCGGCTGCGGCGCGATTCCTGCTTGCCGCCTTCCTGCGCCTCGGCGCCGGCATTGTCGGAGGCCTGGGTCTCGCCCGCGCCCTGCGGGGCGCCGTTGGACGAACCGCTGCTGCGGTACACATAGGCGCCGGATTTTTCATCGCGGCCGAATTCGAGCAAGCCGCGCGCCTTGCATTCCTCGATCAGGTTGCCGAAGGTGCGGAAGCCATAATAGGATTCGCTGAAGTCCGGCTTGCGGCGCTTGATCGCCTCCTTGAGCACCGAGGCCCAGATCTTGCCGCTGTCGCCGCGCTCGAGCACCAGCGCCTCGAAGGTGTTGACGGCGATTTCCACCGCCTGGTTGCGGCGCTTGTCCATCTCTTCGCGGCGGCCGCGCTCCTCTTCCGGCGAACGCTTGACGGCCGGCTTGTTGGCTTCGCCGGCGTCGCGCTTGGCGCGGCGGCTCTCGCGCACCAGGTCGTCGTAGAAAATGAATTCGTCGCAGTTGGCCACGAGCAGGTCGGAGGTCGACTGCTTGACGCCGACGCCGATCACCTTCTTGGCGTTCTCGCGCAGCTTCGACACCAGCGGCGAAAAATCGGAATCGCCCGAGATGATGACGAAGGTGTCGACATGCGACTTGGTGTAGCACAAGTCGAGCGCGTCGACGACCATGCGGATGTCGGCCGAATTCTTGCCCGACTGGCGCACGTGCGGGATCTCGATCAGCTCGAAGTTGGCCTCGTGCATAGGCGCCTTGAACGCCTTGTAGCGGTCCCAGTCGCAATACGCCTTCTTGACCACGATGCTGCCCTTGAGCAGCAACCGCTCCAGCACCGGCTTGATGTCGAACTTGTCGTAATTGGCGTCGCGCACACCGAGCGCCACGTTTTCAAAATCGCAGAACAGCGCCATGCTGACGTTATCGTTGGAAGAAGCCATGAAGAGTAATTTTTTTCTAGTGAGGAAGAGAGGCGGGTGCGGAACGCAAACGCGGCGGCCCGGCTAGCGGATAATGCAACGATTATACCCAACAACGGGCGCCGCACGGCGAACCGCACAGCCAGCCAGACACGCGTTGGTGACTGGCGGCAATGTATACTGGCTGGCATGTCCGCTCCCCGCCCCTCCCACACCATAGGTCACGCCTTGCAAGCACGCCACAAATATCTGTTCATCCACCAGAATTTCCCCGGCCAATTCAAACACCTGGCGCCCGCGCTGGCGGCCCAGGGGCACGAAGTGGTCGGCCTCGGCATGTGCGAGCCGGCCGTCGCCCTGCCGGGCGTGCGCTACGTTCGCCATGCGGTCGAGGCGGGCGCCCACCACCGCCCCGCCCCGCCCCAGCTCAAGGATCTGCAGAGCAAGGTGCTGCGCGGCGAATCGGCCGCCGCCGCCATGCAAGCGCTCAAGGACGAGGGCTACGCGCCGGACGTGGTGTTCGTCCATCCGGGCTGGGGCGAAGCCTTGTTCGTCAAGGACGTGTTCCCCGAGGCCAAACTGCTGGTCTACGCCGAGTACTACTATGAGCTCGAGGGCGGCGACTCGTTCTTCGATCCCGAGTTCTCACGGCCGAACGCGGCGGCGGTGCAGCGGCTCCGGCTGCGCAACACCCATCTGCTGCACGCGATGTCGGTGGCCGACGGCGCCTTGTCGCCGACCACGTTCCAGCGCGACCGCCATCCGGCCTGGTTCCGCGAGCGTATCTCGGTCATCCACGACGGCATCGACACCGACCGTTTCCAGCCCGACGCCGCCGCCTCGGTGCACCTGCGCTCGGCCGGCCTGACGTTGCGGGCGGACGACGAGGTGGTGGTGTTCGTGGCGCGCCAGCTGGAACCGTATCGCGGCTATCACACCTTCATGCGCGCGCTGCCGGAGCTGTTCAAGCGCCGGCCCAACGCGCGCGTGGTCATCGTCGGCGGCGACGGCGTCAGCTACGGCGCCCCTCCGCCCAAGGGCAAAACGTGGAAACAGATATTCCGCGACGAGGTGGCCGGCGGCATCGATGCCGGCCGCGTGCATTTCGTCGGCAAAGTGCCGCACGAAGTGCTGACGCAACTGATGCAGGTGGCGGCGGTGTACACCTACCTGACCTACCCGTTCGTACTGTCGTGGTCGCTGATGGAGGCGATGAGCTGCGGCTGCCTGATCGTGGCATCCGACACGGCGCCGGTGCGCGAGGTGATCGAGCACGGGCGCAACGGCTTGCTGGTCGACTTCTTCGACCACCAGGCGCTGGCGGCCGCCGTGGCCGACGCGCTGGAGCGGCGCGCGGAGCTGCATCACCTGCGCGACGCCGCCCGCCGGACCATCGTCGAACGCTACGACCTGAGGCGGCAATGCCTGCCGGCGCTGCTGGATTTCGTGCGGCCTGAATAATGCCTGAAACACGTAGGGCGGATTACGGCGTTCCGCCTAATCCGCCCTACGTGTTTCAGACCATGCGCGGTTTCCCGATCGCCGCCCCTTAGATCAGGTAATCCGCCAGCGCCGTCGTCGGCGTGCCGGTCAGCACCGCCACCTGCGTCAGCTCGGCGGCCGACACCGTGGCGTCGTCGTCGCCGGACTTGAACAGATACAAGGTGGTAGCGCTGCCGGTCGAGACCGCGAACAGCGCCGTCTCGCCCGCCGCGTAGACGCCGCTCGCCGAACCGATCACGGCTGCCGCGTTGGCGGCGCCGGCGCCGGCCGCGCGCTGGCTGAACAACACCAGCTCGGCCCCGGAAGCGAAACCGCCCGGCGCATCGCGCGTGTCGGCGCCGTCCAGCGACAAGTCGCCATCGCCCACGCCCAGCGCGGCCAGGTTCAGCGCGAGATGGTCGGTGCCGGAGACGAAGTCGGTGATGGTGTCGGCGCCGGCCAGGCTGTTGAGCACGAAGGTGTCGGCGCCGGCGCCACCGGTGAGCCGGTCACTGCCCGCCCCGCCGGTCAGCACATCGTCGCCCGCCGCACCGTTGAGCACGTCGTTGCCCGCGCCGGACTGGATGGTGTTGTCCAGCCCGTTGCCGGTGCCGGTGAAGGCCGCCGCGCCGGTGTAGCGCAGGTTCTCCACGTTGGCGGCCAACGTGTAACTGGCCAGCGACGTGTCGACGCTGTCGGTGCCGGCATCGAGCGCCTCGACCGCCCTGTCGCCGGCGGCGTCGACCACATAGTAGTCGTCGCCGTCGCCGCCGGCCAGGCTGTCGGCCCCGGCGGCGCCGTTGAGCGTGTCGTTGCCGGCGCCGCCCGCCAGCGTATTGGCCGCCGCGTTGCCGACCAGGATGTTGTCCTGCGCGTTGCCGGTCACGTTGACGGCGATGCCGGCCGCCGCCGTGACGGTGGCGTTCTCGACGTTCTCGGCGAGCACGTAGGTGCCGGCGGCGCTGAAGGCGACGGCGGCCCGGTCGACGCCTTCGAGCGGGGACTCGACGATGACGTCGCCCGCCGCGCTGACGACGTAGACGTCGTCGCCGCCGCCACCGGTCATGGTGTCGTTGCCGGCCAGGCCGTCGATGGTGTCGTTGCCGGCGCCGCCTTGCAGCGCGTCGTTACCGGTCGTGGCGACGTTGCCGCCCAGTTTGATCGCCTCGATGGTCATCAGGATGTCGGCGAAGTACACGGTGTCGATGTTGCGCAGCGTGGCGACGTTGCCCGCCCGGTCGCTGAGCACGACGTCGCTGGCGTTCGGGCGCGCGATCGTATAATCGGCGAACGCGCCCGCCAGGCGGGCGGTGTCGTCGCCGGTGCCGCCGTCGAGGGTATCGGCGCCGGCCATGGCGAACAGCTGGTCGTCGCCGGCGCCGCCGGCCAGGCTGTCATTGCCGTCGCCGCCTTGCAGCGTATCGTTGCCGCCACGGCCATCGAGCCGGGCGCCGCCGCCACCGCCGAAGATCAGGTTGTCGATCTCGTTGCCGGTGCCGGTGAACGCGCCCGAGCCCTGGTAGAACATGTCGTCGACATTGGCGGACAAGGTGTAGGCCGACGCCTTGGTCAGCACCGTGTCGAGGCCGCCGCCGGCCAGCTCGGTGATCACATCGCCGGTTTCCTCGACCAGATACAGGTCGTCACCCGCGCCGCCGACCATGGTGTCGTTGCCGGCGTTGCCGACGAGCGTGTCGTCGCCGTCGCCGCCGGCGAGCCGGTTGGCGGCCGCATTGCCGGCCAGCAGGTTGTCCGACGCGTTGCCGGTCAGGTGCACGGCGCCCGTCGAGACGACGACCGCGCTCTCGACGTTGCCCCCCAGCACGTAGGTGCCGGAGGCCATCGTCACGCTCACCAGGTCGTCACCCTCGCCGGCGTTCTCGGTCGCCACGTCGCCGGCGTTGTCGGCCACATAGGTGTCGTCGCCGTCGCCGCCGACCATGGTGTCGGCGCCGACGCCGCCATCGAGCACGTCGCCGCCGGCGGTGCCGACGATCACGTCGTTGCCGATGCCGCCGGAGTTGTTCTGCACCTGCGCCAGGGTCATGCCGACGCCGTCGAAGTAGAAATGCTCGACGCCGCGCACCGTGGTGGCCACGCCGTTGGCGTCGGTCAGCACGGTGTCGGTGGCGGTCGTGCGCGTGATTTTGTATCCGGAGAACGCGCCCAGGCTGTTGACGATGTCGAAGCCGGCGCCGCCGTCGAGCGTGTCGCGGCCGGCGCCGGCCTCCAGTTGGTCGTCGCCCAGGCCGCCGGCCAGCGAGTCGTTGCCGGCGCCGCCGACCAGGGTGTCGTTGCCGGCGCCGCCGTCCAGCTTGGCCGCGTTGCTGCTGCCGGCGAACAACTGGTTGGCGTCGGCGTTGCCGGTGCCGGTGAAGGCGCCGCTGCCGTTGAAAATCAACCGCTCGACATTGGCGCCCAGCGTATAGACGGCCGCCTTGCTAAAGACGTGGTCGACGCCCTCGCCGGCTTTCTCGACGATCACATCGCCCGTTTCGGCGACCTGGTATTCGTCGTCGCCGCCGCCGCCGGTGAGCGTGTCGTTGCCGGCGCCGCCGGCCAGCACGTCGTTGCCGGCGCCGCCGGCAAGGTTGTTCGCCGCCGCGTTGCCGCCGATGTAGTTGTCCAGCGCGTTGCCGACGACATTGATCGCCACCTTGGCGGCATCGACCATGATGACCTGCTCGAGATTGTCGGCCATCGTGTAGCTGCCGGCCGCCGCGAAGTCCAGCACCGCCAGGTCCAGGCCTTCGTCCGGCATTTCGACGACGACGTCGCCACTCGCCGAGAGCCGGTAGACATCGTCGCCGAGCCCGCCCGACAGGGTGTCGTTGCCGGCGCCGCCGTCCAGCGCGTCGCGCCCCCCGCTGCCGTGGATGGCGTCGTTGCCCGGGCTGGCGATGTTTTCGCGCAGCTCGGCCAGTGTCAGCGTGGCGTCGGCGAAATCGAAGAACTCGACGTCGTGCACCGTCACCGAGGCCCCCGAGCGGTGCGTGAGCACCACGTCGGTGGCGTTCGGACGGGTCACCGTGTAATTGCCGAAGTAATCCAGCGCGCGCAAGCGATCGCTGCCGGCGCCGCCGTCGACGCTGTCGCGCCCGGCGCCGCTGAAGAAGGCGTCGTTGCCGGCGCCGCCCAGCAGGTTGTCGTTGCCGCGGCCGCCGGCGAGCACGTCGTCGCCGGCGCCGCCGTCCAGTTTGGAGCCGCCGTCGCCGGCCAGGATCAGGTTGTCCAGCGCGTTGCCGGTGCCGGTGAACAGCGCCGTGCCGCCGTATTCCAGCATCTCCAGGTTGGCGCCGAGGGTGTAGCTCGCCAAGGTGGTGGCGACCGTGTCCAGGCCCTCGCCGGCCAGTTCGGTGACGCTGTCGCCGGCCTGGCCCACGCGGTAGAGGTCGTCGCCGTCGCCGCCCCGCAGCGCGTCATTGCCGAGGCCGCCGTCGAGGGTGTCGTTGCCCAGTCCGCCCAATAGCGTGTTGGCGGCGGCGTTGCCCGTCAGGAGGTTGTCGAGCGCGTTGCCGGTCAGGTTGACCGCGACCGAGGCGGCCGCCGTCACGGTGGCGTCCTCGACGTTGTCGGCCAGCGCGTAGGTGCCGGCCCTGGTGAGGGCCACCTGCACCAGGTCGCGCCCGTCGTTCTCGTCTTCCAGAACGAGGCTGGCGGCGTCAACGATCACATAAGTGTCGTCGCCGCCAAACCCCCGCAAGGTGTCAACGCCAAGACCGCCGTCGAGGGTGTCGCTTTCGCCCGCACGGCCGTACAGCTGGTCGTTGCCCGGACTTGGGATGTTGTAGTGCAAGTCCTCTATACGTATGGGCAAGCCGGCGAACTCTAGCGTTTCGACGTTGCGCAGGGTAACCGAATTGCCGTGAAAATCGGTCACGACCGTCTCCGTCGCGCTGATGCGCTTGACGGTGAAAGCGCCGTACGCGTCGCCCGCCATCCATACCCTATCCTCGCCGGCACCGCCGTCGATGGTGTCGCGGCCGCCGCCGGACTGCAATATATCGTCACCCGCGCCGCCGAGCAGGCTGTCGTTGCCCCGGCCACCGCCGACGAAGTCGTCGCCAGCGCCGCCGTCCAGTTTGACGCCACCGTCGCCGCCCTCCAGCATATTGTTCAACTCGTTGCCTGTACCGCTGAAGCCACCGCTGCCGATAAAGGACAGGCGCTCGACATTGGTACCCAACGCGTAGCTGGCGCGCGTGGTGCGCACGGTGTCGAAGCCCTCGTCGACCGCTTCGACGACGACGTCGCCGGCGTCGGCGACGATGTAGACGTCGTTGCCGACGCCGCCCAGCAGCCGATCGCTGCCGGCGCCGCCATCAAGGGTGTCATCGCCGATGCCACCGTCGAGGATGTTGGCGGCTGCGTTACCGGTCAGCTCGTTGCTATCATAATTACCGATCAGGTTGACGGCGATCGAGGCGGCCGCCGTCACCGTGGCGTTCTCGACGGCGTCAGCCAGATGGTAAGTGCCCGCCGTCTTCAACGCCACCAGCGCCACGTCGGTATAGCCATAGTTTTCCAGGATGACATCGGCGACGTTGTCGATCATGTAGACGTCCGCGCCGTCACCACCGCTCATGGTGTCGGCCCCCGCGCCCCCGTCGAGTGTGTCGGCGCCGTCGGTACCGTAGATCCTGTCGCCGAATGGCGTGACCGTGTTGTAGACCACGGTGTCCGGGTCGCGGGTGAAGTCGGAAAACTCAAAGCCTTCGATGTTGCGAACGGTGAGTGTATTGCCGGCCTTGTCGACCAGCATGATCTCGGTCGCGCTCGTACGGGTCACGGTGTAGTCGGCGAAATCACCCAACCCGCGCAACAGGTCGAAATCGTCGCCGCCGTCGATGGTGTCCCTGCCAGCGCTGACGACCAGCACGTCGTTGCCCTGCCCGCCTTGCAGGTTGTCGGCACCGCTGCCGCCATACAGGGTATCGTCGCCGCCGCGGCCATCAAGCCGCGCGCCGCCGTTGCCGCCGTGAATGACGTTGTTCAATAGATTGCCGGTCCCGGCAAACGCCGCCTTGCCCGCGTAGTCGAGCGCCTCCACGTTGTCCGCCAACGTGTAGCCCGACAACGTGGTGCGCACCACGTCTTCCCCCTGGCTATCCAGTTCGACGACCACATCGCCGGCATCGGCGATGATGTACACATCGTCGCCGAAGTCGCCGATCAGCTGGTCCTTGCCGGCGCCGCCGTCGAGCGTGTCGTTGCCGTCGTTGCCGTACAGCTTGTTGGCTGCGGCGTTGCCGGTCAGGACGTTGCCGCCCCGGTTGCCGTAAAGGTCGACCGCGACCGAGGCAGCGGCCGTGACGGTGGCGTTTTCCTGGTAATCCCCCAACAGGTAGCCGCCGGCGGCGGTGTAGGCCACTTGAACCAGGTCGATGCCGCCGTCGTAAGCCTCGACGACCACGTCGCCGTAGCGCTCGACGACGTAGGTGTCGTCGCCGCCGCCGCCTGTCATCATATCGTCACCGAGGCCGCCGTCGAGCGTGTCGGCGCCGGAGGTGCCGTCCAGCCTGTCGTCCCCCATGCTGGCGATGTTGTATTGAAGTTGCGCGATGGTCCGGGTGGCGTCGGCGAAGACCACCGTCTCGACATTGCGCAGCGTGAGCACGTTGCCGCCGGCGTCGGTGAGCACCGTGTCGACAGCGTTCGGCCGGGTGACGGTGTAGCCGGCAAGGGCGCCCAGTCCGCTCAGCACGTCATCGTCCGCGCCGCCGTCGATGGTGTCCTTGCCGACGGCGCCGACAAAGCTGTCATTGCCCGCGCCGCCCACGAGGCTGTCGGCGCCGGCGCCGCCGGTGAGCACGTCGCCACCATCGGCGCCGGTGAGCTTGTTGCCGCCGTCGCCGCCGGTGAGCACATTGTAAAGCCCGGTTCCGGTGCCGGCGAACGCCCCTTTGCCGGTGAAGGTCAGCCGCTCGACATCGGCGCCCAGCGTGTAGCTCGACAAGGTGGTACGCACTTCGTCGAGCCCTTCGCCACTGTATTCGGTGACCACATCGCCGACGTCGGTCACGATATAGACATCGTTCCCGGTGCCGCCGAACAACTTATCGGCGCCGGCGCCGCCATCGAGGGTGTCGTCGCCGCCGATGCTGATGAGCGTATTGGCTGCGGCGTTGCCGGTGAGGGCATTGGCCAGCATGTTACCCATTAGATTGACGGCCGCCGTCCCGGTGATGACGGCGTTTTCCAGCCCGTCGACCAGCGTGAAAGTGGCGCCGCCGGCCAATGACACGCGCGCCGTGTCCGTGCCGTGACCAGCACCTTCGACGATGGTGTCACCCACGTTGTCGACGATATAAGTAGTGTCGCCGGCGCCGCCGGTCATGGTGTCGGCGCCCAAGCCGCCGTCCATCGTTTCGCTGTCCGATCCGGCGCTGCCGCGCAGGCTGTCGTTGCCGGGGCTGGCGATGTTGTCTTGCACCTGCGCCAGCGTCCGGTCGCCGTCGGCGAAGGCGAAGTTCTCCACGCCGCGCACGGTGATCACGTTGCCCGCGCCGTCGGTCAGCACCGTGTCGGTCAATGTCGGCCGCGTGACGACATAGTCGCCGAACTTGCCCAAGCCTTGCAGCAGATCGGCGCCGGCGCCGCCGTCGACGCTGTCCTTGCCGGTCGCGCCGATGAAGGTGTCGTCGCCCAGGCCGCCGATCAGATTGTCGGCGCCACTGCCGCCGATGAGTTTGTCGTTGCCGGCGCCGCCGTCGAGCTTGTTGCCGGCGTTGCCGCCGGTGATCACGTTGTCGAGCGCGTTGCCGGTGCCGGTGAAGACGGCCGCGCCGGTGTAGGCCAGGTTCTCGACGTTGGCCTTCAGCGTGTAGCTCGCCAGCGAGGTGCGCACGGTGTCCGTGCCCTCACCCGCCAACTCGGTGACGACATCGCCCGTGACATCAACCACATAGGTATCGTCGCCGCTGCCGCCTGCCAGCTTGTCGGCGCCGGCTGCGCCATCGAGCGTGTCGTTGCCGGCGCCGCCGCTCAGCGTATTGGCCGCCGCATTGCCGCTCAGATGGTTGTCAAGCGCGTTGCCGGTGATATGGACCGCGACCGAGGCGGCCGCGGTGACCGTGGCGTTCTCCACGTGGTCCGGCATGACAAAGGTACCCGTCCTCGTATAAGCGACATCCACCGTGTCATATCCCATGTTTTCTTGTTCGATGACCACGTCGCCGGGCGACGCGACCACGTAGTGGTCATTGCCCGCGCCGCCGATCAGGATATCGCCCTCGCCACCCGCCGGTTTCGCCCCGGCCGTCAGCACGTCGTCACCACCGTAGCCGATCAGGTACTGGGACACGCCGCCGCCGATGATGGTGTCGTTAAAGTAGCTGCCGTCCATGCTCTGATGCCAGCTCGCGTCCTTCTCGGCCAGAAGCAGCCGGCCCGTTACGGGCGAGCCGTCCGGCGAGATGCCGCCCACAAAATTGCTGGCATCCAGATCGCCGACCCGGACGTTGGACAGCACCGCCACCGTCACGAAGTCGAATTCGGTGCCGGCGACGCCGTCCAGGTCATACTGCAACAGGGTGTCAGCCCCCTCCTGCACCAGGCGGATGACGCCGGCCTCCGCCGTGAAGGGATTGCCACCGGCATAGCCGGGATTGTCCGTGCCGAGATGCCACCTGGTGCTGCTATTCAGCAATTCGGTTAGATCGATCTGATCGCCGCCCTTGCCCGCAACAAAATCCTCGACGTGGAGACGAGCGACGCCATCGGGATCAATCATCTCGTACGTGTCGCGCCCGGCGCCGCCGTTCGCGGTGACACGGCCGGTGCCTTGGAGATACACGCTGAGCACATCGTCGCCGGCGCCGCCTTCGACCACCAGCGAAACGGTGCCAGTAACGTTGCGTTCCGTGCTGCCCCACAAGGCGTAGAAAACATCGTTACCATCGCCGCCCACCAGCGTATCGCCATCATCTAACTTGCCGGTCAGCGTATCGTTACCGGCGCCGCCATCAAGGTAATCTTCCGCTATCCCGCCATTCAGATAATCGTCGCCCGCGTCACCATACAACATGTCAGCGCCCGTATCGCCCGACAGAAAGTCCGCGCCGTCCCCGCCGGCGATGGTGTCGTTGAAGTGACCTCCGTCCAAGGTATCGGCGTTAGCGGTACCGGTGACGACGCGGCCCGCAACTTGCGCGCCGGAGGGATCGACCGGCGAGGCGGGCAGACCATCAACAAAATTATCCGCGGTCAACGTGCCGGCATCCACGCCTTTGAGCGTCAACATGGTTTGAAAATCGGACCGGTTTCCGGCCGCGCCATCCACATCGAATTGCAGCAAAGTGTCGGCGCCGCTCTGGACCAGGCGGACATACCGGATGTCCGGTCCGAACGGGTTGCCCCCCCGGTAGCCGTTGTTTTCCTGGGAGGCGCGATCGAGCAGCGCGTCCAGGTCGATCCGGTCGCCACCGGGGCCGACCATGAAATCGAGGATGGTGGCGTTGGTGCTTCTTATGTCTCGGAGGCTATAGCTATCGCTGCCCAGGCCACCGGTCAGCGCCATGCTTGTCGTGTTCCAGCCATCCTGGATGCCCAACTCGAAGACGTCATCTCCGCGCCCGCCATCGGCAATGATGGTGCCATCGAGACTGCCCTCTACGCCTATGATGATCGTGTCATCGCCAGCGCCGCCCAAGAGCGTGTCGATGCCGCTATTGCCCCATGCCAGCAGACGATCATTGCCATCGCCACCGTCGAGAAGGTCGCCGGCGCGACCGCCCAACAGCGAATCATCGCCATTTTGCCCCAGCAGGACATTGCCGAAACTGCTCGTCATCGTGTTTAGGTCGTCGTTGCCGTCCGCGCCCACCAGCGTATTGTTACCGCCCCACACAAAAATAAAATCGTCGCCGGCGGTGCCGTTGATTACTTGTCCGCTGGCATCGCGGTCGATCGGCAACATGCCGTTCGTTGGGCTAGGAACGCTTGCGTCGGTAGGGCTAGTTTTGGCCATTGGAATTAAATATATATATATTTATTAAAAATTTATGTTGGCAGATCGACAGGTAAAAACGAGCAAATGCGTATCCGTTCCACGTGGTCCGGATACGGCTTGCCGCGCCCTTAGATCATGTAATCCGCCAGCACGGTGCTTGGCGTGCCGGTCAGCACCGCCAGCTGGGTCAGCTCGGCGGCGGAAACCACCGCGTCGGCGCCGCTGGACTTGAACAGGTACAAGTTGGTGGCCGCGCCGGTCGAGACCGCGAACAGCGCGGTCTCGCCAACGGCGTAGGCGCTGCTTGCCGAGCCGATCACGGCGGCGGCGTTGGCGGCGCTGGCGCTGGCCATGCGGGCGCTGAACAACACCAGCTCGGACTCGTGCGCGAAACCGCCCGGCGCCTCGCGCGTCGTGGCGCCGTCGAGCGACAGGTCGCGATTGCCCACGCCCAGCCCTGCCAGGTTCAGCAGAAGATGGTCGGTGCCGGAGACGAAGTCGGTGACCGTGTCCGTGCCGACCAAGCTGTTGAGCACGAAGATGTCGGCGCCGGCGCCGCCGGTGAGCGCATCGTTGCCGGCGCCGCCGTCGAGCAGATCCGCGCCATCGCCGCCGATCAATTTGTTGGCGGCCGCATTGCCGGTGATTTCGTTGTCGAGCTCGTTGCCGGTGACGTTGACCGCCCCCGCGCCGAGGGCCGACGTGACCACCGCACGCTCGACGTTGGCCGCCATGACGTAGGTGCCGGCGGCGCTCAGCGCCACCAGGACCGAGTCGTACGCGCCATCGACCGTTTCGACGACCTTGTCGTTGACGTTGTCGACCACGTAGACATCAAGGCCGTACCCGCCCGTCATCGTGTCGGCGCCGGCGCCGCCGTCAAGCGTGTCGTTGCCATCGGTGCCGAACAGCTGGTCGGCGCCGGTGCTGGCGGTGTTTTGCTGCACCTGCGCCAGCGTCTTCAGACCGCCGTTGAAGTAGAAGTTTTCAACGTTGCGCACCGTGTAGACATGGCCGTCGCCATCGGTCAGCACGGTGTCGGTGCCGTTTGCGCGGAAGATGCTGTAGCTGGAGAACGCGTTCATGCCGTAGAAAGCGTCCAGGCCGGCTCCACCGTCGATGGTGTCCTTGCCTTCGCTGGCCTGGAATTGATCGTCACCCACGCCGCCGGACAGGCTGTCGTTGCCGGCGCCGCCGACCATGAGGTCATTGCCGGCGCCGCCATCCAGCGTGGCGCCGCTGCTGTAGCCGGCGTACAGGCGGTTGTCGCCGTCGTTGCCTTTCCCGGAGAAGGCACCGGTGCCGTCATACATCAGGTCCTCCACGTTGGCCGCGAGGGCGTGGGCGGCCAGCTTGCTGTACACCACGTCGTAACCTTCGCCGGCGTTTTCCCGTACCTGGTCGCCGCTGTCGGCCACCCAATAGATGTCGTCGCCGATGCCGCCGGCCATGGTGTCGCTGCCGGCGCCGCCGACCAGCGTGTCGTCGCCGGATTCGCCGCGCAGGTTGTTGGCGGCGGCGTTGCCGCCCAGGTAGTTGTTCTCCCCGTTGCCGACGATATTGATGGCGGCGGTGCCGGTGATAATGGCGTCCTCCAGATTGACATCCATCGTGTAGGTGCCGGCCGTCGCGAACCCCACTTCGACCATGTCATGGCCTTCGTTCCACTCTTCGTAAACGTAGTCGCCCGGCGAGGACACCTTGTAGAGGTCGTCGCCAGCGCCGCCTGCCAACACGTCGTCGCCGACGCCGCCGTCGAGGATGTCGTCGCCGGCACCGCCAATGACGGTATCGCTGCCGGGGCCGACACTGTTGCTCAGCATCTGCTCCGTCGACTTCACGGTGCCGCCGAAGCCGAATGACTCGACGTTGCGCACGGTGACCTTGGCGCCGGAATTGTGCGTCAGCATGGTGTCGGTCGCGTTCAGCCGCACGATGCTGTAGGTGCGGTAGTCGTCCAGGCCCCACACCGTGTCGTTGCCGGCGCCGCCGTCGATGGTATCGACGCCGGCCGATGCCTCGAACTCATCGTTGCCGACGCCGCCGGCCAGGCTGTCATTGCCGGCGCCGCCAACGAGGAAGTCGTCACCGCCACCACCGTCGAGCTTGGAGCCGCCGTCACGCGCGCCCATGAAATTGTCGAGGGCGTTGCCGGTGGCGGTGAACATGCCGCTGCCGGCGTAAAACAGCAGCTCGACATTGGCCGCCAGCGCGTAGCTCGACAAGGTGGTGATCACCGTGTCGGCGCCACCGTCGGCCAGCTCGGTGACCACGTCGCCGCTCTCGGTGACGACATAGATGTCATTGCCGGTGCCGCCGGCCATCTGGTCCGCGCCGGCGCCGCCGTCGATGGTGTCGTTGCCGGCGCCGCCGCTCAGGGTATTGGCGGCGGCATTGCCGGTCAGCCTGTTGTCCAGGGCGTTGCCAACGAGGTTGACCGCCACCGAGGCGGCGGCCGTCACCGTGGCGATTTCCACGTTGTCGGCCAGCGTGTAGGTGCCGGCCGCCGTCAGCGCCACCTCGACGGTGTCGTTGCCGCCATCGGCGCCTTCGAGCACGACGGCGGCCTTGTCGGCGATCACGTAGGTGTCGTCGCCGGCGTAGCCTTCGAGCGTATCGGCGCCGAGGCCGCCATTGAGCCGATCGGCGTCCCAGCTGCCATACAGGTGGTCGCCGCCGGGGCTGGGCAGGTTGTATATCAGCTCGTCGAGCGTGGCGTGCCAGTCGCTGAACTCCACCGATTCGATATTGCGCAAGGTGACCATGTTGCCGGCGCCATCGGTCAGCACGGTGTTGGTGGCGCTGACGCGGGTCACCTTCACCTGATCGTGCGCCACCGACTGCATCCAGAAACGGTCCTGGCCCAGGCCGCCATCAATGGTGTCGTTGCCGCCGCCGCCCAGGAAGTCATCGTCGCCCGCGCCGCCGATCAGGTTGTCGTTGCCAGTGCCGCCGACCAGTGTATCGTTGCCGTCGCCACCGTCGAGTTTGTTGCCGAAATTGCCTCCGGTGATCTCGTTGTCCCCCGCATTGCCGATGCCGGTGAAGGCCACCGTGCCAGTGTAATTCAGTAGCTCGACGTTGGCGGCCAGCGCGTAGCTGGCCAGCGACGTCTTGACAACGTCGCGGCCCGCGTCCACGGCCTCGGTGATCACGTCGGCGGCGTCGTTGACGAGGTAGACGTCGTCGCCATCGCCGCCCAGCAGCTTGTCGCTGCCGGCGCCGCCGTCGAGGACATCGTTGCCGCCGCCGCCGATCAGCGTGTTGGCGGCCGCATTGCCGGTCAACTTGTTGTCGAGATCGTTGCCAGTCAGGTTGACCGCCACCGTGGCGGCCGCCGTCACCTTGCCGGTCTCGACGTTGTCGCCCAGCGTGTAGGTGCCGGCGGTGGCCAGCGCCACCAGCGCGACGTCGTTGCCGAAGTACTGGCCCTCGATGACGACATCGCCGACATTGTCGATGACGTAGGTATCGTCGCCGTCACCGCCATCCATGGTGTCGGCGCCGGCGCCGCCGTCCAGCGTGTCGGCGCCGGCGCCGCCCGCCAGGGTATCGGCGCCGATGCTCGGCACGTTGTACACCAGACTCTCCAGTCCCAGCGGACCGTCGGAAAATTCGAACCATTCCACATCGCGCACGGTCAGCATGTTGCCGGCTTTGTCGGTGAGCACGATATCGTCCGCGTTCGGCCGGCTGAGGGTGTAATCGGCTCGCGCGCCGAGACCGGTCAGCGCATCGCCGCCGCCGCCGCCGTTGATGGTGTCCTTGCCGGTCGCGCCGATGAAGGTGTCGTCGCCCAGGCCGCCGATCAAGTTGTCGGCGCCATTGCCGCCGGTGAGCTGATCGTTGCCGGCCCCGCCGTCGAGCTTGTTGCCGGCGTTGCCGCCGGTGATCACGTTGTCGAACCCGTTGCCGGTGCCGGTGAAGGCCGCCGTACCGGTATAGACCAGGTTCTCGACGTTGGCCGCCAAGGCGTGGGTCGCCAGCGACGTCCGTACGGTGTCCGTCCCCTCGTCGGCCAGCTCGGTGACGACATCGCCGGCCACATCCACCACATAGGTATCGTCGCCGGCGGCGCCAACCAGCTTGTCGCTGCCGGCAGCGCCATCGAGCGTGTCGTTGCCCGCGCCGCCGATGAGCGTATTGACGGCCGCATTGCCGGTCAACAGGTTGTCGACGTCGTTGCCGGTGAGGTTGACCGCCACCGAGGCGGCCGAGGTCACCTTGGCGATCTCGACGTCGCCGCCCAGCGTATAGGTGCCGGCGGTGGTCAGCGCCACCAGCGCGACGTCGGTGCCGAAGTACTGGCCTTCATTGATCACATCGCCGACGTTGTCGATGAGGTAGGTATCGTCGCCGTCACCGCCATCCATGGTGTCGGCACCGGCGCCGCCGTCGAGCGTATCGGCGCCGGCGGTACCGTACAGGCTGTCGTTCAAGACGCTGGGAACGTTGTACTGTACCTGCGCCAGCGTCTGATCTCCATCGGCGAAGGCGAAGCTTTCCACGCCGCGCACGGCGATCACATTACCCGCGCGATCGGTCAGCACCGTGTCGTCCGCGTTCGGCCGGGTGACGACATAGTCGGCCCGCGCGCCCAGACCGGACAGCACATCGGCATCGCCGCTGCCGCCATTGATGGTGTCCTTGCCCGTCGCGCCGATGAAGGTGTCGTCGCCCAGGCCGCCGATCAGGTTGTCGGCGCCATTGCCGCCGGTGAGTTGATCGTTGCCGGCCCCGCCGTCGAGCTTGTTGCCGGCGTCGCCGCCGGTGATCACGTTGTCGAGCGCGTTGCCGGTGCCGGTGAACGCGGCCTTGCCGGTGTACGCCAGATTTTCGACATTGGCCGCCAGCGTGTAGGTCGCCAGCGACGTGCGCACGCCGTCCGTGCCCTCGCCCGCCAATTCGGTGACGACATCGCCGGCCACATCCACCAGATACATGTCGTCGCCGCTGCCGCCAATCAGCTTGTCGGCGCCGGCGGCGCCATCGAGCCTGTCGTTGCCGGCGCCGCCGGTCAGTGTGTTGGCCGCCGCGTTGCCGGTCAGTTCGTTGTCGAGTTCATTGCCGGTGAGGTTGACCGCCACCGAGGCCGCCGCCGTCACGGTGGCGTCCTCCACGTTGGCCGCCAGCACATAGGTGCCGGCCGCCGTCAACGCCACCTCGACCACGTCGAGGCCTTCGCCCTCGCCTTCCACCACCACGTCCGCCGCGTTGAGAAGCACATAGGTGTCGTTGCCCAAGCCGCCGCTCAAGGTGTCGACGCCGAGGCCGCCGTTGAGTACGTCGGCGTCGTCGGTGCCACGCAGACTGTCGTTGCCGACGCTGGCGATGTTGTCTTGCACCTGCTCCAAGGTCCGGTCGCCATCGGCGAAGGCGAAGTTTTCCACGCTGCGCACGCTGATCACGTTGCCCGCGCGATCGGTCAGCACCGTGTCGGTCGCGGTCGGCCGCGTCACCACATAGCTGTCGAAGTTGCCCAAACCTTGCAGCAGGTCGGCGCCGGCGCCGCCGTCGACGGTATCCTTTCCAGTGGCGCCGATGAAGGTGTCGTCGCCCAGACCGCCGACCAGATTGTCGGCGCCATTGCCGCCGGTGAGCTGATCGTTGCCGGCTCCGCCGTCGAGCTTGTTGCCGGTGTTGCCGCCGGTGATGATGTTATCCATGGCGTTGCCGGTGCCGGTGAAGGCGGCCGCGCCGGTATAGGCCAGGTTCTCGACGTTGGCGGTCAACGTGTAGCTCGCCAGCGACGCGCGCACGGTGTCCGTGTCCTCGCCGGCCAGTTCGGTGACGACATCGCCCGCCTCGGCCACGATGTAGGTGTCGTTGCCGGTGCCGCCCTTGAGGACGTCGCTGCCGGCGCCGCCGATCAGCATGTCGTTGCCGGCGCCGCCGGTCAGCGTGTTGGCCGCCGCGTTGCCGGTCAGGACGTTGTCGAGTTCGTTGCCGGTGAGGTTGACCGCCACCGTCGCGGCCGCCGTCACGGTGGCGTTTTCCAGGTTGGCTGCCAGCGCGTAGGTGCCGGCAGCCGTCAGCGCCACCTGGACCAGATCGAGGCCTTCGCCGACGCTTTCCACCACCACGTCGGCCGTATTGAGGATCACATAGGTGTCGTCGCCCAGGCCACCGCTCAAGGTGTCGACGCCGAGGCCGCCGTTGAGCACATCGTTGCCGTTGGTGCCGCGCAGGTTGTCGTTTTGGCCGCTGGGAACGTTGTCCTGTACCTGCGCCAGCGTCTTGTCGCCATCGGCGAAGGCGAAATTCTCCACGCCGCGGGCGGTGATCACGTTGCCCGCGCCGTCGGTCAGCACGGTGTCGGTCGCCGCCGGCCGCGTGACGACGTAGTCGCCGAACTTGCCCAGGCCTTGCAGCAGGTCGGCGCCGGCGCCGCCGTCGACGGTATCCTTGCCTGTCGCGCCGATGAAGGTATCATCGCCCAGGCCGCCGATCAGGTTGTCCGCGCCGTTGCCACCGGCGAGTTTGTCGTTGCCGGCCCCGCCGTCGAGCTTGTTGCCGGCGTTGCCGCCGGTGATGATGTTGTCGAGCGCGTTGCCGGTGCCGGTGAAGGCGGCCGCGCCGGTATAGGCCAGGTTCTCGACGTTGGCCGTCAACGTGTAGCTCGCCAGCGACGCGCTGACGCTGTCCGCGCCCTCCCCCGCCAGTTCGGTGACGGTGTCACCCGCCTCGGCCACGATGTAGGTGTCGTCGCCGGTGCCGCCCTTGAGGACGTCGCTGCCGGCGCCGCCGATCAGCATGTCGTTGCCGGCGCCGCCGGTCAGCGTGTTGGCCGCCGCGTTGCCGGTCAGGACGTTGTCGAGTTCGTTGCCGGTGAGGTTGACCGCCACCGCCGCAGCCGCCGTCACGCTGGCGTTTTCCACGTTGGCCGCCAGCACGTAGGTGCCGGCCGCCGTCAACGCCACCTGGACCAGGTCGAGGCCTTCGCCGGCGTTTTCCAACACCATGTCGGCCGCGTTGAGGATCACGTAGGTGTCGTCGCCCAGGCCGCCGCTCAAGGTGTCGACGCCGAGGCCGCCGTTGAGCACGTCGTTGCCGTCGGTGCCACGCAGGTTGTCGTTTGAGGAACTGGGGACGTTGTCCTGTACCTGCGTCAAGGTCTTGTCGCCATCGGCGAAGGCGAAGCTTTCCACGCCGCGCACGGTGAGCGCGTTGCCCGCGCCATCGGTCAGCACCGTGTCGGTCGCGGTCGGCCGCGCGACGGCATAGTCGCTGAACTTGCCCAGGCCTCGCAGCACGTCCGCGCCGGCGCCACCGTCGACGCTGTCCTTGCCGCCGCCGGCGGTCAGCACGTCGTCGCCCAGCCCGCCTTGCAGACTGTCGTTGCCGGCGCCGCCGTTGAGGATGTCGTTGCCGGCCGCGCCGTCGAGCGTGGAACCGCCATTGCCGGCGGTGATGCGGTTGGCCAATTCGTTGCCTTTGCCCGTGAAGGCGGCCAGGCCTTTGTAGGCCAGGTTCTCCACGTTGGTTCCCAGCACATAGCTGGCCAGCGTGGTTTCCACCGTGTCGGCGCCCTCATTGACCAGCTCGGTGACCGTGTCGCCCGCCGCGTCCACCACATAGGTGTCATCGCCGCTGCCGCCGGTCAGCTTGTCGTTGCCGGCGCCGCCGTCGAGCATATCGTTGCCCGCATCGCCCAGCAGCGTATTGGCCGCCGCGTTGCCAATCAGCCTGTTATCCAATGCATTGCCGGTCAGGTTGACGGCGATCGCCGCCGCCGTCACGGTGGCGTTTTCCACGTTGGCCGCCAGCACGTAGGTGCCGGCGGCGCTCAGCGCGACGTCCACGCGGTCGATTCCCCCGTCCGCGGATTCCACGATGACGTCGCCCGGCACGTCCACCGTGTAGATATCGTCGCCACCGCCGCCGGCCATGGTGTCGCTGCCTTTGCCGCCATCGAGGACGTTGGCGCCGCCGTCACCTGCCAGCACGTCGTCGAAGTTGGTGACGAGGTTGGTGAAGACTTGCGCCATCGTCCGGCTGCCGTCGGCAAACACGACATGTTCGATGTTGCGCAGCGTGAGGCTTTCGCCGGTCGTCGTGTTGACCAGCAGGGTGTCGGCGGCGTTGACGCGCGTGCGCGCATAGTCGGCGAAGTTGCCCAGCACCGTCAGCGTGTCGACGCCGGCGCCGCCGTCGGCGATGTCGACGCCTGCGCCTGCGCCGAGCTGGTCCGCGCCGGCGCCGCCGAGCAGCGTGTCGTTCCCGGCGCCGCCCAGCAACAGGTTGTCGCCCACGCCGCCGTCCAGCACGTCATTGCCACCGGCGCCGCTCAGGGTGTCCGCGCCGAAGCCGCCGTACAAGGTATTGTCGCCGGTCCCGCCTTCGAGCAAGTGCGCCAGCCAGTTGGCCTGCGTGAGTTGGCTCGCGTTGACGTTTTGAAGCGCCAGCACCGTGACGAACGTTTGGGCGCCGCCGATGCCATCCATATCGTGCTGTACCAACGTGTCGGCGCCCGACTGCAGCAGGCGCACAAAGCCGCTACCGGTCAGCCATGGATTCGTCTTGAAATTAAGGATATCATCGCTGAGCAGCCCTTCTGCATCGACGCGGTCGCCACCGGCACCGACCTTGAAATCGGTGACCTGGAGGATGTTGCCGACGGAAAAGAACGAAATGGGCGTGCCAAAGGTGTCGCTGCCGCTGCCACCGGTAAGGATGCCACTAATGACGCCCAAGCCAGCCCCGCTCCATGCATCGATCACATCGTCGCCGGCGCCGCCATTGATGATTACCGGTGCGCCGTTGTAGAAGATTGCACGGAACGACAAGATATCGTTGCCGTCGCCGCCGATCAGCGTATCGATGCCCTTGTTGCTGTCGCTATCAATCCCGCCGCTGATCAGGTGGTCGTCGCCGCTGCCGCCGTCGAGGTAATCACTCCCCGACTCCCCGCGCAAGGTGTCGTTGCCCGTGCCGCCGATCAGCGTGTCGTCACCAGCACCGCCGCTCATCTTGTCGCCGGTCTCGCCGTCCGGCTGGTTACCACCTTGCAAACGATCGTTACCGTAACCGCCCGCCAGCGTGTTGGTGCCTGTGCCACCGGTGATGGTGTCGTTGTAAAAACCGCCTTGCAGCACGCCCAATCCATTCGGTGTGATAACCACTTGGCCGCCGATTTTGCCGCCGTCCGGCGAAATCAAATCGGTGAAATTTTCTTTGGTCAGGCTGCTTGCATTGACGTTTCGAAGCACCAGGACCGTTTTGTACTCATCGGTCCCGGAGGCTATTCCATCAACATCGTACTGAAGCAAGGTGTCGCTACCGTCCTGGATTAAACGCAGGTAGCGGTATGACGCGTCAAACGGATTGATTGCCGTGGTCATACCGAAAGTGGTGCTATTAATAAGCAACTGGGACACATCGATACGATCACCGCCGGGACCGGCGCTGAAGTCCGTCACGATATTCTGGCCATTAACGTTATACGTCCCAGGGACAAACGTATCCCTGCCAGTACCGCCCGTGGCCAACATTTGTTGGTCGGGCGTGGGAAAGAAAAGCATGTGGATCGTATCGTCGCCGGCCCCACCATCCACCTGCAGCAAAACCGGGCGATCGGTCCATGCGGCATTCAGGATAAGGTCGTTACCATCGCCCCCCGTGACGGTGTCGTTGCCGTCAGCGTAAATGGTGTCGTTGCCGGCGCCGCCGTCAATCAACTGGTCCGCGTTAGGGGAGTACATGTTAATGAGATCATCACCTTCCCCACCTTGAACCGTGTCTCGCCCAGTACCGCTCTCGAGCGTATCATCGCCCGCGCCACCGATGAGCAGATCGTTCTCGAAACTTCCCCAGATGCTGTCATTGCCATTCCCACCGTCCAAATGGTCGCCGCCGCGCCCGGAGCTCGAATAATAACTTCCGCTGATGGAGTCGTCGCCGTCTCCACCCAAGATAGTATCGCTGCCGTACCCTCCTTGAAGCGTGTCATTGCTCGAAGTCCCGGTGTACAGGCCGAGCGTGTCGCCGGTCGCCACGCTCAGCGACGCCGTCTCTACCGTCCCTACCGCCGCCTCCAGCGTCCAGTTTCCGCCCAGCCCGGCGGGACCACTCAGGTCGGTCGACGCGGCAACGTCGGCGCCGGTCGCCAGAGCCAGCGCCTCGATGAAGTGCTGGCCGGCCTCGCCATGGGCGACGTCGCTACCGTACAGCAAGAAGTCGCCGCCTTCGGCCAGGCTCGCTCCGATGAGCCGAAGCTGGAACTGATAGCTAGCCAGATCATCTCTGGTGATCAGCATATTGCCGAGCAATAAGGTGCCGGCGGCTCCGTGGGAGATCAATTGAACCGAATCCAGCCCGGAGCGGCCAATCAGCGCCCGGGCCATCTGCTCCAGGCCGTTCTGCATTCCATCCAGTATGATAATTTCGGTATCCGGACCGACTTGGCCACTGACGAGGGAGGCGCCGCCGGCGCGGCTGTCGATGAAGATAACGTCTTTACTCACGGGAATTCTTTCTGATTGTTTTGGTAACATCACATGTTATCACGATTGCAAATCAGAAATAATGCCTCCAGTCACATTTTGATACAAATAATGCGATTAATTTACACCGGCCGACTTTCCAGTGCCCTTCCCCCCGGGCGTCTAGGCGAAAAAGAGCCGCGAAATTCGCGGCCTTCTTGTATTAACGGCCCCAGTGTTGCATGCCGGGGCCACTGCGTTTATAGCGCCCTCTTGTTTTGCTTGCAGGTTACAAATCGACTGTCGTCAACTCCGTATCCGAGTACCGCTTGCCATGCGCCACGCCCACCGGGAACAGGCGTTCGATCTCCGCCCGCTCCTCGGCGGACAGCTGCAGCGACGCCGCCGCCAGGTTGTCGGCCAGGTGGTCGGCGCGGCGGGTGCCGGGAATCGGAACCAGATGCGCGCCCTGCCCCAGCAGCCAGGCCAGCGCCAAGGTCGCGCTGCCGCATTCGCGCCGCCGCGCCAGCGCCGCGAAGGCCGCGACGATGGCTTGGTTTTGCCGGAAGTTGTCGGCCTGGAAGCGCGGCAGGTGCTTGCGGAAATCGTCCGCCTCCAGCTTGTCGGCCGGCGCCGCCTGGCCGCCGAGCAATCCACGGCTGAGCGGCGCGTACGGCACGAAGGCGGCGCCGATCTCCGCGCACAGCGGGATCAGCTCGCGCTCGGGCTCGCGGCTGAACAGCGAATACTCGGTCTCCACGGCCGCGATCGGATGGACCGCGTGCGCGCGGCGGATGGTCGACGGCGCCGCCTCCGACAGGCCGATCGCGCGCACCTTGCCCTCCTTGACCAGCTGCGCCATCGCGCCGATCATGTCCTCGACCGGATGGCCGGGATCGATGCGGTGCGCGTAATAAATGTCGATGCAGTCGATGCCGAGGCGGCGCAGCGACGCCTCGCACGCCGCCTTGACATAGGCCGGGCGGTTGTCCACGTGCCAGCCCTGCCGCTCGCGCACGATGCCGAACTTGGTGGCGACGACGGCGCCCGAGCGGCGCCCGCGCAGATACTGCCCGAGCAGGCGTTCGTTGGCGCCGCTGCCGTACATGTCGGCCGTGTCGAGCAGCATCGTGCCGCGCTCGAGCGCGGCGTCGAGCGTGCGCCGCACCGCGCGGGCGTCGGCCTTGCCGTAGAATTCGGACATCCCCATGCAACCCAGGCCGACCGCCGGCACCAGCGGGCCGCCCGCCCCCAGCCGGCGCAACGGCAGCACGCCGTCCACCGCCGACGGCGCGCCGGTCACCAGCGCCAGCGCCGACTCCGGCATCAGGCCTTGCCCCAGCAGTCCCGCCGCGCCCAGGCGCAACAGGCGGCGCCGGCCGGCGTCCTCGACCTCCTTCGCGCCGGGTTCGGCGGCGTGCCCGTCCGCGCGCCCCGTGTCGTGCGCCGTGTCGTGCGCCGTTGCGCGCTGCGTTGCGTGCTTCATTGTTTGGCTCATGCCGGCTCCCTGTTCAGTGGTAAAGATGGTCGAGATAACGTTCAAGTTCGTCGAGGCTGCCGCAGAAGCCGACGTAGCCGTCCGGGCGCACCAGGCAGGCCGCGTGCCGGTCCAGGGTCAACGCCGCGCGCCAGTCGTGGTCGCCGGCCGGCAGGCCGGCCGCCACCACCACGCGCTCGTAGCGCCGCAAGCGTTCGAGCGCGGCGTCGGCCACGTCGTCGTTGCAGAACAGCACATTGCGGCCCAGCTTGGGGATGTCGTAGGTGCTGCGCAGCCCCAGCAGGCCGTCGTCGCGCGCGCGGTACGGCACGTGGCGGCCCACCAGCGACGCGCTTTCGACGTTGTGGTCGGCCAGCAGGCCGGAAAAGTCGTGCGACAGGCGCCGGCGGTAGAAGCCGCGGTTGGCCATGGCCGGCGTGTAGCGCCAGCGCATGTGGTCGCCGCCGCCGCGCCGCAGTATCAGTTCGGTGTTGGCGTCCGTCAGGTCGGCCGCCTTGCCGACCGCGATGTAGCGTTCGCGCCGGTAGCTGTCCAGCAGCGCGGTCTTGGCCGCGCCGTTGAGGTAAAACGCGATCTTCCAGCCGAGGTTGGCGGCGTCCTGGATGCCGGTGTTCATCCCCTGTCCGCCTATCGGGCTGAACAGATGGAAAGCGTCGCCCGCCAGGAACACGCGGCCGACATGGTTGCTGCCGGCCAGGCGGTTAAAGAAGCGCGCGCTCGAGCCCCACACGACCTGGCTGATGCGCAGCGGCCTCGGGTAATACCGGGTCAGGAATTCTTGCAGCTCGGCCTGGTCGGGCGCCGGGCGCCCCGGCGGCAGCGGCCCCGGCTTGCTCACCACCAGCCGGGTCAGGCCGTTCTCCATCGGCAGGAAGATCATGAAACCGTCCTCGTAGACGTGGTAGGAGGTCGCGTCCGACCCGGCGCCGCCGTCGAAGTACACGTCGCCCATGATGAAGTGGACGTCATAGTCGTAGCCCTCGAACGGCATGCCCAGCAGTTGGCGCACGCTGCTCTGGGCGCCGTCGCAGCCGAGCACCATTTCGTAGCGCCGGCGCTCCGCCCGGCCGCCGGCGGCGCGGATGACCACGTCGACCCCGTCGGCGTCCTGCTCGAGCCGGGTCAGTTCGTGGCCGTAGTCGACCTTGCCGTCGGCGCGCTCGAGCGCCAGCCGCAGCAGCGATTCGGTCTCCGGCTGCGGCACGCTGAGGTAGTAGTCGTACAAGCCGCCCAGCTTGCGCTTGTCGATGCGGGCGCAGCGCGCGCCGTTGAAGTAGACCTCGATCTCGTGGATCGGTTTGCCGCGACCGGCGAACTCGCGCTGCAAGCCGAGGCCGTGGAAGGCCTTCAGGCTGGCGGCGCTGACGCTGAGCGCCTTCGAATGGCTGTTGCCACCGGTGTTCTTGTCGATGATATCGGCCGCGATGCCGTACTTGGCCAGCTCGGCGCCGACGAACAGGCCGACCGGCCCGGCCCCCACTATCAATACCCGTGCGTTCATATTCCATCCCCTGTTGGCCGGCGCGCCCCGCGCCGGCCCTTGCCTTGAAAATCGCGCCGCCGTGGCCGGGCGAACCCGGCCGTCGGCGGCCGCCCTGGATCGATCCCGGGCCGGCTTATGGATAGATATCGTGCGGCAGGCGGCGGTCGCCGGCCACATTGCACATATGCCAGTAGGGATACGGTTTCTCGCGCGCGCTCACGCCGTCGAGCAGCCGCAGCTCTTCCGCCGACAATTCCCACTCGACCGCCGCCAGGTTGTCGCCCAGCTGCGCCGGGCGGGTGGCGCCGATCACCAGCGAGGTCACGCCGGGCTTGCGCAGCAGCCAGTTCAAGGCCACCTGCGGCACCGTCACGCCGCGCTCGGCGGCGATGCGGCCCATGGCGTCGATGACGTCGAAGGCTTGCTCGCGGTCGGCCACGGGGGCCGACTCGAACGGCGTGGCGTGCGACAGGCGGCTGCCCGGCTGCAGCGGTTCGCCGCGCTTGTATTTGCCGGTCAGGAAGCCGCCGGCCAGCGGGCTCCAGATCGTCAGGCCGACGTTCTGGTCCACGCACAGCGGCACGATCTCATGCTCGAGCTCGCGCGCGGCCAGGTTGTAATACCCCTGGTAGACGACGAAACGCTCGAGGTTGCGCCGCTCCGACACGCCCAGCGCCTTGGCCAGTTGCCAGGCGGCGAAGTTGGACACGCCCAGATAACGGATTTTGCCGCTGCGCACCAGGTCGTCGAGCACGCGCAGCGTTTCCTCGATCGAGGTGCGCGGATCGAAACCGTGCAGGTGGTAGATGTCGATGTAGTCCGTCTGCAGCCGCGCCAGGCTCTCGTCGACGGCGGCGATCAGGTGGTGGCGGGTCGAGCCGACCTGGTTGGGGTCCTCGCCGGTGCGCCAGCGGCCCTTGGTGCCGATGACGGTCGACTGGCGGCGGCCCTTGAGCGCCGCGCCCAGCAGCTCCTCGCCCTGGCCGTTCTTGTAGACGTCGGCCGTGTCGAAGAAGTTGACGCCGTGGTCGAGCGCCATGTGCACCATATTGGTCGCCTCGGAGCCGCCGACGACGCCGAACTCCGACCAGTTGCGGTCCGGCGCGCCCAGGAACGCGCCCTGCTCGCCGAACGTCATGGCGCCGAAGCACACTTCCGACACCGATAAACCCGTATTGCCCAGATAACGATATTTCATGCCTGTCCTTGATTAAAGTAAAAAGAAAATTCAGATGGCGCCGGGCCCGGCCCGGCGCCGTGTCAGGCGGCGGCCGGCATCACCTCCCAGCGCCGCTCGCGCGCCAGCCGCCGCATGGCCTCCTGCGGATGGACCGCCACGCCACGCCCGACCGCGCCCAGCATGTCGGCGTCCGAGACGTGGTCGCCATAGGCGGTGCAGTTGGCGGCGTCGATCCCGCGCCCGGCGCAGTACGCGCGCACCAGCCGCCCCTTGCCGGCGCCGATGGCCTGCGCCAGCAGGCGCCCCGTGTAGTGGTCGTCGACCACCTCCGGCTCGGAGCACAGGTAGGCGTGCACGCCGAGGCGGTCCATGACGGGATAAATGATGTCGCGCATCGCGCCCGACACCGCCACCACCTCGTCGCCGGCGGCCTGGTGCGCCTTGAGGCGGCGCACCACGTCCATCTGGTAGGGCACGGCCATGGCGTCGAAGAAGGCCTGCGCGTGGCGCCGCACCTCCGACTGGCGGTGCCCGCAGTAGAGCGAGTAGTAATAGCGGTTGATGTCCTCGCGCGACGCCCCCATGGCGACCTGCCTGTCGATGGTGGCCATGATGCGCTGGTAGCTGCCGTGCGTGGGGTCCTCCACCCGCGCCAGGAACACGCGCAGGAAGGAGAACATGCTTTTCATCGCGATCAGCGTTTCGTCCACATCGAAAAAGGCGATGGCCATGACGCCGCCCGCCTCAGGCCGCCAGCGCGGGCAGGTCCGCGTCGGCTTGCCGGTGGACGCCGTCGCAGGCCGAGATGGCCAGCGTCGATTCCTTCTCCTCGATGTACTGGGCCGAGTAGGCGCAGTAACTGCTGCGCACCACGGCCACCGGCACGTCGTTCTGCAGGAAGGAGATCTCGCAGTCGACTTTCAGATAGCGTCCCGGCTTGTGCGATTGCGACAAGGCGCGGAACACGATGGTGACCGGCAACGGGAAGGCGAACTGCTTGAATTCCGTGTTGAGCGAGTTGAGCACGAAATAGCAGCGGCCGGCGTCGGCGCCGTCGAGCAGGTGGTACTCGGAGGTCGAGATCAGCATCTGCCGGCCCGCCTCGGTCAGCACGATGCCCTGGATATGCTGGCCGGTCGCGTGGTCGTTGAGCAGCTCGCCCGAGTCGCAAATCGACAGCTGGGCGTGGTACGTGCCGTCGGGACCGGCCACCGGTTTGGTGATCAGCACGTTCTCGCGCCTGTGCTTGTGCACGCTGCGCTGGTGCAATGGATCGCACTGGTCCAGTATCTGCGGCATGTTTTGCACCCGCACGCCGCGCTTGCGGCGGCGCTCCATCAGGTTGACCAGGCCGACAAAGCGGTCATGCTCGACACCCTGTCCGATGACGATGGCCTCCCGGCCCGGCGCGGTACCCTGCCAGATTTCCCGCTCCAGCTCACTGACGGTCAAGACATGCTTCTTATCACTCGCGAACTTCTTGAAGTGATCCCCAACGACAACGACGTAAGTCATACATTCCCCTTTCATGGACAACAACAAAAAAAAGATCCCCGTAATTTCTAGTTATTGGCCGCCTATTGGCCGCTTATCGGCCGATACCGCGGGCCGCCACCGCGTTGACCCGGCCGTAGCGCATGGCGACCACCAGGCCGGCCAAGGTGATGGCCGCGCCCACCGCCGGCACCAGCGCCAGTCCCAGGCCCGAGGCGATCACCACCCCGCCGGCCCAGGCGCCGCCGGCATTGCCCAGGTTGAAGGCGGCGATGTTGCACGCCGCCGCCAGGGTCGGCGCGCCGGCGCCCCGTTCGAGCACCTGGGTTTGCAACGGCGAGATGGTGGCGAACATCGCCGCGCCGAACAGGAAGACCAGTACCGCCACCGCGTACGGATTGCGCGCCGCGGGCACCAGCAACAGCAGCACCGTGGCCAGCGCGCCCAGGGTCAGGCGCAGCGCCAGCGCCGTGTCGCGGTCGGCCAGCCTGCCGCCGATCGGATTGCCCACCACCATGCCCAGCCCGAACAGCACCAGCATCGGCGAGACATACTGCTCCGGCAGGCCCGTCACCTGGGTCAGGAACGGCGCGATGTAGGTGAAGGCGGCGAACGTGCCGCCGAAGCCGAGCACGGTCACGGCGAAGGCTTGCAACATCTCGGGCTGGCGCAGCACGCGCAGCTCGGCCCGCAGGTTGGGGGCGGTGGCGGCGCGCGCCAGTTTCGGCACGAACACGGCCGTCGCCAGGGTGGCCAGCAGGCCGACGATGGTCACCGCGCAGAAGCTGGCGCGCCAGCCGTAGGTTTGCCCGATCAGGGTTCCCAGCGGCACGCCGATGACGTTGGCCAGGGTCGCGCCCAGGAACATGGTCGACAGCGCGCTCGATTTCCTGCCCGGCGGCGCCAGGTCGGCCGCCACCACCGAACCGATGCCGAAGTACGAGGCGTGGGCGAACGAGGTCAACAGCCTGGCCAGCAGGATTTGCCAGAACGAGTCGGACAGCGCGCAGGCGGCGTTGCCCAGGGTGAACAGGGCCATCAGGCCGATCAGCGCCGGCCGCCGCGGCAGCCGGCCGAGGAAGGGCGTGAGCAGGGGCGCGCCCAGCACCACCCCCAGCGCGTAGACGGTGATGATGTAGCCGGCGCCGCTGATGGTGGTGTTGAAGTCGCGCGCCATTTCCATCAGCAGGCCCATGACGATGAATTCCGTCGTGCCGATTCCGAAGGCGCCGACGGCGAGCGCGTAGATGGAGACCGGCATCTTTTGATTCAGATTGCTTGCAGACACATTGATTCCTTGGTGGGTCGGCGACCGCGCGGCGGCCGCCGGAGGGGTGGGTGCGGGCTCAGCGTTCGAGCAGGTCGAGGTCGCCCTGGGCGTAGCGGGCGCCCTGCACGCTGTTGGCGCTGAAGATGGCCTCGATGGCGGCCAGTTCCGCCGTATCGAGCGCCACGTCGGCGGCGGCCGCGTTCTCCTCGAGGTGGGGGATGCGGCGGGCGCCGGGGATCGGCACGATTTGCTCGTCCTGGGCCAGCAGCCAGGCCAGCGCCAGCTGCGCCACGGTCGCGCCACGGCCGGCGGCCAGTTGCGACAGCTGGCCGATCAGCGCCAGGTTGCTGCGCAGGGCGGCGTCCTGGAAGCGCGGCAGGGTGCGGCGGAAGTCGTCTTGCGCCAGGGCGTCGGTCGAGGTCAGGGCGCCGGTCAGGAAACCCCGGCCCAGCGGGCTGTACGGCACGAAGCCGATGCCCAGCTCGCGGCATGCGGGCAGCACGTGGCGCTCGGGGTCGCGGCTCCACAGCGAGTATTCGCTTTGCACGGCGGCGATCGGATGGACCGCGTGCGCCCGCCGCACCGTCTCGGCCGACACTTCGGACAGGCCCAGGTGGCGCACCTTGCCTTCCTTCACCAGGTCGGCCATCGCGCCGACCACCTCCTCGACCGGCACGGACGGATCGGGCCGGTGCTGGTAGAGCAGGTCGATGGTCTCGACGCCGAGCCGGCGCAGCGAGCCCGTGACCGCCTCGCGGACGTGTTCGGGCCGGCTGTCGACGCCGGCCATGCGCTCCATGCCCTGGCCGTGCGGCAGGATGCGGAAGCCGAACTTGGTGGCGATTTGCACCTTGTTGCGCACGCCGCGCAGCGCCTTGCCGACCAGCTCCTCGTTGACGTAGGGGCCGTAGACCTCGGCCGTGTCGAAGAAGGTGACGCCGAGGTCGACGGCGCGTTCGATGGTGCGGGCCGAGACGTCGTCGTCGCCGCCGCCGTAGGCGAAACTCATGCCCATGCAACCCAAACCGATGGCCGAGACCTGCAAGCCGCCATTGCCTAATTTCCGCTGTTTCATCATTTCCCTCCGTCTTCGAATAATGGAAATGATGATATATTTGCTTTATAATCAACACAATCAGCGGTAAACCACTTGTACCACTGAAAATATTTCATTAATGAATACAGCTTGTTTGATGCGGATCAACAGCATCCCGCGACAAGCTGTTTCGCGGGGTGTGACCTCCACGGTATGGCCGCCGTCCTTATTATTCGGAATCCACCTATGCGGCATGACCTCAACGACCTCGAAGTATTCATCGCCGTGGCACGCCACCGCAGCTTCCGCAAGGCGGCCGAGGAAAGAAACGTCACCGCCTCGTCGCTGAGCCACACCATGCGGGCGCTGGAGGCGCGGCTGGGCATACGCCTGCTCAACCGCACCACCCGCAGCGTCGAGCCGACCGAGGCCGGCAAGCATTTGTACGCGCGCGTGAGCCGCGTGATCCAGGATCTGGAACAGGCGCTCGACGAGATCAACGGTTTCCGCGACACGATCCAGGGCACGCTGCGACTCAACGTGCCGCGCCCGGCGGCGCGCCTGCTGCTCGCGCCCATGCTCAGCGGCTTTCTGAAGGTCCACCCCAACGTCACGATCGAGGTCATCACCGACGACCAGCTGGTCGACATCGTCGCCCAGGGCTACGACGCCGGCGTGCGCTTCGGCGAGAGCCTGGCGCTGGACATGGTCGCCGTCCCCATCGGCGCGGCGCTGCGCTTCGCCGTGGTGGCCTCGCCCGAATGCCTGGCCGTGCACGGACGCCCCGACGGGCCGCTCGACCTGCGCGCCTTGCCGTGCATCGGGCGCCGCTTTCCCAGCGGCGTGATCTATTCATGGGAGTTCGAGCGCGACGGCAAGAGCGTGGCCGTCAGCGTCGACGGTCCGCTGGTGCTCGACGACGACGAGATGATGGTCGACGCCGCCCGCGACGGCGTCGGCATCGCCTTCGTGCACGAGTACTACGCGCGCGAGCACATCCGCCGGGGCAAACTGGTGCGCCTGCTCGACGAATGGTGCCCGGCCATGCCGGGGTTCTACCTGTACTACCCCAGCCGCAAGCATATGTCGGCGGCGTTGCGCAGCTTTGTCGACTGGTGCATCAAGTACCGGCAGGACGAGGAGGCGGCCGACGCGGATGTGAAAAAGCCCCGTCTGGACGGGGCTTCTTGAAGGGTGAAACGGACGCTTAGACGTTGAACAGGAAGTTCAGCACGTCGCCATCCTTGACCACGTATTCCTTGCCCTCGGCGCGCATCTTGCCCGCCTCCTTGGCGCCGCCCTCGCCCTTGTACTGGATGTAGTCGTCGTAGGCGATGGTCTGTGCGCGGATGAAGCCGCGTTCGAAGTCGGTGTGGATGACGCCGGCCGCCTGCGGCGCGGTGTCGCCGATGTGGATGGTCCAGGCGCGCACTTCCTTGACGCCGGCGGTGAAGTAGGTCTGCAGGCCCAGCAGGTTGTAGGCGGCGCGGATCAGGCGGTCCAGGCCAGGCTCTTCCATGCCCATGTCGTTCAGGAACTCGGTCTTGTCGGCGTCTTCCAGATCGGCGATCTCGGCTTCGATCGAGGCGCAGATCGCGACGATCGGCGCGTTCTGGGTGGCGGCGTAGGCGGTCAGCTGGTCGAGCAGCGGATTGTTCTTGAAGCCGGTGTCGGAGACGTTGGCGACGTACATGGCCGGCTTGGCGGTGATCAGGCACAGCGGCTTGATCAGGGCCATCTCGTCGGCGTCCAGGCCCATGGCGCGCACCGGCTTGGCTTCGTTCAGGTGCGGCACGATGCGCTCCATGATGGCCAGCAGCTTGGCCGCGTCCTTGTCGCCGGAACGGGCTTTCTTGTTTTCGCGGTGGATGGCTTTTTCCACGGTGCCCAGGTCGGCCAGCGCCAGCTCGGTCTGGATCACTTCGATGTCGTCCAGCGGGCTGACCTTGCCGGACACGTGGATCACGTTGTCGTCCTCGAAGCAGCGCACGACGTTGACGATGGCGTCCGTTTCGCGGATGTGCGACAGGAACTGGTTGCCCAGGCCCTCGCCCTGCGACGCGCCGGCCACCAGGCCGGCGATGTCGACGAATTCGACGATGGCGTTGACCATGCGTTCCGGCTTGACGATGGCGGCCAGCGCGGCCATGCGCGGGTCCGGCACCTCGACCACGCCGACGTTGGGCTCGATGGTGCAGAACGGGTAGTTTTCAGCCGGGATGCCGGCCTTGGTCAGGGCGTTGAAGAGGGTGGACTTGCCGACGTTGGGCAGGCCGACGATGCCGCATTGGAGACTCATGGAAAACCTTTTAATAATCAAATGTTGCCGGCGAGCGGCTGGTGAAAAACGGCCGACGCGGGCGTTTTCTGAATATTCCTGCTATTTAAAGCGTTCAAGGATCAATTGTACCTCCCCCGCCCCCAGTCATCAAAAAAACAGGCCCAAAGCCGGCCGCGTCATGCATTCCGGGAACAATTGCTTACATTTGATACGAAATCTGCGTCAGTCGGATTTCCGGCCAGCGCGTTAGTTGCTTGTAGTCAAACAAGCCACTCAACACATAAAAGGTAGAAAAATGAACAACACATCCAATTCCAAGCTGCATCCGATGATCATGGCCGCCGCCGCCGCCGTTGTGCTGGTCAGTGGCGTCGGCGTCGCCGCCATCATGGGCTGGCTGCCTTCCTCCAATTCCCAGAACCAGGACCCGGCGCTGGCGCCCAACGGCCAGCCGCTGGTCGAGCAAACCGCGCCGGCCGCGCCCGGCCGCGACCAGGTGCGCGAACCGGTGCGTGAGCAAGTCCGCGAGCCGGTGCGCGAGCCCGTCCGCGAAGTGGTGCGCGACAAGCCTCCTGTCGTCAAGCACACCCCGGTCAAGAACGCGCCGGCGGTCTGCAACAATTGTGGCGTGATCGAAGCCGTCAACGAAATCGAAACCCGCGCCGAAGGCAGTGGCGTGGGCGCGGTCGGCGGCGCGCTGGTCGGCGGCCTGCTGGGCAACCAGGTCGGCGGCGGCAACGGCCGCAAGCTGGCCACCGTGGCCGGCGCCATCGGCGGCGCGGTCGCCGGCAACCAGATCGAGGGCAAGGTCAAGGCCAGCAAGAGCTACGACATCGTGGTCCGCATGAACGACGGTTCGGTGCGCAAGTTCCACCAGACCGAGCAGCCATCGTGGCACCAGGGCGACGATGTGCGCGTGGTCGACGGCGGCCTGCGTTCGAACTAAGGTTCCGGCCGGGCGGGCAATTTCCGGGGCGATTGTTTAGTGCTAGACTTCCTGGCGAACAATTGCCCAACACGCCGTCAAGATAAGCCGCCCGATGGGCGGCTTATCTGCTTACCAGGAAATGTCCATGCCCCACACTCGCTGCCGCGCCTCGCTGCGGACCTCGATACTGACCGCCACCCTTCTTTTCGCCGGCGCCGGCATGTTGCCTGCCCAGGCCGCGCAGACCTCCGCCGCCCAGGCCAGCCAGGCGCAGAAACAACTGGCGAAACTGGCCGCCGCCTTCCACACGGCGCGCTGCAAATTCGATCCCCTGCTGTTCGCCACCGCCAACGGCGACAGCCGCTACAACGATCAGATCGGCCTGGCCATCTCCCCCGCCGTGCGCGCCGCCCAGTTCACGCAGTACCGCCAGATGCAAAAGCAGTTGATGGCGGTGCGGCGCGACCAGCTCGGCGAGCCGGACCAGCTGACCTACGATCTGCTGTCCTACGAACTTAATAACGCCATGCAGCTGGAATCCTTCCCGGAACATCTGCTGCCGCTCAACCAGTTCGACAACGTCCCCAGCACCTTGGCCAATTACGCCGACGGCACCGGCTCGCAGCCGCTGGGCACGGTCGCCCAGTATCAAGCCTACCTGGGCCGCCTGAAGCAGTTGCCGGCGTGGATAGACCAGGCCATCGCCAACATGAAACAAGGCATCCGCGCCGGCATCGTGCAGCCGAAGGCGATCACGGTGGCGATGCTGCCGCAGTTCCAGAACCTGCGCGCGGCCACGCCGGAGACCAGCGTCTACTATTCGCCCATCACGCGCCTGCCGGCGCAGTTTTCCGCCGCCGACAAGCAGCGGCTAACGGCAGCCTACCTGAATACGGTCGATACCAAGATCGCCCCGGCGCTGACCCGCCTGGTGGATTTCCTGCAAAACGAATACCTGCCGGCCAGCCGCGCCAGCACCGGCTGGAGCGCGCTGCCGAACGGCGCCGCCTGGTACGCGGCCCGCATCAAGGACAGCACCAACCTGCCGTTGACGCCGGACGCGGTGCACGCGCTGGGCCTGAAGGAAGTGGCGCGCATCCAGCAGCAGTTGACGGCGCTGGGGCCGAAGCTGGGCTATGACGGCCCGGAAAAGCAGTTGCCGCAATGGATGGCGGGGCAGCAGAAGTTCAAGATCTTTACCACCGACGAGCAGGTGCTGGACGCCTACCGCGCACTCTACGCGACGGTGCAGGCCGAGCTGCCGGCCTACTTCAGCCTGATCCCGAAGGGGAAGATGGAATTGCATCTGGAACCGGAGCTGACGCGCGCGACCGCCTCCGACCACTACACGCCGCCGGCGGCGGACGGCTCGCATCCAGGCGTGTTCTGGCCGGTGGTCAATGATGCCAAGCAGTACAGCCGGGTCGACATGGTCAGCCTGTTCCTGCACGAGGGCGTGCCGGGCCACCACCTGCACGGCGCGCTGTTGAAAGAGCTGGATCTGCCGGACTTCCGCAAGTTCAGCACCGAGAATCCCAACAGCGCGGCCTATACCGAAGGCTGGGCCTTGTATTCGGAAACGCTGGGCCGCGAGCTGGGCCTGTATGACGATCCGGTCGCCTACTACGGCCACCTGAACGCGGAGATGCTGCGCGCGGCGCGCCTGGTGGTCGACACCGGCATGCACGCCAAGGGCTGGAGCCGCGAGCAGGCGATCACCTATCTGGCCGACACGCTGGGCTGGAGCGAGGCGCGCGCCAAGAACCAGATCGAGCGTTACATGGTGTGGCCGGCCCAGGCGCTGAGCTACAAGATCGGCTCGCTGAAAATACTGGAATTGCGCGCGCGGGCGCAGGCGGCGCTGGGCGACAAGTTCAGCTACCAGAAATTCCACCAGGTGGTGATCGGCGACGGCACATTGCCGTTGCCGATCCTGGAGGCCCGCGTGGACAAATGGATCGCCGCCAGCAAATAAACAGGCGGCCCCTGATTTATTTGGACATCACGTTCAGCACCGCCAGGGTCATCGCCTGGGCCGCCGTCTTGATCGACGGCTCCGGCACCGGCGCGTAGTACGGCGAGTGGTTGAAGGCGATCGGCTTGCCGCCCGGCTTGTCCGCCTCGGCCACCGCCTTGGGATCGTAGACGCCGGTGAAGAAGAACATCGACGGGATGCCCTCGTTGGCGTAGACCGAGAAGTCCTCGCTGGCCGTCATGGCCGGCATGCGCGAGACGTTTGCATCGCCGAAGGCTTGCTTGAGCACGCCCTCGGTGCGCGTGACCAGCGCGTCGTTGTTGACGATGGCCGCGCCGCCGGTGATCAGCTCGACGTCCGGCGCTGGCGCGTCGGCCATCGCGGCCGACGCGTTGGCGACGCGGCGCACGCCGGCCAGGATCTTGGCGCGCACCGCCGGGTTGTAGGTGCGGATGGTGCCGCGCACCTTGACCGAGTCCGGGATGATGTTGCCGACGCTGCCGCCGTTGATCGCGCCTATCGTCACCACGCCGAATTCCTTTGGATCCTTTTCGCGGCTGATGACCGTCTGCACGTCGACCACGAAGCGGGCGGCGATGGTGATCGGGTCGAGCGCCTTGTCCGGCGCCGAGCCGTGGCCGCCGCGCCCCTTGAAGGTGATTTCGATCGCGTCCGAGTTCGACGACACCGGGCCGCTGTTGTAGCCAATGGTGCCGTGGGCCAGCGGCCACGAGTGCAACGCGAAGGCGTAGTCCGGTTTCGGGAAGCGCTTGAACAGGCCGTCGTCGAGCATGGCCTTGGCGCCGGCGACGATCTCCTCGGCCGGCTGGCCGATGAACATCAGCGTGCCCTTCCATTGCGATTTCATCGCCACCAGGGTGCGCGCGGCGCCCAGCCAGGCCGTCATGTGGACGTCGTGGCCGCAGCTGTGGGCGACCATCGTGTCCTTGCCGTCGAGCGTCGCGTGGGCCTTGCTGGCGTAGGCGAAGCCGGATTTTTCCTCCATCGGCAGGCCGTCCATCTCGGTGCGCACCAGCACCGTCGGGCCGGCCCCGTTCTTGTAGAGGGCGACGATGCCTGTCTTGCCGACCTTCTCGGTGACATCGAAGCCGATGGCGCGCATCTCGGCGGCCAGCTTGGCGGCCGTGCGCACTTCCTGGAAGGCCACTTCCGGATGCGCGTGCAAGTCCTTGTAGATGACGTCGAGCTTGGGATACATGCCGTCGATCTGCCTGGCGACGGCGCCGCTGTCCGGGCCTTGTGCCTGGGCCTGCGTTTGAACAACGGCCAACAATAAAGATGTTACGAGTGCGGCGATCGGCAAGCGCTTCATTGATGGTGTCCTTAGTCTGAGGGAAATAGTTCCCTCAGCATACCATCGACGCGCCGGCTTTAGACTGTATGCAGTTTCATCGTCGCCGCCTCGAATTTGCCGTCGACGATCAGCGGCATGACCTGCAGCGATTTTTCGATGGCCTGCTCGATCAGGTCCTGGTCCTCGCGGCGCGGCCGGTGCAGCACGAAGTCGGCCACCTGCTGTTGCAGGCTGAGCGTGCGCGGATGGCCGATACCCAAGCGCAGCCGCCAGTAATCCTGCGTGCCGAGCGCGGCGGTGATGTCCTTGAGGCCGTTGTGGCCGCCCGACGAGCCGCCCTTCTTCAGGCGCGCGATGCCGGGCATCAGATCGAGCTCGTCGTGCACCACCAGCACTTCGTCCGGGTTGATCTTGAAAAAGCGGCACAGGCCGCCAACCGATTGCCCGGAGCGGTTCATATACGTCTGCGGTTCCAGCAGCCACACCTCCTGTCCGGCGATCTGGCTCTTGGCGGCCAGCGCGTTGTACTTGGTCTCGCGCTGCAGGCGCGCGCCGACGTCGTTGGCAAGGTTGTCGACCAGCCAGAAGCCGGCGTTGTGGCGGGTTTGTTCGTATTCGGCGCCGGGATTGCCGAGGCCGACGATGAGACGTATGGGCATGGGATGCTCAATCAAGGAAAACGATATTATCGGTCAAACGAAAAAAAACCCCCGACGGCCTGGGGCTAGCGGGGGTCCTTCATTGCCGCCGCATCGCTGCGGCGTTCAATATTACTTCTTGGCTTTAGCGGCTGGCTTGGCATCGGCTGCTGGAGCGGCTTCAGCGGCGTCGGCTTCGGCCGACACGTGACCTGGCGGCACCGAAGCGGTGGCGATGGTCAGGTTGGTGCCGGCGGCAACAGCGGTAACACCTGCTGGCAGCGTCAGTTCGTCGATGTGCAGCGAGCTGCCGACGTCGATGTTGGTCAGGTCGACGGTGATGAACTCTGGCAGGTCTTTCGGCAGGCACGACACTTCGATTTCGTTGGCGACGTGGCTGATGGTCGCGCCGTGCAGTTTGACCGCTGGCGAGATTTCGGCGTTGGCGAAGTGCAGGGCAACTTTCATGTGCACTTTTTTCGATGCGTCGACGCGCTGGAAGTCAGCGTGCAGAACCAGTTGCTTGAACGCGTGGACTTGGAAGTCGCGCAGCAGCACTTGCTGGGTCTTGCCGTCGATTTCCAGATCCAGGATCGACGAGTGGAAGGCTTCTTTTTTCAGCGCGTGGTACAGCGCGTTGTGGTCCAGCGAGATGGTCACTGGCGCTTCAGTACCGCCGTAGATGATGCCTGGGGTTTGGCCCGAATTGCGCAGGCGGCGGCTCGCTCCGGAACCTTGCAATTCGCGTTTGAATGCAACAACTTTCATGTGTAACTCCAAAAATAACAAGGCTCGCGCCTCGTGTTATGAAGCCCCCGCGACCAGGGTGCTTCGAAAATGAGCTGACTACGCTCATGAAACCGGGAAGTACAACGGCGCGCGGGGCATATTTGCCACGCGCGCCGCTAAAAAACAGTAGCGTCGTTTATCGCTTAGTTTATCGATTAATCGATAAACAGGGAGATCACGGAATCGCCCTTAATGATGCGTTTGAACGTCTCGGCCAGCAGCGGCGCGCAGGTCAACTGGCGGATCTTGCCGCAGGCACGGGCCGCGTCGGACAGCGGAATCGTGTCGGTCACGACCAGCTCGTCCAGCGACGAGTTGGCGATGCGCTCGATCGCAGGACCCGACAGGACCGCGTGGGTGCAATACGCGACCACCTTGGTGGCGCCGCGCTCCTTCAGCACTTCCGCCGCCTTGACCAGCGTACCGGCGGTATCGACCATGTCATCCATGATGACGCAGTTGCGGCCTTCGACTTCACCGATGATGTTCATCACTTCGGAAACGTTGGCTTTCGGACGGCGCTTGTCGATGATGGCCAGGTCGCAGCCCAGGCGTTTGGCCAGGGCGCGCGCACGTACCACACCGCCGACGTCCGGCGACACCACCAGCAGGTCCTGGTAGTTCTTCTTCTGCAGATCGCTCAGCAGAATTGGCGAAGCATAAATATTATCGACCGGGATATCGAAGAAGCCCTGGATCTGGTCCGCGTGCAGGTCCATGATCAGGACGCGCTCGACGCCGGCGCTTTCCAGCATATTGGCCACGACTTTGGCCGAGATCGCGACGCGCGCCGAACGCGGGCGGCGGTCTTGACGGGCGTAACCGAAATAAGGGATGGCGGCGGTGATGCGGCCTGCCGATGCGCGTTTCAACGCGTCGACCATCAGGATCAACTCCATCAGGCTGTCGTTGGTTGGTGCGCAAGTCGATTGCAGAACGAAAACGTCTTTACCGCGAACGTTCTCGTTAATCTCGACCATCACTTCGCCGTCCGAGAATTTCGAAACGTTTGCCTTGCCGAGTGGAATGCCGAGATTTTTTGCGACTCCTTCTGCCAACGCAGGATTAGCGTTGCCGGTAAAAACCATCAGGTTTTCGTAAGCCATGGGAGTCCCAGAGATAGTCGATGAAATTTTTGATGTCGCCAGCGGAAGCCGCGTGGCGCTGTACTCAGAATGATCCGCGCTGGGCGCGGACATTGATGCTTGCCTTGGCCGGAGACTAACGCCTCGACGGTGACACAAGGAAAACGAATGGCAGGGGAACAAGGATTCGAACCTTGGTATGCTGGAATCAAAATCCAGTGCCTTAACCAGCTTGGCGATTCCCCTACGCAACTGACTGCTTGTCGCTACAACGGCGAGTATTTTATCGCCAATTTCACGCCAAGCCAAATCTTTTTTTACCCGTCTACAACATTTTAGTGAGTGGATGCCGTGTCAGCGCCTCGGCTTTCCATGCTTTCCACTTGGCGGGCACTTGTTGAAGTACCGCGTCGGCGTCAGCCTGGGTTGCCACTGCACAAAATACACAAGCACCGGAACCAGTCATCCTGGCATCACCGTAAGCGCTAAGCCATTCTATCGCCTCTGCCACCGGCGGGAACAAACTCGTTGCCACTTGCTGTAAATCGTTCCTTCCGTACCCCTTCAAATCAGTTTGATTTTCGTGGCAGCTGGAAAAGTCCGTTATTATGACGGGCGGTGTGCTCCTTGTCAAACGTTCCGAGCAAAAAATTGCCGCAGTCGGCACCGCCACCCCGGGTTCGATGACGACATACCAACAATCGGGCGCTTTCACCGGTTGCAGCGCCTCGCCCACGCCCTCGGCGAACGCGGTTTCGCCGAAGATGAAGAACGGGATGTCCGCGCCCAGCGGCAGGCCCAGCGCCATCAACTCCTCATTCGTTAGACCGGCGCGCCACAAATGGTTCAATACCATCAAGGTGGTGGCCGCGTCCGACGAACCGCCGCCCAGGCCGCCGCCCATCGGCAGGATCTTGTCGATGGCGATGTCGACGCCGCGCGGCAAAGCGCCGGTGCGGCGCAGCACCTCGGCCTGCAACAGCCTGGCGGCGCGGATGATCAGGTCGCCCTCCTCCGGCACCCCTTCGATCGCCGTCACGCGGCGCAGCGCGTCGTCGTCGCGCAAGGTGAAATGCAAGGTGTCGCCGTGATCGACCAGCTGGAACACGGTTTGCAGCAGGTGGTAGCCGTCGGCGCGGCGGCCGTTGACGTGCAGGAAAAGGTTCAGTTTGGCCGGGGCCGGACAATTCTTCAGACTGGTCATCGGGGTATCAATTTATTGTGCGGCAGGATCGATCACGATGCGGATCGACATGTCATCGACCTGCTGGCCCAGCGCGATGCGGGTGGCGTCAATGCGTTTCGGCTGCGGCACGGCCGCCGAATCATCTTGCCACGACACGTAGTCGAGCTTCCAGCCGTCGCGGGTGACGACGGTATCGCTGGCCGGCGAGGCGGTGAAGCGGCTGCCGTCGGCGGCGACCGCGTAGCCCTGCAGCCAGTCGCGCAGGCCGGAAACCGGCAAGGTCCAGCCCAGGGTCTGACGGGTCAGGCTGTCGAGGTCGGACGCGGTGCGGGTCGGCTCGCCGCTGCGCTTCAACGTGGCCGAGGTCGGCGTGACGTTGATGACGGCGACCGTCTGCCCGGTCGGCGAGATCAAGGTGACGTCGGTGTTGGCCGCCGTTTGCCGCCAGGTGAACTTGCCGCTCAGCGACTCCTGTTTGCCGTCCCGGCTGTAATTGATGGCGATGCGTCCGGCCAGGTCGAGCGTGTCGCGGTACGGCGCGACGGCGGTGGTCGAGCGTGGCGCGGAGGTGGTGGCGCAGCCGGCCAGCACGGCAAGCGCGCCGGCCAGTGCCAGCGCGCTTGCCGCGCGGCGGAAAATGGAAATCGTCATCAGTGGTGATTGCTATCGGTTGTTAGAGGTTTTGGTTCAGGCGCGCCAGCGTGTTCTTGAGCGCGTCGTTCTTGGGGTCTTTGCTTTTGGCTTCCTGCCACAACTTTTGCGCGCCGGTGACGTCGCCCTTGACGAACAGCACCTCGCCCAGATGCACGGCGATTTCCGGATCGGCCCGCAGCGCGTAGGCGCGGCGCAACAGCGATTCCGCCTCGTCCAGGTTCCCCATGCGGAATTGTACCCAGCCCATGCTGTCCATGATGAACGGGTCGCCCGGCGCCATCTTCATCGCCTGGTCGATCAGCGCATAGGCCTCCGGCAGGCGCTCGTTGCGCTCGGCCAGCGAATAGCCCAGCGCGTTGTAGGCGTGCTGGTTGTCGGGCGCGGCGATCATCACCTGGCGCAGCGCTTTTTCCATCAGCTCCACGTTGCCCAGTTTTTCCGCCACCAGCGCGAAGTCGTACAGCAGGTCCGGATTGTCCGGATAGCGTTTGACGGCGTTCTCCAGCACCGTGTAGGCGGCGCGGGTATCGCCGGCGTCGCGCAGCAACTGGGCGTCGGTCTGGAAGATCTGCGCCTGGTCGGCGGGGTCGGCCGGCGTCAAGGTGGCCAGCTGCTTGCGCGCGCCGTCGACATCGCCCTTGCGCGCCGTCAGGGTCGCCATTTTCATGCGCGCGTTCAGGTACAGCTTGGGATCGTCGCCTTCGATTTTCTCCAGCCATTTGTAGGCGCCGTCGATGTCGCCGCGCTGCTCGGCGATCTGCGACAGTATCATCAGAACCTTGGAGGGGTCGCGCTCGTCGTCGGGATGGTCGTCCATGACGGTGATGAAACGCGTGAAATATTTCTCCGCCTCGGGCAAATCGTTGGCCTGCATCGCCATCACGCCCAGCGCGTACAAGGTCGCGATGTTGTCGGGCTGGTCCTTCAGCAAGGTCAGGAATTCCTGGCGGGCCGGCTCGAGCCGCTTGGCGTCGACCAGGATGCGGGCGTAGGCCGCGCGCACCTCGCGCGCCTTCGGATATTTCTCCAGGAAAGCGGTCAACACCTTGCCCGCGGCGTCGATGTCGCCGGACACCTGCGCCATGGTCAGCACCGCCAGCTCGGAGTCGGGCTTGATGGCCTGGGCTTTTTGCGCCTCGGCGCGGGCGCGCTCGGCGTCGTTGACGGCGAAGGCGCCCTGCGCCAGGATCAGGTGGCTTTCCAGCATGTCGTCATAGGGCGCCAGCACGCGCTCCTGCAGCGCGAACGCGGCGGCCTTGTCCTTGGCGCGCAGCATGAATTGCTGCATCTGCAACATCGCCATGCCGCGCTGGGCCGGCGGCGCCGCCTTCAGGCGCTGGGCGAAAATCGCCTCCGCTTCGCTCAGGTCATCGTTGACGACGGCAAAGCCGAGGAAATACTGGGTCGCCTCGTCCGAATCGGGCGCCAGTTCGCGCCACAGGCGGATCGCCGCCAGCGCCTCCTGGCCCTGCTTGGCGGCCAGCGCCATCTCGGCGGCGCGGCGTGCCAGGCGCGGATCGCGGGTCTGCTGGGCCAGCGACAGCATCGTGATATACGCGCCCTGCCATTGTCCCTGCTTGAACTCGAGCTCGGCCTTGGTGATGCGGAACAGCATGTCGCCGGTCAGGGCATTGTTGGGTAGCACTTCCGGCACGGGCGCGGGCGCCTCCACCACGGCGGCGGCGCTGTCGGGGGCGGCAGGCTCCGGTGCGGCGGTGGACTCGGCCTGTTTTTGCGGCGCCATGGCGCACGCCGACAGCAAGGCAGAGAGGGTTACAATGGCGAAAGCGTTTTTCAAGGGAAGATCCTGGTCGGCAATGGTCAGCTGATTTTACGCGCAACGCATCGCTTGCGTGTTTTGACTAGTGTAACCAAATATTTTACGCCGGCCAGGTTGCGCCGGCTTTTACCGCCTTGATGTACGATCATCGGCCCGAAATGCCGCCCCACTCTGAAACGCTTGCCCTTGTTTTCACTCATTTGCCATCCACATGCCAGAATTGCCAGAAGTTGAAGTGACACGGCGCGGCGTCGCGCCCCATATCGAAGGCCGCACCGTGCGCGACGTGGTGCTGCGCCGCGAGGGCCTGCGCTGGCCGTTTCCCGCCCAGTTGCAACAATTGCTGGCCGGACGGCTGGTGGTGCGCACCGGGCGGCGCGGAAAATACCTGCTGGTCCACTTCGAGCACGGCACCCTGATCATCCACCTGGGCATGTCGGGCCACCTGCGGGTGATGGACACCGACATCGAGCCGGAAAAGCACGACCATTTCGATCTGGTGATCGAGGGGCCGCAAGGCAAACAGGTGCTGCGCATGAAGGACCCGCGCCGCTTCGGCGCCGTGCTGTGGCACGACGACGCCGACGGCCTGCTTGAACACCACGTCCTGCTGCGCGAACTGGGCGTGGAGCCGCTGGAAACGGGCTTTACCGGCAAATTGTTGTACGATCAGACCCGCCAGCGCAGCGCCCCGGTCAAGCAAGTGCTGCTGGCCGGCGATATCGTAGTCGGCGTCGGCAATATTTACGCTTCGGAAAGTTTATTTCGCGCGGGCATCAATCCAAAGACGCCCGCCAAGCGTATCAGCCTGGCGCGCTACGAGAAACTGGCGCAGGCGATCCGCGAGATCCTGGCCGAAGCCATCATCCAGGGCGGCAGCACCTTGCGCGACTTTATTAGCGTCAACGGCCAGTCCGGTTATTTCCAGCAGACGTATTTCGTCTATGATCGTGCTGGCGTGCCCTGCAAGGTGTGCGCGGCGCCGGTGCGGCAGATCAAGCAAGGACAGCGCTCCACTTTTTACTGTGTCAATTGCCAAAAGTGAACTTTAGAACAAGGGCGGAAAGCATGATGGCCAGGGATTTCGAGCAGTACAGCGCCTGGCGGCAAGGCGTGGTGACGGCGCTGAAAAACTACCAGTCCTGGGTGGCGGCCGCGTCGTTGACCGACGCCGCCACCGACCAGCGCATCGGCCGCACCCTGGCGCGGCTGGCCGACGATAAGTTGTCGGTGGCCTTCGTCGCCGAGTTCTCGCGCGGCAAATCCGAGCTGATCAACGCCATCTTCTTCGCCGACTACGGCCAGCGCATCCTGCCGTCGGCCGCCGGCCGCACCACCATGTGTCCGACCGAGCTGATGTACGACCCCAGCTTCGCGCCGTCGATCCGCCTGCTGCCGATCGAGACGCGGGCCGACAACCTGTCGACCGGCGACTACCGCGATCAACCATCGGCCTGGACCGTGCTGCCGCTGAACCTGGAGGTCGGCGCCGACATGCACGAGGTCTTCAAGCAGGTCAGCATGACGCGCCACGTGCCGGTCGAGGAGGCCAAGCGCTACGGCTTGTACGACGAGGACGATCCCGACATGCCGGTCACCCTGAGCGAGGACGGCAAGGTCGAGATCTCGCTGTGGCGCCACGCCATCATCAACTTCCCGCACCCGCTGCTCAAGCAGGGGCTGGTGATCCTCGACACGCCCGGCCTGAACGCCATCGGCACCGAGCCGGAACTGACCTTGAACCTGATTCCGAATGCGCACGCGGTGCTGTTCATCCTGGCCGCCGACACCGGCGTGACCAAGAGCGACATCGAGGTCTGGCGCAACCACATCGGCGCCGGCGCAGGCCGCCTCGTCGTGCTCAACAAGATCGACAGCATGTGGGACGAGCTGCGCAGCCATGCCGAGGTCGACGTCGAGATCGAACGCCAGCAGGCCAATGTCGCGCACGTGCTGGCGCTCGAGCCGCGCCAGGTGTTTCCGGTGTCGGCGCAAAAGGCGCTGGTGGGCAAGATCACACAGGACAACGCCCTGCTCGCCCGCAGCCGCCTGCAGGCGCTCGAAGCGGCGCTGTTCGACGAGCTGATCCCGGCCAAGAAGGACATCGTGCGCAAGCAACTGCGCGAAGAATTACAGGCGCTGAGCGTGGCGCAAATGGCGCTGGTCAATGCGCGCTCGCGCGGCATCGTCGAGCAGCTGCACGAGCTCAAGAGCCTGCGCGGCAAGAACCAGACGGTGATCGCCCACATGATGCGCCGCATCGACGTCGAGAAAAAGGAATTCGACACCAGCCTGTTCAAGCTGCAGGCCACGCGCGCCGTGTTCACCCGGCTGTCGACCGAGCTCTACACCAGCATCGGCATGGACATCGTGCGCGACGACATCGACGTGGTGCGCGAACAGATGCAGCGCAGCCGCTTCTTCACCGGCGTGCGCGAGGCGGTGCGCAATTACTTCGAGCGCATCCGCGCCAACCTCGACGCGTCCGAGCGCAAGACCGTCGAGATCAGCGAGATGATGGGCGTGATGTACCGCCGCTTCGCCAGCGAGCACGGCTTGACCCTGGCGCTGCCGATGCCGTTTTCGCTGCAACTGTACCGCGACGAGATCGCGTCGATCGAGGCGATCTACTACAAACAGTTCGGCACTGCGACGTTGATCACGACCAGCCGCGTCGTGCTGATGGAGAAGTTCTTCGACACCATCGCCTCGCGCGTGCGCGGCTGTTTCAAGTCGGCCAACAACGACGCCGAGGCGTGGCTGAAGGTGATCATGGCGCCGCTGGAGGCGCAGATCCGCCAGCACAAGGATCAGCTCAAGCACCGGCTGGCGTCGATCCAGCGCATCCACGACGCCACCGACAGCCTGGAGCAGAAAATCGACGCGTTCGAAAGCAGCCAGCAGCAGCTGGAGGCGCAGAAGCTGCGCCTGACGGAACTGGCGGCCGCCATCGGCACCGCCATCAACGCGGAGTTCGAGGCGCTCGACGCCGCCGCTTAACAAGATAGATTTTCGTAGGGCGGATTAGCGCGCAGCGCGTAATCGGCCATGAGCCGCCGACGAAGCGTGACGGATTAAGCCGCGCCAAGCCGCGCAACATGTTTAATTTAGGATGCAAATGAAGGTAGAAGTTGTCGAGAATTTCGCCGATCCGAGTTTTTCATCGGACCTGATCGGCTGGCAGAAACAGCACGGGCGCCACGCGCTGCCGTGGCAAAACACCACCGACGCGTATCTGATCTGGCTGTCCGAAATCATGCTGCAGCAAACGCAGGTGTCGGCGGTGCTGGGCTACTACGCGCGCTTCCTTGAACGTTTCCCCACCCTGCGCGACCTGGCGGCGGCGCCGGTCGAGGACGTCATGGCGCAATGGAGCGGCCTGGGCTACTACACCCGCGCGCGCAACCTGCACAAGTGCGCGCAGCGCGTGGTGGCCGAGTACGACGGCGTGTTCCCGTCCGACCCGGCGCTGCTGGCCGAGCTGCCCGGCATCGGCCGCTCGACGGCGGCGGCGATCTCGGCGTTTTCCAGCGGCACGCGCGCCGCCATCATGGACGGCAACGTCAAGCGGGTGTTCGCGCGCGTGTTCGGCATCGACGCCTATCCGGGCGAGCGCCGCACCGAGGAGATGATGTGGCGTCGCGCCGAGGCGCTGTTGCCGGAGCAAGGCATCGAGTCGTACACACAGGGGCTGATGGACATGGGCGCGACCTTGTGCACGCGCAGCAGCCCGTCGTGCGAGCGCTGCCCGATGCAGCCGCGCTGCGTGGCCTTCGCCACCAACCGGACCAAGGACCTGCCGGTGCGCAAGCCGAAGAAGACGTCGCCGGAGAAGCACTCGGTGATGCTGGCGATTATCGACAACGGCCAGGTGCTGCTGGAGCAGCGTCCGCCGACCGGGATCTGGGGCGGCCTGTTGTCGCTGCCGGAGCTCGACGGCCATGTGCTGGCCGAGGACGACGACATCCCGGCGGCCGGCGACGACGCGCTGATACTAGCGGTCGGCAAGTTCGGTGAAATGGAATCGCACGAGCGGCTGTCGACGGTCACGCATGTGTTCACGCACTACAAGCTGCACATCGCGCCGTACCGCGTGACCTTGGCGCGGCGCGCGCCGATGGCGGCCGAGGCCGGCCACGTCTGGTACGACGCGGCCAAACTCGCCGACGCGGCGCTGCCGGCGCCGATCAAGAAGCTGCTGCTGGAGTTGATGGGCGACGCGCGCGATGCGCAGGCGCGGATGGCGTTTTAAAGAGAGAACTTGACGACGGCCATGGCCACGCCGGTCAGCGTGATCATGGTGCCGACGCACCAGCGCACCATGCGACTTTCAAGCTGCGAAAGTTTGCACATTATTCTGGCTTCCAACGCCGCCAGCCCTCCCGCCACCCCCTCTTTTGTCGCATAGTTGGCCTGGATGGATGCGACGCGTTCTTCGAGTCTGGCAAAGTCTTGCTTAGTCACAAAGTGCTCGCGTGCAAATGCCGCCTCTGCCTTCAACGTGGCAACGTCTTTTTCCACCATGACTAACCGTCTATCGAGCTCAACAATTTGCTCATCCATAGACCACCTCACGAGAATGTTCGAACGATGGCTAGCACGATGCCTGCGACGGCGACTATGGCTCCGACGGTCCAGCGCAAATGCCGGTTTTCCAGGTCGAGAATTTTTTCTTCCAAAGAGGCTATTTGCTTACTCAGCCTTAGCTCGGATGCGACAATTTCTGTGCGCAACTCCGCCACGACTTCTTTCGTCGCGTAGTGCAGCTGCACATGTTCGGCCTGCGCAGTCAACACGGCCAAGTCCCTCTCCACCGAGCTCAGGCGTGTATCGAGTTGTTTGATTTGCTCGTCCATCCCCCATGATCATACCAACGGCGCGGACGATCAAGGGTGCACGTTTGAGCCGCCTCAAAGCTCGTCGAGCGAGAACAAACGGCGGTGTTCGCGGATGGCGTAGCGGTCGGTCATGCCGGCGATGTAGTCGGCGATCTTGCGCGCCTGCTTGCCGGCGTCGCCCGATTTGTCCTGGTAATCCGGCGGCAGCAAGACGGGCTCGGCCATGAACGATTCATACAGTTCGCGCACGATGCGGCTGGCCTTCACGCGCATGCGGTTGACCTTGTAATGGCGGTACAGGTTCTCGCGCAGGAAGCGCTTGAGCTCGGTGGCGTCCTTGCGCATCGGGTCGGAGAAGCGGATCAGCGGCGGCGCGGCGCGCACGTCGTCGATGTTCTTGGGCGCGGCGTCGGCCAGCAAGGCGCCGGAGGTGACGATCAGGTCGTCGGCCAGCGCCGTGATCAGCCGCCGCAACGTTTCGTAGATCGCGCGCCGTCCCGACAGCCCCGGGAAGGTGTGCTGGACGTCGCGCCACAGGCGCGCGAAGAAATCGACCTGCTCGAGTTGCTCGATTGTGATCAGGCCGGAGCGCAGGCCGTCGTCGATGTCGTGGCTGTTGTAGGCGATCTCGTCGGCGAGGTTGGTCAGCTGCGCCTCCAGCGACGGCTGCGTGCGGTCGATGAAGCGCACCGCGACCGGCCCCAGCAGGCGGGCGTTGGTCAGCGAGCAGTGCTTGAGGATGCCCTCGCGCGTCTCGAACATCAGGTTGAGGCCGTCGTAGGCGCCGTAGTGCTCCTCGAGCTCGTCTACCACGCGCAGGCTTTGCAGGTTGTGCTCGAAGCCGCCGTGTTCCTTCATGCATTCGTTGAGCACGTCCTGGCCGACGTGGCCGAAAGGCGTGTGGCCGAGGTCGTGCGCCAGCGAAATCGCCTCGACCAGGTCCTCGTTCAGGCGCAGGTTGCGCGCCAGCGAACGGCCAACCTGCGCCACCTCCAGGCTGTGCGTCAACCGGGTACGGAACAGGTCGCCCTCATGGTTGAGGAAGACCTGGGTTTTATACTCGAGCCGACGGAACGCCGACGAATGGATGATGCGGTCGCGGTCGCGCTGGAACTGGCTGCGCGACGAATGCGCCGTTTCCGGATAGCGGCGACCGGCGCCGCCGGCCGAATGGGCGGCGTACGGGGCCAGGTACTCTTCGGGCAGCATCGTCGCCCCCGCCTAGACGCTGGCGGCCAGAGTGGCCAGCAGCAGCTCGCGCGGCGCGTTGGTGATGCTTGGCGCACCCAGCGGCTTGAGCAGGATGAATTTGATGGCGCCGCCCTCGTTCTTCTTGTCGACCTCCATCAGTTCCAGCCAGCGCTCGGCGCCCAGGTCGGGCGCCTTGACCGGCAGGCCGGCCGCCTCGACCAGCGCGCGCACGCGCGCCACGGTGGCCTCGTCGACCAGCCCCATGCGCTGTGACAGGTCGGCCGCCATCACCATGCCGCAGCCGACGGCCTCGCCGTGCAACCACTGGCCGTAGCCCAGGCCGTTCTCGATGGCGTGGCCGAAGGTGTGGCCGAAATTGAGGATGGCGCGCAGGCCGCCCTCGCGCTCGTCCTGGCGCACGACGTCGGCCTTGATCTCGCACGAGCGGGCGATGGCGTACGCCAGCGCGCCCTTGTCGCGCGCCATCAGCTTGCCGATGTTGGCCTCGATCCAGTCGAAGAAGGCGGCGTCGATGATGGCGCCGTGCTTGATGACTTCGGCCAGGCCGGCCGACAGCTCGCGCGCCGGCAGGGTTTCCAGGGTCGAGGTGTCGGCGATCACCGCGCGCGGCTGGTAGAAGGCGCCGATCATGTTCTTGCCCAGCGGATGGTTGATGCCGGTCTTGCCGCCGACCGACGAGTCGACCTGCGACAACAAGGTGGTCGGCACCTGGATGAAGTCGATCCCGCGCATGTAGCTGGCGGCCGCGTAGCCGGTCAGGTCGCCGATGACGCCGCCGCCGAGGGCGATCAGCGTGGTCTTACGGTCGGCCTTGTTGGCCAGCAGCGCGTCGAAGATCTGCATCAGGCTCGGCCAGGTCTTGTATTCCTCGCCGTCGGGCAGCACGACGGTCATTACTTGCTTGCCGGCACTACGCAGGCCGGCCTCGACGCGCTCCAGGTACAGCGGCGCGACGGTGGTGTTGGTGACGATGGCGACCTTGCCGCCGTGGACGTGGCGCGCCAGCAGCGCGCCGTCGGCGAGCAGCGCCGGGCCGATCGAGATCGGGTAGCTGCGCTCGCCCAGATCGACATTCAACAGGATGGTGGATTCTTCGTTCATCGATGGTTCCGCTTGGGTGACGCAGTTGGGCGCGGCCTCGCAGGCCAGCCTCTCCAACTGGGTCAAAATGGATTGGACCATCGATTGTACGTTAGGTCGGCCGGTATCGATCACCACGTCGGCGATCTCCATGTACAGCGGATCGCGCACGGCCATCAATTCCTCGAGCTTTTTGCGCGGGTCGGCCGTCTGCAGCAGCGGCCTGTTCTTGTCGTGCGCGGTGCGCTGCAGGATGCTGTGCACGGTCGTGCGCAGGTAGATGACGGTGCCGCGCGCCTTGAGGAAGGCGCGGTTTTCCGGATCGAGCACGGCGCCGCCGCCGGTGGCCAGCACCAGGTCCCGCTGGCCGGTCAGCTCGCGGATGACCTCCGCCTCGCGCCGGCGAAAGCTCGGTTCACCCTCGATTTCGAAGATCCACGGGATGGAGGCGCCGGTGCGCGCCTCGATCTCGTGGTCCGAATCCATGAACCGCAGACCCAGTTTGCGGGCCAAAATACGGCCGATGGTGGTCTTTCCCGCCCCCATCAGGCCGACTAAAAACACATTTTGCATGCACGATCCAACTAAATGCGGGCGGCGGCATCGGCTCCCCCGCCAGCGGATCGCGGCCGATGGCTGCAGATCACTGCGGGTTGCTGCACGATGCCGCCACCCCGTAAGGGCTGACCACGCCTGGTGGCGTAACTGCGAGATCACTGTAATCGGTGCTCAAGCCCATCAAGTGTACCAGAGAGGTGTACGAAGACTCGGTGCCGGATGACGCCGACCCGCGGATGGTCAGGTTGACGTCGAGCCAATTGACGAAGTTGCGCGGGTAGACCAGCGACACGGTGGCGCGGCCGCTGGCGTCGGTGACCACGTTGGTGGTGACCGTCACCGGAATACCCGGCTGCAGGGTGCCGTTGCCGTTCAAGTCCTCGCCCGGGTCAAGGATGCCGTTGGCGTTCAGGTCCTCGTTGTCGCACTGTGCGGTCATCACCCGTTCCCACGGTCCCTGCGGCGGCCTGAAGGTCAGCGCCCCCTTGTAGTAGCGGTATGGCAGCACCGAGGCGGTCAGTTTGACGCCCGGCACGGCGTTGCCGGCCGCGTCGGTGACGATGACGGCGTAGTCGGCCTGGTAGGTGGCGCTGTTCGGCAAGCCGATGGTGTTGCCGGTGCCGGCGCTGATGAACAGCGACTTTTGCGCCACGGTCAGGTTGACCGCCGCCGTGGCGCCGGAGCCGCCGACCACCCTGGCCTGGATGCGCACGCCGTTGGTGGCGGTGGCGGTGGTCCCGGCAACATAGCTGACGGTGGCCGAACCGTCGGCGGCGGTGAGCACTTCCGACGGCTGCGTCAGCGTGCCGCCGCTCGGATCGGTGAGGATGGAGAAGGCCACCGTGGCGTTCTTGACCGGGTTGTTTTGCGCCGGACCGTCGCGCACCACGGCGCGCAAGGTGGCCTGCTGGGTGGTGCTGCCGGCCGTGTTGGCGCCGATCACGGCCGGGTCGGCCTGCAGCGAGATGGTGGCCGTGCCGGTCAGCGGCGCGACGAATTCCAGCTCGGCCTGCGTGGTCAGGCCGGATGCGCTGGCCGTCAACGTGGCGACCCCGGGACCGGTGGCGTTGAGGTAGGCCACCGCCGCCCCGCCGCTCAACGGCAGGGTGCCGGCCAACGGCACGGCGCACGCGGCGTCGCTGTAGACCGTGCCGCGCGAGCTGCTGATGGTGACGTTGCCGCTCGGGCCGCCGGTGACGGAGACTTGCTGGCAGCCGCCGATGGCGGCCGTGGTCTGTACGGCGCCGCCGGCGTTGAGCGAGCGGATGGCGAACGCCGACGAATTGATGGTGATGCTGGTCGAGGCCGCCTCCCCCATCGCGCGCACGGTGACCACGTCGGCGCTGCCGCCGGTGGCCGTGTAGCTGAGGATGAGCTGGCCAGCGGCGTTGGTGACGGCCGCGCCGCCGCCCTTGACCACCAGGGTATTGGCGTTCGAGCCGAACACGACCGGTTTGCCGACCAGCGCGTTGCCGGCCGAATCGACCAGCTTGACGGTGATGTCGGCGCTGGCGCCGACGTTGATGGTGCGCGCGGCGTTGATGGTCAAGCCGTTGCCGGCCACGTTGACGATGGTGGTGACCGGCACGGCGCCGGCCACCGAGGCGGTGACCTTGATCGAGCGGGAGGTGGCGTCGCCGCCGGTGCCGAGCTTCTCGGTGACGATGCCCTGGGCGTTGGTGGTGCGGGTGGTCAGGCTCAGGCTGCCCGAATCGGCCCGCAGGTCGACCGGCACGCCGGGCATGACGGTGTTGTTGGAGTCGCGCACCAGCGCCACCACCGTCACCTCGTTGCCGGCGGTGCCGACCGAGGCCAGGGTGGCGGCGTCGGTGGTCAGCGACAAGGTCGGCACGGCGTTGACCACGTCGATGGTGACCGGGCTCGAGGTCCGGCCGCCGGCGCTGGCCGTCACGGTGATCTTGCGCAGCGAGCTGTCGCCCTTGACGCTGAGCTTTTCGACCACCTCGCCGGCGGCGCTGCTCAGGCGGTTGGTGCTTGTCACGGTGCCCGAGCTGGTGGTGAAACTGACCGTTTCGCCGGACAGCGCGTTGCCGCCGGCGTCCTTGACGATGGCCGTCAAGGTCACCTCGGTGCCGTCCAGGCCGGACGAGGCGATGGTCGTAGCGCTGGCCGTGAGCACCACGCTGGCCGCCTTGGATGGCGCCACCCCGCTGCCATTGGTCCCCGGCGAACCGCCGCCGCCACCGCAGGCCGACAGCACCCCGGCGCACACCACCATCACCAGCCATCCCGTGAATTTTTTCATGACCGTGTTTCCCATAACTAGAATAAGTGAATCACTCAAACAGACAAAACATCCCGGATCAACGCGTCGACAGGCGCTCGGCGACGATCTTCGGCGTGATAAACACCAACAACTCCGTCTTGTCGTTGGTGCGCGAATTGGTGCGGAACAGATAGCCCAGCACCGGCACGTCGCCCAGCAGCGGCACCTTGCTGGTGGTGTTGCGCTCGGTTTGCTGGTAGATGCCGCCGAGCACCACCGTACCGCCGTTCTCGACCATCACCTGCGTCTTGACGTGCTTGGTGTCGATGGCGAAGCCGGCGCGTGTCTCCTGGCCCACGCTGTCCTTGTTGACGTCGACGTCGATGACGACGTTGCCGTCCGGCGTGATCTGCGGCGTCACCTCCAGCCGCAGGTTGGCCTTGCGGAACTGGATCGAGGTCGCGCCGCTGCTGGTGGCGACCTGGTAGGGCAGCTCGATGCCCTGCTCGATCAGCGCGATGGCCTTGTCGGCGGTGATCACGCGCGGGCTGGAGATGATCTTGCCGGTGCCATCGGCCTCCAGCGCCGACAGTTCGAGGTTGAGGAAGCGGTTGGCCGCCGACGAGAACAGGCTGATCGCCAGGCTGCCGGCCGGGACGCCGTTGATGTTGCCCGCCGGCAGATTGACGAACTGGGTGTTGTCGAAGGTGCCGTCGTTGAGCGCCACCTGGCCGGTGGTCTGGCCGATGCCGTTCATGTTGCCGCCGATGCCGATGCGGGTATTGCCGTTGCCGATCTGGTAGCCGGCGTCGCCGCCGCGGATGGTGCGCATGTCGGCGAAGCCGAGCTTGGCGCCGAGGTTGCGGGTGAAGGTGTCGCTGGCCTCGACGATGCGCGCCTCGATCAGCACCTGCTTGGTGGCGATGTCGGTCTTGGCGATGAGCCGGCGCACGTCCTCGAGCTTGGAGGCGATGTCGGTGACGAACAGCTGGTTGGTGCGCGGCTCGATGATGGCGCTGCCGCGCTTGGACAGGATGCGGTTCTTGGCGTCGCCGCCCTCGAGGCCGAAGACGGTCTTGAAGGCCTCGGCTTTCTGGTAGTTGAGCTGGAAGATCTCCGACTTGAGCGGTTCGAGGTCGGCGATCTGGGCGCGCTGCTCCAGTTCCAGCTTTTCCTTGGTCAGCAACTCCTCCTTGGGCGCGATCCACAGCACGTTGCCGTTCTTGCGCATGTCCAGGCCCTTGGCCTGCAGCACCACGTCCAGCGCCTGGTCCCACGGCACCTCCTTCAGGCGCAACGTCAGGTTGCCGCTGACGCTGTCGCTGGTGATGATGTTCAGGCCGGAGATGTCGGCGATCGCCTGCAGCGCCGCGCGCACCTCGACGTTCTGGAAGTTGAACGAGAGCTTCTCGCCGCGGTAGCCCTGCGAGCCCTGGGTCAGCTTGTTCGGGTCCTCCTTGATCGGCTTGACGTCGATCACCAGCTGGGTGTCGCTCTGGTACACGGTCTGCTCCCACAGCCCGCGCGCCTCGACCGTCAGGCGCGTGTTGTCGCCGTAGGGCACGCTGGTCACCAGCGCCACCGGCGTGCCGAAGTCGCCGACGTCGAGCCGGCGGCGCAAGGTCTCCGGCAGCCCCGTCTTGAGGAAGTCGACCACCACGCCGGTCGGCGTCTGGCGCACGTCGACGGCCACCTGGTTGTTGGGCAGGTCGACCACGACCCTGCCCTCGCCGTTGGCGCCGCGGCGGAAATCGAGGTCGCGCAGCATCTGGCGCCCGGGCGCCGCCGTGGCGGCCGGGGCGACCGGCAGGCCGCGGCCGTCGACCGCCGTGGCCACGCCGCCGGAACCGTCGATGGTCAGGATGATGGCGTTGCCGTCGATGGCGGTGGCGTAATTGAGGCTGCGTTTGAGGTTGAACACCAGGCGCGAGCGCCCGCCCGCCTGCACCACGTTGACGCTGCGCAGGTCGCCCACGTTGAACTCCTGCGTGGTCTTGCCGGTGCCGTTGACGGTGGCGCCGAGATCGAGCGCGACGCGGGAGGGATTGGTGATGGCGAAGCCGAGGGGGAGTTTGTCGGGCGGGTTTTTCAGCGCGATCTTGACGATGACGTTGGCGCCCTGCTGGTTGGCGCTGATCGACTCGATGGCGTTGGCGGTGGCCGCCGTGGCGGCGGGCTGGGCGCTGACGCCTTGCGGCTGCGGCGCCAGGGCCAGGGTCAAGGTCATGGTCAGAGCGAGGGCCCACCGAGGCGCCCGGCAGGCGGCCGGCGCGCGCCGGGCCGTGGTTCGAGCGGTCATTTGATATTCTCCTTGCTTTCCTGCAGTTCCAGCTTCGACATGCGTTCGACCCAGTCGCCGGTCGCGTCCTGGACGATTTCCCTGATGCTGACCGCGTCCTCGGTGATGCCGGTGATCCGGCCGTAGTTCTGTCCGATGTGCTGGCCCTTGACGACCTGGTGCACCGAACGGTCGATCTGCAGCACCGCGTGGATGACGCCGTTCTTCTCGATGGTGCCGACCATCTTGACGGTGTCGAGCGGATAGCTCTCGAGCAGCTCCTTGCGCCGGTCGAGGTCCGGGCGCAGGCCGCCGCCGGGGCGCGCGTCCAGCTTGGCCAGCTCGGCCAGCAGCTTGTTCGGATTGAACGGATCGACCTGGTCCTTCTGGGCGTAGGCGAACGGGATGAAGGTCTTGGGCTCGGCCAGCGGCGGCACCGCCACCTTGGTCTGGGCATCGACCTCGCGCATCCACGCGCGCACCTGCTGGGCGTCGTCGTCGCCGCAGGCCGACAGCAGCGGCAGCGCCGCCGTCACCAGCCACAAGGGGAGCGATCTCAACGTGCTCATGATTTTTTCGCCGCCTTTTTCTTGTCGGCCGCCGCCTTGCGCTGCGCCTGCACCTCTTCCGGATCGAGGTAGCGGAAGGTCTTGGCCACCGCCTCCAGGGTCAGCACGCCGTCCTTGCCGGTGCTCAGCGCCATGTTGTTGAGCGTGACGATGCGCGACAGGTTGGCCATGTCGCCGGCGAAGGCGCCGATGTCGTGGTAGCCGCCGGTGACCTTGATATCGATCGGCAACTCCGCGTAGTAATCCTTGACCACCACCTGGGCCGGCTTGAACAGCTCGAACTGCAGGCCGCGGCCGGAGCCGGCCTGGTTGATGTCGGTCAGCAAGGCGGCCATCTCGGCCTTGCTGGGCAGCTGCTTCTGCAGCCGTTCGACATACTGGTCGACCTGCACCTTCTGCGCCCGCAGCGCCTCCAGGTTGACCGCCTGGCCGGTCTTGAAGCGGTATTCGTCGCGCAACTTGAGCTCGGCCAGGGCGCCCGCCTCCTGCTCCTCGAACTGCGAACTCCAGTAGCCGAAGTAGCCGGCCACCATCACCGCCGCCGCCACGCCGACGGCGCACAGCAGGCGCGGCGCCAGCGGCCACTGGCCGGGATGGCGGTCGTTGAGGTTGCGGAACTGCCCGGCCAGCCGCGCGCCCAGCTGGTTCAGATCGAGGTTGCTTGTCGCCATCGCTGTCGGCATCGCCATCGCTCCTAGGGCTGGACCGGCTTGACGCCGGTGGCCGGACTGGTGGGCGGGACGGACAAGGCCGCCGTGGTGGCGGCCGCGCCGGACTTGGCCCCGCCCTTGTCAGCGGGGACCCCGTCCTTGTCGCGCGGGCGCTTGATCAGGACCATCAGGTTGAATTCCACCACTTTCTTGCTGGTCTTGCCCTGGCCGAGGGCGGTCGATTTGACTTCGATCAAGTCCGGGCGCTCCAGCCACGGCGACACGCCCGCCAGGTTGCGCAGCAGTTCGGACACGCGCTCCTGCGACTGCGCGTAGCCGAGCACCGACACCTTCTGCCCCTCCTGCTTGAAACTTTTCAGATAGACGCCGGGCGGGGTCTGCCTGACCAGCTCGTCGAGCAGGTAGACCGGCTGGTTGCGGTCGCCCTGCAAATCCTCGACCGCCTGCTGGCGCGCCTTGAGCGCCTCGATCTCCTGCTTCAGCGTGGCGATCTCGGCGATTTTCTTGTCGAGTCCGCTGATGGCGGTCTTCAGCACCTGGTTGCGCTCGCCCTGGATGGAGATCGCGCGGGCGTTGTAGCCGCCCACCAGCAGCACCACGCCGACGCCGATGACGCCGCCCAGCGCCAGCAGCGCGAAGAAGGCGGACTTCTTCTGCTTGCGCTTTTCCTCGCGGTGGGGCAACAGGTTGATGCGTATCATCAGCCGAACCTCCGCAGCGCCAGGCCGCAGGCGACCAGGTAGGCCGGGGCGTCGGCGCGCAGCTGCGCCTCGCGCACCGACGCCCCCAGCTGCATGCCCTTGAACGGCGAGATGACGGCGCTGGCGATCCGGGTGCGGCCGGCGACCAGTTCGAGCAGGCCGGGGATGACGGCGCAGCCGCCGGCCAGGAACAGCTGGTCGACCCGGGTGTAGGGGGTGGAGGTGTAGAAGAACTGGATCGCCCGCGTGACCTCCATCGCCGCGCTCTCGAGGAAGGGCGTGAGCAGCTCCGGCGCGTAGTTGTCGGGCAGGTCGCCGCTCTTCTTGCGCGCCTCGGCCTCGTCGAAGGCCATGCCGTAGGCGCGCACGATGTCCTGGGTCAGCGAGTTGCCGCCGAAGGGCTGCTCGCGCTCGTAGACGGTGGCGCCGTCGAGCATGACGGAGATATGGGTGACCTGGGCGCCGATCTGGAACAGCGCCACCACCTGGCCGGCGCCGGCCTCGGGCAGTTGCGCGGTGATGCGGTCGAGCGCGGCGCGGGCGGCGTACGATTCGATGTCCATCACGGTCGCCTTCAGGCCGGACGCCTCGGCGATGGCGACCCGGTCCTCGACCTTCTCGCGGCGCGAGGCTGCCAGCATGACCTCGATGTCCTCGGGCGAGTTGGCGGCCGCGCCGATGACGTCGAAGTCCAGGCTGACCTCGTCGAGCGCGAACGGGATGTACTGGCTGGCCTCGGATTCGACCTGCACCTCGAGCTGGTCCTCCGACAGGCCGGCCGGCAGGATGATTTTCTTGGTGATGACCGACGCCGGCGGCATGCCCAGCGCGGCCAGCTTGGCGCGGCTGCCGCTTTTCTTCCAGACGCGCCGCACCACCTCGACCACCTGGTCCATGTTCTCGATGTTGCCATCGACGACGGCGCCGCGCGGCAACGGCTCGGCGGCGTAGCGCTCCAGCCGCAGCTCGCCCTTGGCGCCCTGGGCCAGCTCCACCACGCGCACGCTGGAGGTGCTGATGTCCAGGCCCATCAGCGGCGCGCTGGCCTGCCCGAACAGCATCTTGAAATCGATCATGCGAGAGTCTCCGGCGCCGGGATGTCGGCTGCGCTACATAGCAGAGCTAAAAGCTGAATCACGCCTAAGCCCGGCTTAAGCAAGCCCCCACATTAAATCGTGCCTATATAAGTGTAAAGATATTTCTACTGTGCACGATTGTTACAGTGTGAGACTTTCGCCACACTTATTGTTGACCGCGTGGCAGCAAAAACAACTCCGTTGTTTTGTTGATCATAGGAAAGTATTTCTGTCGCAAGGCACGGCGCGCCGTAGGGGTTTGCGCTCGCTTATAATGCTTCGCACTCATAACAGAAAGATCGCACCGCAATGGCTTCCTCCAATTCGGCACCGCCACCCTCCTCCGACAAGTCCTCGGGCAAAAAGACCGGCAAGAAACCGGGCAAATCGCCCACCCGCTGGCTGCTGATGGCCGGCCTGTCGGTGCTCGGCCTGGGCGTCGGCGCCGTGCTGCTGGTCGTGTTCGGCCTGGCGATGGCCTATCCCAACCTGCCGGAACTGGACACCTTGACCGACTACCGCCCCAAAATGCCGCTGCGCATCTTCTCGGCCGACAACGTGCTGATCGGCGAGTTCGGCGAGGAGCGCCGCAACCTGGTGCGCATCAAGGACATCCCGGACGTGATGAAAAAGGCCGTGCTGGCGATCGAGGACGACCGCTTCTACCAGCACGGCGGCATCGACTACACCGGCATCCTGCGGGCGGCCGTGCACAACGCCACCGGCGGCGCCAAACAGGGCGCCTCGACCATCACCCAGCAGGTGGCCCGCAATTTCTTCCTGTCGAGCGAGCAGACGCTCAAGCGCAAGGCCTATGAGATCCTGCTGGCGTGGAAGATCGAAAAGAACCTGACCAAGGACCAGATCCTCGAGGTCTATATGAACCAGATCTACCTGGGCCAGCGCGCCTACGGCTTCTCGTCGGCGGCGCAGATCTACTTCGGCAAGAACCTGCGCGACATCACCGTGGCCGAGGCCGCCATGCTGGCCGGCCTGCCGAAGGCGCCGTCGGCCTACAACCCGGTGGTCAACCCGAAACGCGCCAAAACCCGCCAACAGTACATCCTGCAGCGCATGCACGCGTTGGGCTATATCACGGACGCGCAGTTCGAGACCGCCAAGGCCGAGCCGCTGAAGGTCAAGACCGACAGCAGCGAATTCGGCGTGCACGCCGAATATGTTGCGGAAATGGCACGCCAGCTGGTCTATGAACAGTTCAAGGAGGACACCTACACGCGCGGCCTGAACGTGTTCACCACCATCACCAAGGCCGACCAGGACGCCGCCTACCTGGCGCTGCGCAAGGGCGTCATGGACTACGAGCGCCGCCACGCCTACCGCGGCCCGGAGGCGTATATCGACATCCCGGCCAACAAGGAGGAGGCCGACGACGTCATCGAGACCGAGCTGGCCGACCACCCGGACAGCGACGACATCGTCGCCGCCATGGTGCTCAAGGCCACGCCGCAGCAGATCGTCGCCGTCACCGCCTCCGGCGAGGAGATCAAGATCGCCGGCGCCGGCCTGGAGATGGGCCGCTCGTGGCTGTCGGAAAAAGCCTTGCCGAACAAGCGCATCCGCCGTGGCGCGGTGATCCGCGTGATGCAGGAGGGCAAGGACTGGGAAGTGACGCAGATGCCGCAGATCGAATCGGCCTTCGTTGCCGCCAGCACCGAGGACGGCGCCATCAAGGCCATGGTCGGCGGCTTCGACTACAACCGCAACAAGTTCAACCACGTCACCCAGGCCTGGCGCCAGCCGGGCTCGTCGTTCAAACCGTTCATCTACTCGGCCTCGCTCGAGCGCGGCCTGTCGCCGTCGACCATCATCAACGACGCGCCGATCTCGTTCGACGCCGGCCAGACCGGCGGCCAGGCCTGGGAGCCGAAGAACTACGACGGCAAGTACGAGGGACCGATGACGATGCGGCGCGGCCTGACCAAGTCCAAGAACATGATCTCGATCCGCATCCTGCACAAGATCGGCGCCAAGTACGGCCAGGAATACACCACCCGCTTCGGCTTCGACGCCGACAAGAACCCGCCGTATTTGACGCTGGCGCTGGGCGCGGGCAACGTCACGCCGCTGCAGATGGCCGGCGCCTACTCGGTGTTCGCCAACGGCGGCTACAAGGTCAGCCCCTACCTGATCTCCAAGGTGACCGACGCCGACGGCAAGATCCTGTCGCAGGCCAATCCGGACCGGGCCGGCGACGAGAAGAACCGCGTCATCGACGAGCGCAACGCCTTCCTGATGGACAGCATGCTCAAGGACGTGGTGCGCTTCGGCACGGCGGCCAAGGCGCTCTCGCTCAAGCGGCCCGACATCTCCGGCAAGACCGGCACCACCAACGACTCGATCGACGCCTGGTTCGCCGGCTACCAGCCCAAGCTGGTGGGCATCGCCTGGATCGGCTACGACCAGCCTAAGAACCTGGGCAACCGCGAGACCGGCGGCGGCCTGGCGCTGCCGATCTGGATCAATTTCATGCAGAAGGCGCTGAAGAACATCCCGATCGAGGAACGGGCCGTGCCGGAAGGGGTGATGCTGGTGGGCGACGAGTACTACTACGCGGAGAATCCGCCGGGCACGGGCGTGCATAACATCGACGGCGCCGCCCAGGGCACGCCGGCCGAGGAAAAGGCCAAGGACGCCGTCAAGAACGAGTTGTTCTGACGGCGCTGGCGGCGGGCGCTTACGCCTTCGGTGCCACCACCACCGGGGCGCCGCCCTGGGCGGTGACGATCTCCGACAGCGCCGCGAACAGCTCGGAGCCGTCGCGGGTGTTGAGCCACTTGCCATCCTTCTGGCGGTAGTGGAAACCGCCCGAGCGGGCCGCCACCCACAACTCCTGCATCGCCGCCTGGCTGTTGACGATGACCTTGGAACCGTTGTCGATGAACTCGATTTCCAGCACATTGCCACTGCGGCTGCATTCGACGTCGACCATGTCGTCGTCGTTCAATTGGTCCAAGGCCGCCTCGATCGCGTCGAGGGTGGCTTCGGCCTGCGCCAGGAATTCTGATTCGCCCATGCTACACTCCAATAATCTATAGTCAATCCATGATTTTATCGTGAAGTCCTCTTTTCGTTTGTTTATCGGCACCATTACCCTGGCGCTAACCGTGTTATTGAGCGGCTGCGGCCAAACCGGCCCGCTGTACCTGCCCAAACCGACCGCCAAGCCAGCCAAGAGCGGCGCGGCCAAGGTAACGCCCGCCGGCACCCCGGCCACTGTCACGCCGGTCGCGCCATCCGACACGTTGCCCGGCGCGCCCGCCACACCGGTTCCCGTGACGCCGTCCCCGGTTCCGTCCACTCTCCCAGCACCCCAACAATAATTCCTATGTCGCAATTTTCGTATCAAGACGGCGTGCTGCACGCCGAAGGCGTCGCGCTGAGCGCCATCGCCGAACAGTTCGGCACGCCGACCTATGTGTACTCGAAGGCGGCGCTGCTGGCCAACTTCGCCTCCTATGCCGACGCCTGCGCCGGGCGCGACGCGCTGGTCTGCTACGCCATGAAGGCCAATTCCAACCTGGCCATCCTGGACCTGCTGGCACGCCAGGGCGCCGGCTTCGACATCGTCTCCGGCGGCGAGCTGCTGCGCGTGCTGGCCGCCGGCGGCGACCCGCGCAAGGTGATCTTCTCCGGCGTGGGCAAGAGCGCCGACGAGATGCGCCTGGCGCTGTCGCACGACATCCTGTGCTTCAACGTCGAGTCGATCCCCGAGCTGCACCGCCTCAACGAGGTGGCCGGCGCCATGGGCAAGACCGCGCGCGTGTCGCTGCGCGTGAACCCCAACGTCGACCCCAAGACCCACCCGTACATCGCCACCGGCCTCAAGGCGAGCAAGTTCGGCGTCGCCTTCGACGACGCGCTGGCCACCTACCGCACCGCCGCCACCTTGCCGCACCTGGAAGTGGCCGGCATCGACTGCCACATCGGCTCGCAGCTGCTGGACGACGCGCCGCTGCTGGAGGCGCTCGACCGCTTGATCGAGCTGATCGATAAACTGGGCGACGAGGGCATCGTGCTGCACCACGTCGACATCGGCGGCGGCATCGGCATCGACTACCGCGAGGCGGGCGAGGCCGCGCCGGTGCGGGTGGGCGACTACCTGGGCCGCCTGTTCGCCAAGATCGACGCCTGGCGCGCGGCGCGCCACGACGGCAAGGCCATCAAGGTGATCTTCGAGCCGGGCCGCTCCATCGTCGGCGACACCGGCGTGCTGCTGACCCGGGTCGAATTCCTCAAGCACGGCGAAGAGAAGAACTTCTGCGTGGTCGACGCCGCCATGAACGACATGGCCCGTCCGGCGCTGTACCAGGCCTGGATGGACATGCAGCCGGTGGCGATCGGCAACGCCGATGCGCTGACCTATGACGTGGTCGGCCCGATCTGCGAGTCCGGCGACTGGCTGGCGCGCGACCGCCAACTGGCGGTGGCCGCCGGCGACCTGCTGGTGATGCACACGGCCGGCGCCTACGGCATGACGATGGCGTCGAACTACAACACGCGCGGGCGCGCCGCCGAGATCATCGTCGACGGCACCGTCTGCCACGAGGTGCGCCGGCGCGAACAACCGGCCGACCTGTTCGCGCTCGAATCGCTGATCAAGTAAGCTGAAGTGCTCCCACGGAAGCCGCCCGCCGCGAGGCCGGCGGCTTCTTGCCTATCAATCCGCTGATAATCCGTGTCCGGCCATCGATGCAGGAATTCTATAAAAAGACGCTGTACGGCTTCCTCGTGCTCCTCGCGGCGAGCGTGCTGGCCGGCTACGTCGGTCTGAGCCTGAGCTATCTGCGCGCGCCGCTGCTGCCGCAGCGCGACAGCGCCCTACCCTGGCGCGTCAAACCCGACTCCGACCTGCCGCAATCGCTGGCCCGCATCGACGGCGACAGCCGGCGGCTGGGCTTCAACTTCAAGCTGTCGTCGGACGCGCGCTACCCCTTCGCCGCCGTCGGCCTGTTTTTCTCCAACCGCGACGGCACGCCGGCGCACGTGGATTTATCCCGTTACACATCGGTGGCGCTGTCGGCCCGGTGCACACCGGCCAACACCTTGAGCCTGACGGCCTCGACCCTGGAGAAAAAAGTCTCCCGGCGCGGCGACTGGCTGACCTACCGCGCGCCGTCGGCGTTTTTCTCGTGCGGCCCGAACGGTTCGACCGTCGAACTGGATCTGACGCGGCTGGAAACACCGCAATGGTGGTTCGACATGTTCAAGCTCGACCTGTCGCACCAGGCGTACAAGCTCGACCAGGTGCCCAAAATCTCCATCGGCAGCACCTTCCAAAGCCCGAAGAACGTCGAGTCCCGGGTCGAGATCGACAGCCTGGTGCTCACCGGCCGCGACTACCGCTACCTGGCGGCGCTGGCCATCATGCTGGCCGTGTGCTGGAGCGGCTTCGGCCTGTGGACGTTCCGCCGGCACACGCGCGCGCTGATCGCCGACGTCAAGGAAAAGCTGCGCAAGGATTTGCCGCTGGTCGCGTATCAGCAATTGTCGATCGAACCGCACCGCGATAAGGAAAAGGCGGCCATTCTGCGTTATATCGCCAACGGCTATGCCAACGCCGAACTCGACCTGGAACAAATCGTCGCCGAGACCGGTGTTAATCGCAATAAGATCAACGATATTCTCAAATCCGAATTCGGCCACACCTTCAGCGGATATTTAAATAAACTGCGCCTGACCGAGGCGGCCCGCCTGCTGGCGGAAAAAGAAACGGCGGCGGTCGCGGAAATCGCCTATTCGGTCGGCTATCGCAACGTTTCATATTTCAACAAGCTGTTCAAAGAAGAGTACGGATGCACGCCGAAAGCCTTCCGAACGGTGTGCGAGCGCCCGCCAGCGGACTAGCCGGCCAGTGCGGATAGCGCTAACACCAACTCAAAAATTCGTAGCAAAATCTGCATTTCCCTCGCAATTTCGCGTGGAGACGCTGGCGCAGCGCGCCCGCCGGCGTTACGCTGGGGGGTCATGCCGCGCGTTGCCGACGCGCGGTGTTCGTCCACCTTTCGAAAGCCCAAACGAATGCGTTTCAATCCACTCGCAACGATGCTGCTCAGCGCGGCCCTGGCGTTTCCATTTTACGGAAACGCACAAGATCGCGTCATCGATCTGAATGCCAAACAGGTTCAGGGAAAACTCAATAAAACCTTCAATTTCGCGATCGGCGCAGGCCGCGCCAACGAGGGGCTGCGGGCGGATTGGCAACAGCAATTGGCCGAAATAAAACGTGACGCCGGTTTTAAATATATCCGCATGCACGGTTTATTGACCGACGACATGGGCGTCTATAAAACCGACGCCAAAGGCAATGACGAATATAACTTCCAATATATCGACGCGCTGTTCGATTATCTGATCAGCATCGATGTCAAACCGTTTGTCGAGCTCGGCTTCATGCCGTCGGCCATGGCCAGCGGCGACAAAACCATCTTCTGGTGGAAGGGCAACGTCACGCCGCCGCGCAGCTACGAGCGCTGGGAAAAACTGGTCCAGGCGCTGACCAAGCACTGGACCGAGCGCTACGGCCGGGCCGAAGTGGCCAGCTGGTACTTCGAAGTCTGGAACGAGCCCAACCTCGATGGCTTCTGGGCCGGCACGCAAGCCGAGTATTTCAAGCTGTACGCCCACGCCGCGCGCGGCGTCAAGAGCGTCGACCCGAGCTACAAGGTCGGCGGTCCGGCAACGGCCGGCGCGGCCTGGATCCCGGAGATGATCGCCTACTGCAAGGAAAACAACGTCCCGCTGGACTTCGTCAGCACCCACACCTACGGCGTCGGCGAGGGTTTCCTGGACGAATACGGCACCAAGGGCACCGTGCTGATCAAGGACGAAGCGGCGATCAGCGGCGACGTGCTGCGCAACCGCAAGGAGATCGGCGCGTCCGCCATGCCGAAGCTCGAGCTGCACTACACCGAATGGAGCTCGTCGTACACGCCGGCCGATCCGACGCACGACAGCTACCACCAGGCCGCCTACATCCTGCAAAAGCTCAAGCAGGTCGGCAACGCCGCGCAATCGATGTCGTACTGGGTCTTCACCGACATCTTCGAGGAGCCGGGTCCGCGCTTCGAAGCCTTCCACGGCGGTTTCGGCCTGATGAACACGCAAGGCATCAAAAAGCCGGCCTACTTCGCCTACCAGTTCCTCAACCAGCTGGCGGACACCGAGCTGAAGAACAAAGACGCCCACTCGCTGGCGACGGTCAACGCCAAGGGCGAGGTTCAGGTGCTGCTGTGGGACTACACGCACACCTTGCCGGAAGGCACCAACAACCAGCAATACTTCGTCAAGGACCTGCCGCCCAAAGCCAAGGGCAAGGTCGACGTCAAACTGCAGGGCTTGAAGCAAGGCGTCTACAACCTGAGCATCGCGCAAGTCGGCTACCGGAAAAACGACGCCTACACCGCCTTCATCGACATGGGCTCGCCCAAGCAGCTGACCCGGCCGCAAGTGGCCGCGTTGAAGTCCGAAGCCACCGGCAAGGCGTCCGAACGCCGCACGGTGCGGGTCGGCGCCGACGGCCGCGCCAGCCTCTCGCTGCCGCTGCGCGAAAACGACGTCTACCTGCTCAAGCTAACCGCCGGCAAGTAAAACTCCGGGGTCAGGTCCACCATTTCTACACGGGCGGGGCCGTAAGGCCCCCGCCCACCTGTTTATTTTCACTGGAGACACCACGTGACCAATCAATCGCGCAGAGACGCGTTCAAAACCCTGCTGGCCGGCGCCGGCCTGGGCATCGCGCCCGGCGTCACGGCGGCGGCCGACTGCGCCACCTCGCCCGTCACCGCCGCGCCGCGCCAGTGGCGCCGGGGCATCGAAGGCCAACGCCAGGCCGACCAGGGCGACGGCACCTATATCAACCCGATCATCTCGGGCGACCATCCCGATCCGACCATCCTCAAGGACGGCAAGGATTACTATCTCACCTACTCGTCGTTCTACTCGTACCCGGGGCTGGTGATCTGGCACTCGACCGACCTGGTGAACTGGCGCCCGGTCGGCCCCTCGCTGTCGAAGCCGCTGGGCACGATCTGGGCGGTGGACCTGTGCAAGCACGACGGCAAATATTTCATTTACATCCCGGCCGCACCCGATGGCAGCGCCTGGTCGATCTACGCCATCTGGGCCGACCGCATCGAAGGCCCGTGGAGCGAGCCGGTGGACCTGAAGATCAGCGGTTGCATCGACCCCGGACACATCGTCGGCGAGGACGGCAAGCGCTACCTGTTCGTCAACGGCATCCGCAAGATCCGCCTGACCGACGACGGGCTGGCGACCGACGGACCGCTCGAGCAAGCGTACAAGCCTTGGCGCTATCCGGACGATTGGGTGGTGGAGAATTTCGCGCCGGAAGGCCCCAAGCTGCTCCGGCGCGGCAAGTGGTTCTATCTGGTCACGGCCGTCGGCGGCACGGCCGGACCGGTGACCGGCCACATGGTCATCGCCGCGCGCTCGACCTCGATCCACGGGCCGTGGGAGCATTGCCCGCACAACCCGCTGGTGCGCAGCCTCGGCACGTCCGAGCCATGGTGGTCGCGCGGCCATGCGACCCTGGTCGAGGGTCCGGCCGGCGACTGGTGGATGGTGTACCACGGCTACGAAAACGGCTACCGCACCTTGGGACGCCAGACCCTGCTCGAACCGATGGAGTGGACCGACGACGGCTGGTTCCGCGCGCTCGGCGGCGATCTGTCCAAGCCGCTGGCCAAGCCGAAGGGCGGCAAGGCCGGGACGGCCGGCCAGGCGCTGTCCGATGATTTCAAACGCAACCGCTTCGGCGTGCAGTGGGCCTTCCACGATCCGGCGCCGGACGAGATGCAGCGGGCGCTATACACCGCGCAGGGTTTGCGGATCGCCGGCCGGGGCGCCTCGCCGGCGGACAGCCGGCCGCTCACCTGCACCGTGGGCGACCGCAACTACGAGGTGGAATTGACCTTGGAGCTGAACGGCCAGGCCGAGGGCGGGCTGCTGCTGTTCTACAACCACAAGGCGTTCGTCGGGCTGGGCTTCACGCCGGAGCTGGTCAAGACGTTCGAGTATGCGGAAGAACAATCGTGGATGCGCGCCAACCGCGCGACGTCGTCGGTGCGGGTGCGCATGACCAACGACGATCATGTCGTCACGTTCCGCTACTCGCACGACAACGGCAAGACGTGGGTGTTGCACGGGCTGCGCATGGAGGTGTCCGGCATCCACCACAATGTGTTTGGCGGATTCCTGAGCTTGAAGGTGGGGATCTACAGCGCGGGCGGCGGGAGTGTGGTGCTGCGTGATTTCAGGTATCGGGCACTGACATAAGGCGACCCTCGTTGGGGACGCGCAAGCCGTCGGCGGCTCGGCAGCTTGGCGGATTACGCTTCGCTAATCCGCCCTACGTGATCCTACGATTAAGCCGCCACCGGTTGGCATCGGTTCATACCGCCTTGGCCTTGGCGCGCGCCCAGTAGACGCGCATCAGCAGCAGCGCGCCGAGGATGGTGCCGTAGATGATCGGTTCGGTGAAGTTGTGCTTGCCGGCCTTCATCCACCAGAAGTGCAGGATCGCCAGCGGCGCGATCACGTAGATCAGCCGGTGCAGCCATTGCCAGCGCTTGCCGCCCAGGCGCTTGACCATGGCGTTGGTGCTCGTTACCGCCAACGGTATCAGCAGCACGAAGGCGATGAAGCCCACCGTGATGAATGGCCGCTTGAGTACGTCCTTCCACATCTCCGCGAAGTCGAAGAAGTGATCGAACCACAGGAAGGTCATGAAGTGCAAAAAGCCGTAGAAGAACATATACAGCCCCAGCATGCGCCGCAGCTTGACCAGCCAGTTCCACTTGGTCAGCCGCCGCAGCGGCGTCACCGCCAGCGTGAAGCACAGGAAGTACAAGGTCCAGTCGCCGGTGCCGCGCGTGATGAATTCGAGCGGCTCGACCAGCTGCCCTGTCACCGTCAGGTAGACCATGCGCAGCAAGGGCACCAGCGCCAGCACGAAGACGGCGGCCTTGATCAGGCTCGCCTGCCGCGCGGTCGGATTAAAAGCCATGGCTAGAAGAACTTCTTCAAATCCATGCCGGCGTACAGCGGTGCGACATCGTTGTAGCCGTTGAACATCAAGGTCTTGCGCTTGCGCGCCAGGAAGCCGTCCTCGCCGATGCGGCGCTCGGACGCCTGCGACCAGCGCGGGTGGTCGACTTCCGGATTGACGTTGGAGTAGAAACCGTACTCGCGCGGCGCCGAGATATTCCACGACGTGCGCGGCTGGTCCTTGACGAAGCGGATCTTGACGATCGACTTGCCCGACTTGAAGCCGTATTTCCATGGCAGCACCATGCGCACCGGGGCGCCGTTCTGGTTGGCCAGGTTCTCGCCGTACATGCCCAGAGTCAGCAGCGCCAGCGGGTGGTTGGCCTCGTCGATGCGCAGGCCCTCCGTGTACGGCCAGTCGAGTACGCGGCTGCCGACGCCGGGCATTTGCTTCTTGTCGGCCAGGGTGATGAATTCGACGTACTTGGCGTTGCCGGTGGGCTCAACCTTTTTGATGATTTCGGAGAACGAGTAGCCGATCCACGGGATCACCATCGACCAGCCTTCCACGCAGCGCAGGCGGTAGACGCGCTCTTCCAGCGGCGCCAGCTTCAGCAGCGCGTCGATGTCGAGCGTCATCGGTTTCTTGACCTCGCCTTCGATGGTGACGGTCCACGGACGCGTCTTCAAGGTGCCGGCGTTTTGCGCCGGGTCGCTCTTGTCGGTGCCGAACTCGTAGAAATTGTTGTAGCTGGTGGCGTCCTTGTACGGCGTCTGCTTGTCGAGCGCCGAGTACGCCGGGTTCAGCTTGGCGGCCAGTTTGGGATTGGCTCCCTGGGCGAATGCTTCGCGGTTGGCCATTTCCAACAGCGTGGCGCTGCCCACGGCGCCCAAGGCGATCTGCTTCATGAAGCTGCGGCGCGATTCGTACAGTTCGCGCGGCGTGATTTCCGATGAGAACGGCAGGTCGATGCCGTTGGGGCTACGCTTGATCAGCATGTTGACTCCAGAAAGATGCAAAATTCAGACTCGGTTACCAATAGCCTGAACATTACACCAATCGTCGCTACCCGCTGATTACATTGCGATTACATTTCGTTGCTTAAACAGCAAGCGCGAGACGGTGACTTCGCGCTTGCCGCCGGCGGCGCATGCATGGCGGATTACGCTGCGCTAATCCGCCCTACGTGGTTTAGATGAACGCCCGGGCGCCGGCCGCGCTCGGCTTTAGAGCTTGCCGTAGGAGTGCAGGCCGGACAGGAACATGTTGACGCCCAGGAAGGCGAACGTGGTCACCAGCAGGCCCACCAGCGCCCACCACGCCGCCGGACGGCCGCGCAGGCCCGTCATCAGGCGCATGTGCAGCCAGGCCGCGTAGTTGAGCCAGACGATCAGCGCCCAGGTCTCCTTCGGGTCCCACGACCAGTAGCCGCCCCACGCCTCGGCCGCCCACAGCGCGCCGAGAATGGTGGCGATCGTGAAGAAGGCGAAGCCGGCCGAGATGGCCTTGTACATGACGTCGTCCAGCACCTCCTCCGACGGCAGGCGGTCCTTCAGGTAGCCCGAGGTCTTCAGCAGATAGGCCGCCGCGACCATCGCCGCCAGCGCGAAGTTGCCGTAGCCGATGAAGTTGGCCGGCACGTGGATTTTCATCCACCAGCTCTGCAGCGCAGGCAGCAGCGGCTGGATCTCGGCGGCGTCGCGCGAGGTGGTGTACCAGAACAGGAAGCCGATGGCGGCGCTGATGATCAGCAGCACGAACGGCCCCATCTGGCGGGTCGCGTAGCGCTGCTCGAAGTACAGGTAGAACATCGCCGTGATCAGCGAGAACAGGATGAACACTTCATACAGGTTCGACACCGGAATGTGGCCGACGTCGGCGCCGATCAGGTAGGACTCGTACCAGCGCACCATCATGCCGGTCCAGCCGAGCACGACGGCGGCCCAGCTCAGCTTGGAGCCCAGGCTGGAGATCGAGTCCGAGCGGCCGGCGAAGCCGATCCAGTAGAACAGGGTCGACAGGCAGAACATCACGCTCATCCACAGGATCGCCGACTGGCTCGACAGCATGTAGCGCAGCCAGAACTTGGTGCTGCCCATGTCGAGCTGGCCGTCGTACATCGAGATCGCCCACAGCGACAGCAGCGCCACCAGCGGCATCATCCAGCGCACCGGCTTCCAGTGCCAGCCGAGCGCGGCGAAGGTGGGCGCGGCCAGCAGCAGGATCGCCTTTTCATAGATGTCCATGAAGTGGCCGTAGCGGTTCAGGCCGAACACGGCGCCGGCCAGCAGCGCCAGCGCGAAGATCCAGTCGAACGTCGTCAATCGCTTGAAATAGCCTGGCGCCTGAATATAGGTTTGCTGAGTTTTAGTGAGTTCCATTGTGTTCTCCGGTACCGCTGGGTTTGCTCCACAAATTGCAATTATGCCGATTGTGGCAGCTTTTCTTTCAAAGTTTCAAATTCGCGCTCGAAATCGAGCGTCTTGCGCTGCGTGCTCATGGCCATCAGCGCCTCCGCGCCGTCACCCTCGTCCTTGATCCACACCCACAGCCGGCGCTCACGGATGTAGAACATCGAGAACACGCCCAGCACCAGCAGCGCGCAGCCAAGGTAGACCACGTTCTTGCCCGGTGAGCGCGTCACCTGGAACACCGACGCCTTGACCTCGACGAACTCGTCGAGCTGCAGGTACACCGGCGCGCCGTAGAAGAAGGCATCCGACAGCGCGTTGGTGGCCAGCAGCAGCCAGCGGCCGTGGTTCTCGTCGGCGCTCACCTCCGGCAGACCGGACTTGGCGCGCGCGGCCTGCCACAACTCCCACAGGCTGCCGTTGAGGATCTTCATGAACACCTCGGCGGTCTTCTCGCGGCCCGCTTCCGGCACCTTCTCCAGGAATTGCGAAATGGCCAGGAAGCCGGCCGCCTTGCTGTCGCCGGCGAACAGGGTCAGGCTTTTTTGCGCCGACGCCTCGATCTGCTCGCGCAGGGTTTCCGCGTTCGGGCCCTTCGGCGCGGCGCGCTCGGCGTAGCGTTTGGCGGCGGCGTCGCGCAGCGCCGGATCGGTCAGCGCGGCGCGCAGGCGCATCCACTCGTTGACGCTGTGGGCGTCGTCGGCCGGAATGCGCAGGAAACTGAAGGCGTCCGACGGATTCGAGCGCACGCCGGCCAGGAACACGGTGGCGCCATCGACCGTGACCGGCTGCATGTAGTTCTGGAATTCGCGCGCCTGGCCGGTCTTGTCGCGCAGCTTGTACTGCACGCTCGGGCCGACGTTCTTCAAATCCTTGTTGTTGGCGTTGCGCCCGGCCGAGCCGGTGTGCTTGTCGAGTCCCTGCGCGAACTGCTCCTGCAGGCTCTTGCCCTGCGTGACGGCGCGCGCGTCCTGGCTGGCCAGGTTCTCGACGTTGAACGGGCGGAAGCCCGACCACTCGACCGTGTACTCCTTGCCCAGCGGGGTGTTGCCGCCGACCTCGCCGGCGATGGCGAACGGCGTGGTGTCGGCGCCGGTCATCGGGAAGCCGGTCAGCTTCAGTTTGCTGCCGCCATCCTCAAAGCTGGACTGGTAGATCGCCAGCCCCTTGTATAACAACGGTTTGTTGACCTCGATGACCGCCTTGACCACCTCGCCGCTGGCATGGTCCTTGACCTCGACCTCGCTGGCGAACAGCTTGGGCATGCCGGTGCTGTAGAAGTCGATGGTGAATTTCTTCAGGTTGATCGTCACCGGCAATTCCTGGATCAGCACGCCGTCAGCGCGCTGCAGCAGCGCGCTGTCGCTCGATCCGCCCTCGGGAATCAGGGTGTTGCCACGGAAGGTGGGATTGGCCGTGCTCAGGCGGTGCTGCGGCGGCACCGCCGAGATCAAGCCACTGCCGCCGAACGGCGTCTTGCCGAGGAACCATTCCTGGAAACGGATCGGCATGTCCGAATCGAACAGCGCGCCGACGCAAATGATGACGATGGCCGAGTGCGCGAAGATATAGCCGAACTTGTTGGCCGCGCCCTGCTTGGCCGCCAGCAAGATGCCGTGGTCCTTCTCGACCAGCTTGACCTTGTAGCCGGCGTCGGCCAGGCGGGCGGCGGTTTGTTGCGCCAGCGCCGCGCGGGCCAGCGGCGCGCGCCATTGCATCTTGTGGTGGAAGTTCAGCAGCGACTGCTCGCGCACGTTCTCGCGCCAGCTGCGCATGTCCTTGATCATCTTCGGCGAGTTGCGTGCGATGCACAGCGAGGTCGACGTCACCAGCATGCCCATCAGCAGCAGGAACCACCACGCCGAATACACGGAATACAGCCCGGTCTTGTCGAACACCTCGTACCAGAACGGCCCGAACTGGTTGATGTAGTTCGGCGTCGCCTCGTTCTGCTTCATCACCGTGCCGATGACGGCGGCGATGGCGATCATCGCCAGCAGCGCGATGGCGAAGCGCATGGAGGAAATCAGTTCAACGATCTCGCCGACGATGGGGCGGCGTGTCTTCAGTTCGATACCGGTGGTGCTGGGGCTACTCATGCGTGGGACGTCTCAATAAAAGATGCAGCTACCAAGTGTATCACCCGGCACCAACAAAAAGGGCAGCCCGCTCGCGCTGCTGCCCTTGTCTATTCGCGGCGCCGCGCCAACCGGCGCGGCAAAGCCAACTTTATTTCAAGCCAGCGACGTAATCGGCGACGGCCTTCATTTCCTCGTCCGACATGCGCTGCGCGATCGTGCTCATCTGCGCGCTGTTCTTGCGGCCGCCGGACTTGAACAAGCCCAGTTGCGCGACCGTGTAATCCTGATGCTGGCCGGCGATGCGCGGATATTGCACCGGGATGCCGCCGCCGCTGGCGCCGTGACAGCTGGCGCAGGCCGGCACGTTCTTGTCGGCGATGCCGCCACGGTAGATCTTCTTGCCCAGTTCTATCGTATCCTTGTTCTTCGCGGCCCCCGGCTTGGTGGCCTGGGTGCTCAGCCAGGCCGAGATGTTGTGCTTTTCCTCGTCCGTCAGCATCTTGGCGTAGGTCGTCATCACCGGTTGATTCCGCTCCGGCGTCGTAAAGTTCACCAGTTGCTTATAAATATAACCCTCGTGCTGGGACGACAGTTTCGGATTGATGGCGATAGTCGAATTGCCGTTGGCGCCGTGGCAGGAAACGCAAGCCGGCAGGCCGCGCGCGTTGTCGCCATCGGTGTACAGGGCGCCGCCTTTGGCCGCGTCGATCTTCGGAGCGGCGGTGGCAGGCTTTTTCTCTTCGGCGGAGGCGGAGGCGGTGACTGCCAGCAGAGCGATGAGCAAGGATTTTACAAATGGTGAAAACACACGATTCATTCAAGCACCCTGAGACGAGTCTAAAAAGTTTTTTTGAAACTGTCGCCCACGCTAGCACGAAATATGCATGGCAACACTTCGTAACCACTCATTGTACAATAGCTTTCCAGCATATTTGCTCCCTTTTGTTGCATTTTTCCCCATCCCATGTCCAAACTCTGGCAAGCCCGCTTCTTTACGACCGTCAACCAATTGCGTGATCTGCCCGATACCACGGTGCCGGAAATCGCCTTTGCAGGTCGCTCCAACGCCGGCAAATCGACCGCCATCAACATCCTGTGCAACCAGAAAGGGCTGGCGTTCGCGTCCAAGACCCCGGGCCGCACCCAGCACATCAACTACTTTTCCATCGGCGGCGCGCACGTCGCGCAGCACCGCAAGGACCCGACCATCGTCGAGGAAATCGAATGCCTGCTGGTCGACTTGCCCGGCTACGGCTACGCGGAAGTGTCCGGTTCGGCCAAGCTGCACTGGCAGCGCCTGCTGGGCGACTACGTGCAGCGCCGCGAGCAACTGGCCGCACTGATCCTGATCATGGACTCGCGCCGCCCATTCACCGACCTGGATATCCAGATGCTCGAATGGTTCGCCCCGACCGGCAAGCCGATCCATTGCATTCTGACCAAGGTTGACAAGTTGAACCGCAACGAATCGGTCAACGTGCTGCGACAGGCCAAAGCCAAGCTCGACAGCTATGTGGACGAGGACGGCGAAGGCTTTCCTTTCACCGTGCAACTGTTCTCCGCGCTTAAGCGCATCGGCATCGACGAAGCCAACGACAAGATCCTGGAACTGGCCGGCGTCACCGACGAGGAAGCGGCGGCCCAGGTCGAACTGATCGAGATGGAAGACGACGTCGAACCAGACGACAAAAAATAATTCTGCGCTTTAATCCCGCCGCTTTTATTCCGCTGTAAAGGTTTTCACGATGCACACACCCCACGCCTCCGCCCAATTCCCCGGCATCCGCATGCGCCGCATGCGCCGCGACCCGTTCTCCCGCGCGCTGATGCGCGAGAACGCGGTCACGGCCTCGGACCTGATCTACCCGGTGTTCATCCTCGAAGGCACGCACCAGCGCGAGCCGGTGCTGTCGATGCCGGGTGTGGAGCGGGTCTCGGTCGACCTGTTGCTGAAGGTGGCCGAGGAATGCGTGAGCCTGGGCGTGCCGGTGCTGGCGCTGTTCCCGGTGGTCGACGTGTCGAAGAAGACGCCGGACGGCGTCGAGGCGACCAATCCGGACGGCCTGGTGCCGCGCGCCGTGCGCGCGCTGAAGCAGGCGTTCCCGCAACTGGGCATCCTGACCGACATCGCGCTCGACCCGTACACCAGCCACGGCCAGGACGGCCTGATCGACGACAACGGCTACGTCATCAACGACATCACCACCGACATGCTGATCCGCCAAGCGCTGTGCCACGCGGACGCCGGCGTCGACGTGGTGGCGCCGTCGGACATGATGGACGGGCGCATCGGCGCGATCCGCGCGGCGCTGGAGGAAAAGGGACACATCCACACGCGCATCATGGCGTATTCGGCCAAATACGCGTCGGCCTTCTACGGCCCGTTCCGCGACGCGGTCGGCTCGGCCGGCAATCTCGGCAAGGGCGACAAGAACACCTACCAGATGGACCCGGCCAATTCCGACGAGGCCCTGCGCGAAGTGGGCCTGGACCTGGCCGAGGGCGCCGACATGGTGATGGTCAAGCCTGGCATGCCGTATCTGGACATCGTGCGCCGCGTCAAGGACGAGTTCAAGGTGCCGACCTTCGCCTACCAGGTCAGCGGCGAGTACGCGATGATCAAGGCGGCCGCGCAAAACGGCTGGCTCGACCACGACAAGGTGATGATGGAATCGATGCTGGCGTTCAAGCGCGCCGGCGCCGACGCCGTGCTGACCTATTTCGCGCTGGACGTCGCGCGCCTGCTCAAGGCCGCCAAATAATCTGATCTTTCGTCCACACGAAAAAAATGGCCGGGTGCGATCCCGGCCATTTTTGTTTGTGGCACCGGTTTCCCGTGCGGCGCCGGTCGCCTACTCCTGCGGCGTCAGGGCCAGCGCCGCGCTGAAATCGCCCATCGGCTTGGCGCCGTTGGCGGCCAGCGCCTGGTCGCGCACCGTCAAGCCATCGAGCACCGGCAGGTTGAAACGATGCGTGATGGCGCGCAGGATCGAGGCCGAGTCGTACTGCGTATGATCGACCGAACCCTTCTTCACGAACGGCGACACGATGATCGCCGGCACGCGCGTGCCGGGGCCCCAACGGTCGCCCTTCGGTGGCGCGGCGTGGTCGTAGAAGCCGCCGTTCTCGTCATAGGTGACGATCACCAGCATGTTCTTCCACTGCGGACTCTGCTTCAGCTTGGCGATGACGTCGGCGATGTGGGCGTCGCCGTCGGCCACCGAGGCGTAGCCGGGGTGCTGGTTAAGGTTGCCCTGCGGCTTGTAGAACGCCACCGGCGGCAAGGTGCCGGCGGCGACGTCGGCCACGAACTGCGTGTCGTAGTCCTTCAAATGCGCCGCGCGGTAGGCCGGGTTCGCCACCGGGTCCATCTCGGCGAAGTAGTTGAACGGCTGGTGGTGGAACTGGAAGTTGGGCGGGTTGGCAAAGCTGCCGCGCGTGGCCGAGGTGGCGTTGGCGGTGGTGCTGTTCCAGGCGCCGGCGTACCAGGCCCAGTCGATGTTCTTACTGGTCAGCATGTCGCCGATGTTTTTCTGCGTTTGCGGCGGCAAGGTGTTGGCCTTGGCCGGATCGGCGTACAGGTGGCTGCCGTCGGCGCCGGCCGGGGCGTTGCTGCTCGGCTGGAACGGCGGCTGCATGGTGTTGACCGCGTAGAACATGCCGCTGGCGTCGGCCGGCGTCAAGGTGCTGTCGTTGGCGTAGGTCTGCGCGCCGTTCAGCACGCTGCCGGGCGAGGTGGCCGACGGTGTCAGGCGCACGAAGTTGCCCTTGGCGTCGACGTCGATCTTCGAGATCGAGCCTGCCGCCACCGACTTGTCGGCGTTCGGGTATTGCGGCGCGCAAGCGCAGATCAAATACTGGTGGGTCAGGAACGAGCCGCCGAAGGCGCCGATGAACAGGTTGTCGGCCAGCGCGTACTGCCTGGCGATGTCCCACATCTTCATCTTGCTGCCGTCGTAGTAACCCATGGTCAGGCCGCCGGCATCCGAATACAGGGCGAACTTGTCGTTGGCGCCGCCGTTGATCTGCATCTGGTTGTTGTAGTAGCGGTGCACCAGGTCGCGCGTGATGACCGACTGCGGTATCGCGATCGGGCTGTTGACGTCGTCGATCTGGAATGGCTTGTTCGGCAGGTTGGCCGACTGCGCCTGCGTGATCACCAGGCTCTGGCCGGCTGCGGTCATGCCGCCCCAGGTCGGCGGCAGCACCGGCAGGGTGCTGTTGTCGGCATCCTTCTGCGCCACATAGCCGCCGGTCGAGCTCGGGTTGACGCCGGGCACGCCATTCGCGCCAGGGAACAGGCCGTACAGATTGTCGAAGCCCCGGTTCTCCGCGTAGATGACGACGATGTTCTTGATGTTGCCCAGCGCGGCGCCGGCGCTGATGGCGTTGGCCACGTCGGCACTGGCGCTCTGCGTGCCGGCGGCGGCGATGACGGCGGTGAAGTTGTCGTTCTCGGCTTTCAGCTTGGCCTGGTCGTCGCCGGAAACCTTGTTGACGTCGGCCAGCAGATTGCTTTCGGCCACGCCGATGCGGGCCGCCAGCTGGGCGCTGGCCTTGGCGAAGTCGCCGCCGTTGGCGTCCATGATCGCGCTCAGCTCGGTGCTGACGGCATCGATGATGCCGGTGTGGCCGTTCGGCGCACGGAACACCAGCTTCTGCGTGACCTTGGTGCCGGCGTCGCCCGGCGCGTCGTGGCGGATGGCGTCGGTACCGACGGTGACCAGCAGCTGGCCACTGTTGGTGCCGGTGACCTTGAAGCTGCCGTCGGCGCCGGTGCGCACGCTGCCAGAATTGCTGTCGCAGGTCAGCTTGGCGCTGGTGCTTTCCAGGCAGACCGAGGCGTTTTCGTAGTAACTGCCAACCACCTGGCCGGACAGGGTGGGCACATCGCCGTCGGAGGAACTGCCGCAAGCGATCAGGCCGGCGCCGATGCCGGCCGCCAACAGCAGCAATGGCAGCGGCCGCAGGGCGGTTTTCAGTTTGGATGTCATGTTCTTGCCTCGAGGGTGGGATGAAAGCGGCTCATGCTAGGCGGCGAATATGTCAGGACGATGAAATGGAATGGCCGGAAACGTATCGTTTTGTATCGTTTTCTAACAGTCATGTAGTGGTCATGTCATATTGGTAGTCTGAGCACATGAAAATTATTTATGCACTTTTACTGACCATGCTGCTGGGTGCCTGCCAGCGCGCGACGGCCCCCTCATCCGCCACGCCCGCCGCAGTGACACAACCCTCTGCCGATGCGCCGCGAGCCGCCTACGCGCCGCCGGCCGGACGGCGGCCGACGGTACCCGAGCTGACCGAGCTCGGGCGTGCCATGTTCAACGACGCCAGCCTGTCGGCGTCGGGCAAGCTGTCCTGCGCCAGCTGCCACAGTCCCGACAACGCCTACGGTCCCGACAACAATCTGGCGGCGCAGCTGGGCGGCGCCGACGGCAAGACCGAAGGCACGCGCGCGACGCCGTCGCTGCGCTACATCCAGAACGCCCCCGCCTTCAGCGAGCACTACCATGACGACGACGGCGACGACAGCACCGACGCCGGCCCCACCGGCGGCCACGACTGGGACGGCCGCGCGCGGTCGGCGCACGAGCAGGCGCTGGGGCCGCTTCTGTCGGCGCGCGAGATGGGCAACAAGGACGAGGCGGCGGTGCTGGCGCGGCTGCGGGCCAGTCCGCTGGCGGCGAAGTTCAAGGAGGTGTACGGCGAAGACATCTTCGCCCGGCCCAACGCCGCCTTGCAGGGCGCGCTGATGGCGCTGGAGGTGTTCCAGGAAAGCCCGGCCGATTTCTATCCCTACAGCAGCAAGTACGACGCGTTCCTGCGCAAGCAGGCCACGCTGTCGGCGCCGGAGTTGCGTGGGCTGCAGGTGTTCAACGACGAAACCAAGGGCAACTGCGCGTCCTGCCACATCAGCCGCATCTCGCCGGGCGGCGTGTTCCCGCAGTTCACCGACTATGGCTTGATCAACATCGGCGTGCCGCGCAACCGCAAGCTGCTGGTCAACGCCGACCCGCGCCACTACGACCTCGGCCTGTGCGGCCCGGACCGCACCGACCTCAAGGACCACAAGGAATATTGCGGCCGCTTCAAAACGCCATCGCTACGCAACGTCGCGCTACGCAAGGCCTACTTCCACAATGGCAGCTTTAGCCGACTGGAGGACGTGGTGCGCTTCTACGCCACGCGCGATACGACGCCGATGAAGTGGTACAAGGATCGCAAGTTCGACGACCAGCCGGCCGGGCTGGAGGCCAACGTCAACATGGACGCGCCGTTCGGCGGCCGCCCGGGCGGCGCGCCGTCCCTGAGCGAACGCGACATCGCCGACCTGGTGGCCTTCCTCAACACCCTGACCGACGGCTACCGGCAAGGCGCATCGCCCGTTTCGACACGGCAGCCGTAATTCCCAGCGAGGCGCGAGAACTAGTCGCCCGGCGACAGCGGTGTCACCGGTCAGGACCGCTATCCAAATAGTTCTTGACCAGCCTACCTACTAGAAGGTAGCATTCACGCATGAGTAAATTATCCAATACCGCCGAAGAAATCGTCTCCTGTGCACGGGGACTGATCATCGCCGGAGGCTATAACGGCTTCAGCTACGCCGATATCGCCGAGGTGGTCGGTATACGCAAGGCCAGCATCCACCACCATTTCCCGAACAAGGTGGATCTGGTCAAGGCGCTCGTGGTGCAACACCGCCAAGCCACGGAGGAAGGGCTGGGCCATCTCCAGCAAGCCATTGCCGATCCGGTGGAGCAGCTGCGCGCGTACATCCAGCACTGGTCGAAATGCATCGAAGATCTGAGCGCGCCGTTTTGCGTCTGCGCCCTGCTGGCGGGCGAATTGCCAATTTTGCCGGAAGAGGTGGCGATCGAAGTGCGCGCCCACTTCCGGTTCCTCTCGGGTTGGCTGGCCTCGGTGCTCGCCGAGGCGATACGGCGAGGAACGATCCAGGCGGCCTACACGCCGCAGGTCGAGGCGGAGATCTTCATGGCCACGGTTCACGGCGCGATGCTGTCGGCGCGCGCCTATGGCGACGGCTCGATGTTCGGCACCATCGCCAGCGCCCAGTTGGCGCGGTATTTATCGCAACCGTAGTTTCATCGAGCCGCTAAGCGCTGATGCGCTTAGGGATCGGTTTTTTTAACCTCAATACCTACCAACTAGTAGGTAGCACATAAACGGAAAATATTATGTCTCAGCAAGTAAATATCAACATCCCGGCGGCGCAGGAAAACTGGCTCAACCGCTACTACTATGTCCGCGCGGCTTTTTCGGCGCTATGGCTCATCGCGGCGATAACGATAGGCAAAAACTCGGCTACCGCCAGCGCGCTGCTGCTGATCGGCTATCCGGCATGGGACGCGCTGGCCAATTTCATCGACGGCAAACGCAGCGGCGGGCTGGCGCGGAACCGTACCCAGCTGATCAACGTCCTCGTGAGCCTTGCCGTCGCGTTGGCGATCGCGGTCAGCCTGCCGGACATGCACCGGGTGTTGGTTGTGTTCGGCGCCTGGGCCATCGGGTCAGGATTGCTGCAGCTCGGCACCGCGCTGCGCCGCTGGAAAAGCCACGGCGCGCAATGGGCGATGATACTGAGCGGCGCGCAATCGGCGCTTGCCGGAGCGTTCTTCATCTCCCAAGCCCAGTTGCCGGCGGAGCCATCGATCGCCACCGTCGCCGGCTACGCAGGTTTCGGCGCGTTCTACTTCCTGGTCTCGGCGCTGTCGCTGAGCATCGCCGCGCGGCGCCGCCAGCGCACAGCGTAACAGCCGGGGGTCAGGTCCGACATTCGGACAAAAGACGAAAATTTGGAACTTTCGAACGGAGGGAAAGTTCCAAAATGTCCGAATGTCGGACCTGACCCTGAGCCTTCCCCTCAAATATTGCTTGTAAACAGAGTGGGTACCTGTTAACTTTCAATCCTAAAAAC
>NZ_JBWKQJ010000015.1:0-135224 GCF_059418705.1 Duganella sp. GW821-FHT07F09 | reverse complement strand
TGGAAAGGAGCCACTATTTTGACAGCTTACAGATCACTTGGGCCACTGCGGCGGCGATTAAATCAGCGCTTCCCTAGCAAAATGTTACCAGTCTCAAGCCGGCTCCCGGAGATTAATTGACGGGCCTGGGCGTCGAGCCGGCGGACGAACGTATCGTAGCTTGCGATTTAAGCAGACTGTCAATATGCTCGGACAACGGAAAATTCGGCATTGTCCCGGTGGCCGGATCCCAAGTCCATGACGCCAGTTTGCTGTCACGCTTCAGACGATCCAGATCCCGGTCGAAGCCGGCCGATTTATCAGCGGACACAACGTACAACGCGACAGGAGACGCCGTATCGACCAGGACAGCGCTGGCTATGACCTTATCAACCGCGAGGTTGTAACGCAACCCCTTCTCAAACTGACGCTTTTCCGCAACCAGCCGGTCAACCAACGATTTCTCGGCGCCACTCTCGATTGGTATCCACTGTTCGGTGGTAAGCATAAGCGTAATCGCTTCGATGGCTGGGATGCCGTTCGAGCTAACGCTAAAGGTACCAAGCGCGACGAGACGAACGTCGTTCATCGCGCTCCACATTTCAAGCTCGCCCGCGAAGCGCGTCGCAAGTCGCTTGGCTATGTCTTCATGCAATAGGAATGCGCACTCCGGAACGTGCTTAACGATCAACTTCTTGCCAAAGCGCGCCTCGCCGATTTCCTTAACTTCGGCCAACAACAGCATGAATTGGCCAATGCCACTGTCGGATTTTCCTGCCTGCTTGAACAGGGCCGCGCGGCGCCTCTGAATTGCGTCCTTCTGCTCAACAGTGAAAGGCTCAGGGATGTATAGCAGGTCGCTCAGGCGTGCATTCTTGACGACCTTATCTTGCGCAGCCGCCATCAAGTGCTTTCTAATAACTGGCCAAGAACGCTTACCTGCCATCGCCGGAAACCATTTATGGAACCCCGCCTCGCTCCAGAGGAAGTGCAAGACGCTACGCAGCGTCAACTTCGCGCCATCGGTGCGTACCTGGTCTGCCACATGTCCGCAGGCGGCCTGTCCCCGCCCGCTCCCGCCCTTTCGGGACATGGAGAAGTCGAACTTCAGGGACGTGGTACCATCATCTGGATTGGTCTGAATCGCTGTTCCCATCACCTCGCCCATGCCTGACAACTCAAGCGGCGACTCATAAGACGGACACACCAACTGGTGAGAACTTCCGCTGTCGGGCATCCTCTTGATGACGTAGCGCTCGCCTGCGCGCGCTACGTACATTTCGACACCTCTCGGTTGGCACATGCAAAGCGGGCGCGGCAGGACACCGTACGCCGACGCAACGATCTCGTCGAATATTGGATCATCGCGCGAGACAAACGTTCCAGAAAAGTCATAACTTGTCATATTCTGCCCCCACTTGCTGAAATTAGAAAGACCAGACTACAGATACAAGGTCGGTCTCTACAAGGTCGTCGTGTGACGAAGCCATTCAAATCGCTCAGTTCCGCCGCGTAGACTCTATGTAACTCCACTTCTTCACGCCGATCCTGATGTGCGTCAGAATATGGCAATCACCGGCAGATCTTTTTTATAGTGGATCTCATACAAAATACAACAAGCGCTTAACGTGACCACTTCATTACTCGGAAGAGTGCCTGTAAACAGGCAGTCCTCCCGGCTGCATGGAAGAGCTCAGCGGGTTGGGATCTATATTTCCTCATGGCTGCCGTCCCACTCCGCGCCCACCAGTTCATGATCTGCATCACAGGCCATCACCACAGAGGGTGTATTTTGTACTTAGGCCATAAGACAAAATTTGAGTAGAATTTTCTTGAGCTCTCACACTATTCTTCAACTACAGATTAGAGCAATTCCGGAGGGGAAAATGAGTGAACGTACCTTACACCTCATGAGTCCAGCGCGTTTCGATAACGTGGCAGCGATTGTCGGTGACCGTATTGCCCTGCAGGGCTTGCACCACGCCTTGGCCATGGCGCTATGCAGCGGGTCAGGCGGCGCCTACGTGTTCAGTTCGGATGGAGAGGGTTACTCAATTGCCGTAGCGTTGGAACCCGATATGCAATTCGTGCACACCAGTTACTCCTTAGAACCAGAGCCGCTACGCTCGTTGCGCGAAACGGTGCCCTTACGGGCCGTGAAGAATTTTTGCCCAGCGCTAGGGAAAGCCCTTCAAGACCGGCAAACCTTAGCCGAGCCATTCGCATCCGCTAGGGATGACTGCGCCAATCAACATAGACTACCCACCGATCGCGTGCCGGTGAGGCGGGCCGTGGACATCTGAAACTGGAGCCGTCAACAAGTAGCTAATATCGCGGTCCTGCGCTGCTGGCAGCGCAGGTATTCTTATAGCAGGACAAACTCTTTACATCGGCAACATACAATGAGCCTCCGCCCTCTTACACCCGTAGATCTGACGACGCCAGGACGCGTGCTCATAAAGCGGAAACAATTACTGCAGAAGGTCCCACTATCGGAACGCACCATACTTGACATGGAGAAGCGTGGTGAATTTCCAAGGCGGTTCACAATCAGTCAGAGCTTGGTTGCTTGGGATCTGGACGAGATCGATGCGTGGATTGAAGCGAAAAAAAAAGCTGGGGCTCAAGCCGATGCACCAGCCGTGAAGAACCGACAGCGCTAATGGATGTCCAACTATCTCGCGAAACTTAGTGGCTCCACGTATCAATCATATCCGCCCACTTCTGTAACATGTCCCGTCGCTGTTCCGCATACTCCGCCTTGTTATATACAGCCCTAACCCCCTTTTGCTCATGAGCCAGACACTTCTCTATCCAGTCAGTGTTGAAGCCCGCCTCATGCAGCAGTGTCGACGCGGTGCGCCGCAGGTCATGTGGCGAAAAGCTATCCAACTCGCAGCCATCGTTACGAGCATTCTGGGCAACTGACGCGAGCACAACGTTCAAAGTTGCCGCACTCATCGGCCTGTCAGGGTCGTATCTAGAGGGTAGGACATATCGTGAGCCGCCGGCGCAAGTCTTGAAAGCAATCAAAATATCCATGGCCTGGCGAGACAAATACAAGTTATGCGGATTTCTCCGTTTCATGCGCGCTCCGGGAATCGTCCATAACGCTTTTTCAAAATCGAATTCTGACCAAGTTGCTTCAGTCAATTCAGACTTACGGACCATCGTCAAAAGAAGCATCTTGCACGCCAAGCGCAGATGAGCAGCGCATGGTGTGTGGTCCAAATACTTGTAGAATATTTTGATCTCTGCGGGCGTCAGGGTACGGTCTCTAGGCTCGAACGTCGCGATGGAGGATGGTGGCACCTGATCCGCAGGATTGGGGTGTTTTTCTCCGCGAGACTCAGCATAGCGGAACACCATCATGACAATCTCGCGCGCGTGCACGGCAACTGCTGGCGCTTGCCGTGCCACGATCTTGTCGCACAGGTCACGCAGTAGGCCCGGGCTGATCTCTGACAATAGTAGCGAACCGAATGCACCTTTGAGATCACGTTCGTAGGTCCAGCGCCGCATCGCGCGCGTTGATTCGGCCATCTTGTATTTCTCAAGCCACCTTTCTGCCCAAACAGAAAACGATTCCTGCGCCTTCCGCTGCTGGGATAGCTGCTGCTTTTGACGGGCTGGCGAATGGCCTTCACTGACGGCCTTGCGTGCCACTGCAAGCGCCTCCCGCGCCTCCCGTAGGCTCATGCCGCCCACCCCATAGCGCCCCAGCGTTACGGTCTCCTGCCGCCCGTTAAGGCGATAGTTGTATCGGAAGGAAATGCCTCCGGAACGAGTCACCGTCACATACATGCCGTCACGGTCGGCGACTTTATAGTCGCGCTCCGCAGCCTTTAGCGATTTCAGCTTTGCATCCGTCAGCATTTGAGCTCCAACGTATACCATCAGATTCAATTTTTCTGATTATTAATCAGGGACTTAAGGCTCTTCGTTGATAGACGTTAGACAGCCATTGCTACCTAAAATTCAAGAAAAATACCATCAAGCGCAGACCCTAATTCACCCTTTGAAATACCCTTTTAAACCAATTGCTTACGTCGAAAAACACCATCACAAATACCATCACATCGCAAGAGCACATGATGGTATCTGTTGGCACCAATCATGATTCAGAACTGGCGATACCATCATGACTACCATCAAAAGAATCCGCTCGCCGTTGCTCGTGTTTGCCAGACCTCGCCAGCCAAAATGAAAAAAGCCCCTGAAAATCAGGGGCTTAGTCTCATCCATTTACCCGGCGTTGCCAACGGCTGCCGGGCTAAAGATCATTCCCACTCGATCGTCGCCGGCGGTTTGCCCGAGATGTCGTACACCACCCGGTTAATCCCGCGCACCTCGTTGATGATGCGGTTCGACACCTTGCCCAGCAGCGCGTGCGGCAGGTGCGCCCAGTGCGCGGTCATGAAGTCCTGCGTCTGCACCGCGCGCAGCGCGACGACGTATTCATACGTGCGGCCATCGCCCATCACGCCCACCGATTTAACCGGCAGGAACACCGCGAACGCCTGGCTGGTCGCTTCGTACCAGTTGGTCGGCACGCTGTCCTGATCGAAGCCCGGCACCACCACCGCCTCGTACGGCGTGTTGCGCAGCTCTTCGATGAAAATGGCGTCGGCGCGGCGCAGCAGGTCGGCGAAGTCCTTCTTCACTTCGCCGAGGATGCGCACGCCCAGGCCAGGACCAGGGAACGGATGACGATAAACCATGTCATGCGGCAGGCCCAGCGCGACGCCCAGCTTGCGCACCTCGTCCTTGAACAGTTCGCGCAGCGGCTCGAGCAGCTTGAGCTTCATGGTCTCCGGCAGGCCGCCGACGTTGTGGTGGCTCTTGATGGTCTGGCCCTTCTTGCCCTTGCCGGCCGATTCGATCACGTCCGGGTAGATGGTGCCCTGCGCCAGCCATTTGGCGTTGACCAGCTTGCCCGATTCGACCTGGAACACTTCGACGAATTCGCGGCCGATGATCTTGCGCTTTTGTTCCGGGTCGGCCACGCCGGCCAGGTGGCCCATGAACTGGTCCTCGGCGTCGACGCGGATCACCTTGACGCCCAGGTTCTTGGCGAACATGTCCATGACCATCTGGCCTTCGTTCAGGCGCAGCAGGCCGTGGTCGACGAACACGCAGGTCAGCTGGTCGCCGATGGCGCGGTGGATCAGCGCGGCGGCCACGGACGAATCGACGCCGCCGGACAGGCCGAGGATGACCTCGTCGGTGCCCACTTGCGCGCGGATTTTCTCGACCGCTTCCGAGATGTAGTCCGGCATGTTCCAGTCCGATTTGCAGCCGCAGATCTCGTGCACGAAGCGGCCCAGCATGGCCTTGCCCTGCACCGTGTGGGTCACTTCCGGGTGCCATTGCACGCCGTAGAAATGCTTCTCTTCGTTCGCCATGGCGGCGATCGGGCAGCTAGGCGTATTGCCCATCAGGACGAAGCCCGGCGGCATTTCCAGCACCTTGTCGCCGTGGCTCATCCACACCTTCAGCATCCCGTGGCCTTCGTCGGTGACGAAGTCGTTGATGCCGTCGAGCAGTTTGGTGTGGCTGCGCGCGCGCACCTCGGCGTAGCCGAATTCGCGCACCAGGCCGTTTTCCACTTTACCGCCCAGCTGCGCGGCCATCGTCTGCATGCCGTAGCAGATCCCCAGCACCGGCACGCCCAGCTCGAACACGGCTTGCGGCGCGCGCGGCGAGTCGCCGTCCAACGTGGAGTTGTGGCTGCCCGACAGGATTACGCCGGCGGCGCCGTAGTTGCGCACGAATTCGTCGCTGACGTCGTACGGAAACACCTCGGAGAACACGCCGGAATCGCGCACGCGGCGGGCGATCAGTTGGGTGACTTGGGAGCCGAAATCGAGAATGAGGATTTTAGAATGCATGGATATCTACAGAAGAGGTCTGGAATGGAAAAACGCCGGCTTACTGGAAGCCGGCGTTGCAAGGACTGGTTAGTCGCCGGAACGGTAGTTCGGCGCTTCCTTGGTGATTTGCACGTCGTGCACATGCGATTCGCGCATGCCGGCCGAGGTGATTTCGACGAACTCGGCTTTGTTGCGCAGTTCGTCGATGGTGGCGCAGCCGCAGTAACCCATCGATTGACGCACGCCGCCGACCAGCTGGAAGATGATCGCCAGCACGCTGCCCTTGTAGGCGACGCGGCCTTCGATACCTTCGGGCACGAACTTGTCGGCCTTCATCGTGGCGTCCTGGAAGTAGCGGTCGGCCGAACCGTCCGACATCGCGCCCAGCGAACCCATGCCGCGATACGATTTGTACGAGCGGCCCTGGTACAGGATCACTTCGCCCGGCGCCTCTTCGGTGCCCGCGAACATCGAACCCATCATCACGGTCGACGCGCCGGCGGCCAGCGCCTTGGAAATGTCGCCCGAGAAGCGGATGCCGCCGTCGGCGATACATGGCACGCCGGTACCTTCCAATGCTTCGGCGACATTGGAGATGGCGGTGATCTGCGGCACGCCGACGCCGGCGACGATACGGGTGGTGCAGATCGAGCCCGGGCCGATGCCGACCTTGACCGCGTCGGCGCCGTATTCGACCAGCGCCTTGGCGGCGGCGGCGGTGGCGATGTTGCCGCCGATGACGTCCACGTGCGGGAACTTGGTCTTGATCCATTTCACGCGGTCGAGGATGCCCTGCGAGTGGCCGTGGGCGGTGTCGACCACCAGCACGTCGACGCCTGCGGCGACCAGCAGCTCGATGCGTTCCTCGTCCTTGGCGCCGACGCCGACGGCGGCGCCGACCAGCAGCTTGCCTTGCGAATCCTTCGACGCCAGCGGGTGCTCGGTCGATTTCTGGATGTCCTTGACGGTGATCAGGCCGCGCAGTTCGAACGCGTCGTTGACGACCAGCACGCGCTCGAGGCGGTGCTTGTTCATCAGGCGCTTGGCTTCGTCACGGTCGGCGCCATCGCCGCTTTCCTTGATGAACACCAGCTTTTCGCGCGGGGTCATCTTGGCGCGCGCTTCGGCGTCCAGTTCCTGTTCAAAACGCAGGTCGCGGTTGGTGATGATGCCGACCACTTCCTTGCCTTCGACCACCGGGAAGCCGGAGATGCCGTACTGCTCGGTCAGTTTGATGACGTCGCGGATTTTCATCGTCGGCGGGATCGTGATCGGATCGCGCAGCACGCCGGCCTCGAAACGCTTGACCTTGGCCACTTCGCGCGCCTGGTCCTTCGGATTCAAATTCTTGTGGATGATGCCGATGCCGCCCTCTTGCGCCATGGCGATCGCCAGACGACCTTCGGTCACGGTGTCCATCGCCGCCGACAGCAGCGGAATATTCAACGTGATATTGCGGGTCAGACGAGTTTTGAGGGACGTATCGGCAGGCAGAACATTCGAGTACGCTGGGACGAGAAGCACGTCATCGAACGTGAGTGCTTTTTGGAGAAGACGCATAGCAATTCCTATAGGCGCAAAAGCAGATTATACAGAAAAAGCGGTGTTCTGTCTGGAACTTCTCCCCGCGCCCTTCGCCGCCCATATAATTATTTTAACAATGTTACATTTTGAGAGTTTGCTCGTTTGACAAACTAGGTATAGTGCCGCCGACTCTTGGTTATTTAATATCAATCAGGGGCGGACAATCCAATCATACAAGGGTGTATATGAAAAAATCGATCATGAAGTTGTTTTCCGCGGCGGCGCTGATTGTCGCGACAGCGGCTCCGGCCATTGCCGACACCGCCCAAGGCGCCGACGTCGACGTCTGGTTCTCCGGCTTCAACCTTGTTTCAAACAGCGGCAACACGTTCACCTTTGCCAGCGGCCCGTATGTCGAAGACGGCATTCCAAACCACACCTCTTTCAAACACGCGTTCGACGTCACCGCGCACGAGGGCAAAGTCCTCACGGGCAAACTGAGCTTCACAATGGAAGTGCAATACCAGTTGGAGACGCCGCCCGGCCCATGGCCTTACGATGGCACCTACAACGCGTACGCGCGCGCCAGCATCGACGTGCTGTCGCCGTACTGCGACAGTTGCGGACCGTATGCCGCCGACCTGGTCGGCAACGCCCAAGGTAGCGCCAGCAGCGCGCCCACCACCGCGCCGACGAGCGGCACTTTGTCGTTCAGCTCCAATGCGAGCGAGGCCAGCGGCAGCTATGATCGCCTCATCGCCTATATGTTCTACAGCCTGGACACGAATCCCGCCTATGGTTCGATGAGCATCACCGCGTTGACGGTGTCGTTCGACACGGCGCCTGCCGTGAGCCCTGTGCCTGAGCTGCCACCGTTCGCCATGATGGGCGCGGGCTTGGCCGCTCTCGGCCTTTGCGCGCGTTTCAAAGGCCGCAAGAAGGCAGCCGACGCGGCACTGGCGGCATAAGCAGCAGGCTGGCTTAACACGCCGGCAGTATGAAAGGTGGCGTCGACACCGGTCGACGCCACCCGGCGCCTCACACGACATCGGTTGACACCCGGGCCGAATCATGGCGAAATCAGCTCCATAGTTACCGGAGCGCACCATGGACCACCTTCGCAGTACGCGCCGAGCGCACTTCCCGCTCGCCAAATCTTCCGCCCTGCTGCTCGTGCTGGCGCTGGGCCTGCCGCGCGCGGCACTCGCGCAGTACATCTGGATCGATGACAAGGGCGTCAAGCAATTGTCGGACCGCCCGCCTCCGCCGTCGGTGCCCGAAAAGCGCATTTTGAAGGCGCCGGGCAAGGTCCCGTTCAACCCCAACGCCGCACCGCCGGAAGCCGATACGCCGCCGGCGGCCGCCACCCCGGCGACCGACGCCGGAGCCAAGCCCCCTCCCACACTGGCCGAACGCAACGATGCCTTCAACAAGCGCCGCGCCGACGCCGCCGCCGCCGAACGCAAAACCGCCGAGGAAGCGCAACAAAAAGCCGACGCCGCCGCCAACTGCGAGGCCGCGCGGCAAAACCAGCGGGCGCTGGACCAGGGCATGCGCATGGTCAATGTCGATAAAAACGGCGAGCGCGCCGTCCTGAGCGACCAGGAGCGCGCCGAAATGGGTAAAAAGAATCAAAAAGTGTTGGCTGGCTGCCAATAAGCACTTTCCCCCTCTCCCTTTCGGCGTAAGCTGCCGTATGATATCGCTATCAATACCACTATAAGTATTACTGATGACGAAATCACAAGCGGGCAGAAGCCGCGCCAGCGGCCGCATCACTCTGGCGATGGTGGCCAAACATGCCGGCGTGGCGACCATGACCGCGTCGCGCGCGATCACCCAGCCGGACATGGTGTCGCAGGCGCTGCGCGACCGGGTCGACAAGGCGGTCATCGAACTGGGCTACGTGCCCAACCGCGCCGCCCGCGCGCTGGCCTCGTCGCAGTCGAAGGTGATCGCGGTGCTGGTGCCGTCGCTGTCGAACGCCGTGTTCACGGAAGTGCTGGCCGGCATCCAGGACGCGCTCGACGCCGACGACTATCAAATCCTGATCGGCAACACCCGCTATTCGGACCAGGAGGAGGAAAAGCTGATCGGCACTTACCTGCAGTCGAATCCGGACGGCATGCTGTTGTCGGGCCTGTCGCACAGCGACCGGGTGCAGCAGATCCTGACCAACTCGCGCGTGCCGGTGGTGTCGATGATGGACATGTCCACCGACCCGGCCCAGCTGACGGTGGGCTTTTCGCAGTTCCAGGCGGGCCAGGCGATGACGCGCTATCTGCTCGACAAGGGCCACAAGCGCATCGGCTTCATCGGCGCCCAGCTCGACGAGCGGACCCTGCGCCGCGCCGAGGGCTACCGCCAGGCCATGAACGAGGCCGGCCTGGCCGACGTCCGTCTGGAGGTCATGGTGGCGGAGCCGTCGACCATCGCGCTGGGCGCGGAGCTGCTGGGGCGCATGCTGGCCCAGGCGCCCGACTGCGACGCCATCTTCTGCTGCAACGACGACTTGGCGCACGGCGCCATCTATCAATGCCAGCGGCGCGGCATCTCGGTGCCGACCCAGCTGGCGATCTGCGGCTTCAACGACCTGCCGGCGTCGGCGTGGATGAATCCGTCGCTGACCACCATCGGCACGCCGCGCTACCGCATCGGCTTCGAGGCGGCCACCCTGCTGCGCGCGGTGATCAAGGGCGAGGTGCCGCCGACGCGCCAGATCGACCTGGGCTTCACGCTGATGGCGCGGGAAAGCGCCTGAGCCCTGGCAGCCCGCCAGCCGCGTCGCGGTAATGCGGGGCGCGATAGATTCGCGCATTGATGCGGCGCACCATAGATTCTTGTTTACAAATCGCGGCAAAAGCTTACACTACAAACAATCTGTTAGCGCTAACATCACTATACGAATATGAGTAATCAAACAACGCAGGTCCGCTGGGTCGTCATGGGCGTGAGCGGCTGCGGCAAAAGCTCGGTCGGGCTGCAACTGGCCACCGCGCTGGGCGCGCCATACCTGGAGGGCGACGCCTATCACTCGTATGCGAACGTCGCCAAGATGTCGGCCGGCATGGCGCTGACCGACGGCGACCGCGCCGATTGGCTGAAGGCGCTGCACGCCGAGATCATCGCGGCGCGCGACCGCCAGGCCGGCCTGGTGCTGTCGTGCTCGGCCCTGAAGCGCCGCTACCGCGACCTGCTGCGCGGCGCCGACCCGCAACTGCGTTTTGCCCATCTGCACGGGCCGCGCGAATTGATCGCCTCGCGCATGGCGGCGCGCGCCGGACACTACATGCCGACCTCGCTGCTGGACAGCCAGTTGGCATCGCTGGAACCGCTGCAGGCCGACGAAGCCGGCATCGTGCTCGACATCAGCAAGGCCCCTTCCGAGCTGGTGCGGGAGATTTTAAAAACAACCAAGCAGGAGACACGATGACATCCGCCACAGTTACCGCTACCAGCGTTACCCCCAAATTCGCGCCGCCAGCCCCCGGCTGACGGCCGCAAACCGAGCTCTCTCGGGGCGGCGTCTCCCTCTGACCCGTGCGCAAGCATGCGCGCCCGTGCACGGCATCAGCGATCCGCCCTGTTCGGGCAGTGGAGTTCCGGCTTCACTGCCTGTTTTTACATGTGCAAGAATCGACGGCATCAGACTGTCATCGACCGTTAAAACAAGGCGACTGTGAATAAACAACTGACCTGGCGTGAAAAGATCAGCTACGGCATCGCCGATATGGGCTTCAATTTTTATTGGACCAATATCGCCACCTTCCTGCTGATCTACTACACCGACGTGTTCGGCATCTCGGCCGGTGCGGCGGCGTCGATGATGTTTACGATCAAAATCATCAACGCCTTCACCGACCCGATGATCGGCGCCGCCGCCGACCGCACCACCACCCGCTTCGGCAAGTTCCGCCCCTACCTGGTATGGGTGCCGGTGCCGCTGGCCTGCGCCGCCATCCTCACCTACACCACGCCGGACCTGGGCGAGGACGGCAAGATCATCTGGGCCTACGGCACCTATCTGCTGATGATGGTCTGCTACACCTGCATCAACATCCCCTACAACGCGTTGTCCGGCGTGCTGTCGGCCGATCCGCAGGAACGCTCCACCGTCAACGGCCTGCGCTTCATCTTCGCCTTCGCCGGCGGCACCCTGGTCACCGCCGCCACGCCGGCGATGGTGTCGTGGCTGGGCGCCGGCGACGACAAACTGGGTTGGCAGTTGACGATGCTGGTGTGGAGCGTGTTCGCCTCCGGCCTGTTCGTGCTGACCTTCCTGAACACGCGCGAACGCATCGCGCCGGCGCCCTCGCAAAAATCCAACGTCGCGCAGGACATCCGCGACCTGTCGCAGAACCGGCCGTGGGTGGTGCTGTTCTTCCTGGCGCTGATCATCATGATCACGATCACCTTGCGCACCACCAGCGCGGCCTACTACTTCAAATATGTGGTGGGACGCCCGGAGCTGATGCAGGGCTTCGTGCCGGCATATATGATCTCGGCCGCCATCGGCGCCTCGATCACGCCCTTCCTCACCCGCTTCGTCGACAAGAAGAAGCTGATGATGATTTTGATGAGCGTGACCGCCGTGCTGTCGTCGGCCTTCTTCTTCGTGCCCAAGGACCAGGTCACGTTGATGTTCGCGCTGCAGATCGGCATGGGCCTGGCGCTGGGGCCGAAGTCGCCGCTGGCCTTCTCGATGTACGCCGACACCGCCGACTACAACGAATGGCGCACCGGCCGCCGCGCCACCGCGATGACCTTCGCCGCCGCCACCTTCTCGCAAAAGCTGGGCACCGCGATCGCGGTCGCGGTCATCGGCTCGCTGTTCACGCAGCTCGGCTATGTCGCCAACGCGGCGCAGTCGGTCGGCTCGCAGGCCGGCATCGTCTGGCTGATGTCGTTCATTCCGGCCGCCTTCGCGGCGCTGGCCGTCGCGGTCATGTTCTTCTATAACCTGGATAACACCAAGCTGGTGCAGATCCAGGCCGAGCTGGAAGAACGCAAAGCCAAACCCGCATAACTTAACACCTCATTCAGCTTTAATACGGAGACCGTCTCATGCTACGCCCAACCCACAATGGCGACCGCTTCGAACTGACCAGCGCCACGGCCATGCCGCGCGCCGCCGGCTTCCTGTGGAACCAGAAAATGATGATCCAGGTGACCTGCCGTGGCTACGCGGTCGCCCAGTACATGCAGCCGGAACCCGCCAAGTACGCCTACGCGCCCAACCTGGAGGCCAAGACCTTCATGCAACCGGAGCAGAACTACTACGCCCATCACCCGGGCCGCTTCTTCTATATCAAGGACGAGGAAACGGGCGAGTTGTTCTCGGCGCCGTACGAGCCGGTGCGCACGCCGGTCGACAGCTTCAATTTCTCGGTCGGCAAAAGCGACATCGAATGGACCATCGAGCACCTGGGCCTGAGGATCGAACTGACATTGAGCATTCCGACCACCGACGTGGTGGAACTGTGGTCGCTGCGCGTGACCAATCTGTCGGGCCGCGCGCGCAAGCTCAGTGTCTATCCCTACTTCCCGATCGGTTACATGTCGTGGATGAACCAGTCGGGCGAGTATCGCGAGGATCTGGGCGGCGTGGTGGCAAGCAGCGTGACACCGTATCAAAAGGTCACCGACTACTTCAAGCAGAAGGATTTCAAGGACAAGACCTACTTCCTGTGCGAGCAGGCGCCGGTGGCGTGGGAGGTGCAGCAGCAGGCGTTCGAGGGCGAAGGCGGCCTGCATTATCCGAGCGCGATCCAGGAGCCGTTGCTGGTCAACGGCGACGCGCGCTACGAGACGCCGGCCGCCGTGGTGCAATACCGCCTGGCGCTGGCGGAGGGCCAGGCGCAGGATTACCGCTTCATCTTCGGCCCGGCCTTCGACGATGCCGAAATCATCGCCATGCGCGAAAAATACCTGGGCGCCTCCGCCTTCGACGCCGCCCGCAAGGACTACGCCGACTATATCGCCGGCGGACGCGGATGCCTGCGCATCGAGACGCCCGACAAGGAGCTAGATAATTTCGTCAACAACTGGCTGCCGCGCCAAGTGTTCTACCACGGCGACGTCAATCGCCTCAGCACCGATCCGCAGACCCGCAACTACCTGCAGGACAATATGGGCATGAGCTTCATCAAGCCCGGCGTGATGCGCCATGCCTTCCTGCACGCGCTGTCGCAGCAGGAGGCCAGCGGCGCGATGCCGGACGGGATCTTGCTGGCCGAGGGCGCGGAGCTCAAATACATCAACCAGGTGCCGCACACCGACCATTGCGTGTGGCTGCCGGTGGCGCTGAAGGTGTATCTGGACGAAACGGGCGACTACGACATTCTCAACGAGGACGTGGTCGGCCACGACAGCGGGGTCGCCCTTACCGTCTCCGAGCGCATGAGTAGCGCCATGGACTGGCTGCTGCAGGCGCGCGACCAGCGCGGCTTGAGCTACATCGCCCAGGGCGACTGGTGCGATCCGATGAACATGGTCGGCTACAAGGGGCGCGGCGTGTCGGGCTGGCTGACCGTGGCCACCGCCTACGCGCTGAACCTGTGGGCGGAGATTTGCGAGAAAAGCGGCGCCAGCGCCTCGCTGGCCGAAAGCGCGAAGCACTTCCGCGCCGGCGCCGTGGCGGTCAACCGCGCGGCCAACGAACACCTGTGGGACGGCGACTGGTACGCGCGCGGCATCACCGACGACAACGTCACCTTCGGCATCAGCAAGGACAAGGAAGGCCGCATCTATCTGAACCCACAGGCGTGGGCGATGCTAGGCGGCGCGGCAGATGCCGGCAAACGCGCGGCGATGATGGCGCAGATCGAGGAGCAACTGGATACGCCGTACGGCGTGGCGATGTTCGCGCCGCCCTACAGCGCCATGCGCGACGATGTAGGCCGCGTGACGCAAAAACACCCCGGTTCGGCGGAAAACGGCGCGGTCTACAACCACGCATCGATTTTCTACATCTACAGCCTGTACACGGTCGGCGAAGGCGACCGCGCCTACAAACTGCTGCGCCAGATGATCCCCGGCCCGAGCGAGGCCGATTATCTGCAGCGCGGCCAACTGCCGGTGTTCATCCCCAACTACTATCGCGGCGCGTACCACCAATATCCGCGCACGGCGGGCCGCTCCAGCCAGTTGTTCAACACCGGCACCGTGTCGTGGGCCTACCGCTGCTTCATCGAAGGGCTGTGCGGCTTGAAAGGCGACAGCGACGGTTTGCTGGTCGATCCGCAACTGCCCAAGCACTGGGACGGCATCAAGGTCACACGCCAGTTCCGCTACGCGACCTTCGACGTGTCGATCCGCCGCGCCGACGTGGGCGAAATTCAGGTCACGCTGGACGGAAAACGATTGCCTGAACCGCGCGTGACCGGTATCGTTGCGGGTGGAGTATACGCGCTCGAGGTTTTAATCCCGCGCGCCGACCTATAAATCGAAATATAAGGACATAGCAATCGTATGAAGAAGCGTCTCTGGCTGTCACTGGCACTGGTTTATCCCCTCATGCTGTCTTCCACGTTAAGCGGAGCGGCCCATGCCGCCGACGCCAAGCGCCCATGGCTCGATAAAAAGCTGACGCCGGACGCCCGTGCCGAGCAACTGGTCAAGGCGATGACGCTGGATGAGAAAATCCAGACCGTGTTCGGCTACTTCTCCACCGATTTCGAATCCAAAAAACACGTCGCACCGAAGGAAGGCCGCAAGGATTCGGCCGGCTTCATCCCGGGTATCGAGCGTCTGGGCCTGCCGCCGCAATGGCAGGCCGACGCCGGCGTCGGCGTCGCCACCCAGGCGGCATCGAAAAAACCGTACCAGCGCACCTCCCTGCCCTCCGGCCTGGCCACGACGGCCACCTGGAATCCGGAACTGGCGTTCGCCGGCGGCGCGATGATCGGCAGCGAAGCGCGCAAGACGGGCTTCAACATCATGCTGGCGGGCGGCGTCAACCTGCTGCGCGAGCCGCGCAACGGCCGTAACTTCGAATACGGCGGCGAGGATCCGCTGCTGGCCGGCGTCATGGTCGGCGAGCAGATTCGCGGCGTGCAGTCGAACCATATGGTCTCGACCTTGAAGCACTTCGCCTTCAACGACCAGGAAACCAACCGCAATCACGTCAACGTCAAGATCGACGACACCGCCGGCCGCATGTCGGACCTGCTGGCGTTGCAGATCGCGATGGAGCGCGGCGATCCGGGTTCGGTGATGTGCGCGTACAACCGCGTCAACGGTTCCTATGCCTGCGAGAGCGACTACCTGCTGAACCAGGTGCTGAAGCAGGACTGGGGCTTCAAGGGCTACGTCATGTCCGACTGGGGCGCGACCCACTCCACCGTCCCCGCCGCGATGCACGGCCTCGATCAGCAATCGGGCCACCCGTTCGACAAATCGGCGTACTTCAACGAAGCGCTGAAGGAAGCGGTCGTCAACGGCCACGTGCCGCAGGCGCGCCTGGACGACATGGTCAAGCGCATCACCCGCGCCATGTTCGCCAACGGCTTGATCGAGCATCCGGTGGTCACCCCGACCACCGACGACGCGGGCATCGACTTCGCCGCCAACGGCAAGATCTCGCAAGCGGACGCCGAAGAGGCCATCGTCCTGCTCAAGAACAGCAACGACCTGCTGCCGCTCGGCGCCAACGTGCGCACCATCGCCATCATCGGCGGCCACGCCAACGTGGGCGTGCTGTCCGGCGGCGGCTCGGCCCAGGTCTATCCGGTCGGCCTGTCGCCGGTCGCCAACGAAGGCCCGGCCTTCTTCCCTGGTCCGATGGTCTACCACCGCTCGTCGCCGATGCAGGAGCTGAGCACGCGCACCAACGCCAGGGTGGTGTACAACGACGGCAAGGACGCCGCAGCCGCCGCCAAGCTGGCCGCGTCCAGCGACGTCGCCATCGTGTTCGGCAACCAGTGGATGGCCGAAGCCATCGACGCGCCGGACCTGAACCTGCCGAACAAGCAGGACGCGCTGATTTCGGCGGTGGCCAAGGCCAACGCCAAGACCATCGTGGTGCTGCAGACCGGCGGCCCGATCGTCATGCCGTGGCTGAACAACGTCGGCGCCGTGGTCGAAGCCTGGTATCCGGGCACCAGCGGCGGCGCGGCGATCGCGCGCGTGCTGACCGGCGAAGTCAATCCGTCGGGACGCCTGCCGGCCACCTTCCCGGCCTCGGTGGCGCAGTTGCCACGCCCGGTGATCGACGGCGACGCGGTGACCAAGGATGAAGCCATCATGGAAAAGGTCACCACCGACTACAACATCGAAGGCGCGGCCGTCGGCTACAAGTGGTTCGACCTGAAGGGCCACAAGCCGCTGTTCCCGTTCGGTTACGGCCTGTCGTACACCAGCTTCGCCTTTGCGGACCTGAGCGCGAACAAATCGACCGACGGCGCCGGCATCGACGTCACCTTCAACGTGCAAAACACCGGCAAGCGCGATGGCAAGGCGGTTGGACAGGTGTATCTGTCGCCTGCGGCCGGCGGCTGGGAAGCGCCGAAGCGCCTGGGCGGCTGGGACAAGGTGGCGGTGAAGGCCGGCGCCAGCGGCAAGGCCAAGGTGAAGATCGATCCGCGCCTGCTGGCCATGTACGACAGCGCCAGCAAGACCTGGAAGATCGCCGGCGGCGAGTACATCGTGACCCTGGCCGAATCGGCGGGCGCCAAGCCTGCGGCCACCGTCAAGGTGAAGCTGGACGCGCGTACGCTCAACATCAGCGGACGCTAAGCCGTCCCGCACGCGGCATCGCGGTTCACGCGATGCCGCGGTCCTCTTGCGTCATTTCTCTTTCCAGAACACGTCGACGGTGTCGACGCTGTTCTGGTTCCACGCCTGGACCTTGGCTTCGACGAAGGTGCCTTCCATATCGTCGCGCGGGGTGATGCTGGTGGCGTGATAGCGGAACTGCGCGCCGTGCTTTTCCTGCGCCAGCTGCTCCGCCTTCTTCTTTAAATCACTGTTCTGTCCTAGCTGTTTGCCGGTCAGCGCCAGCATCGACAGCGCCACGCCGATGGTCAGCGCCACGTTGATGGCGGGCTTCTTGCGGCCGGTGGTCTGGATCGCCGATTGCACCGGCTGGCGGCCTAACTGCTGCAACAGCCAGTACAACAGCGCGCAGAAGATCACCAGCGGCAGCGCCGCGCCGAAACGGGCCGCCGGCGCCAGGCGCAGTTCGGTCATGGTCAGGTCGAGCGGCTGCATCAGCGACATGGCGCCGCTGGCCACGGCCATCGGCAGCAGGATGGCGGCGATCCAGATCAGCGCGGTGGCGGCCTTGAGGCTGCCGCGCATCAGCAACACGCCGGCGATCACGGCGGGGATGGTCATGCTGTAGGAATAGCTGGCGCCGGTGGAAAGGCACCAGATCATATAGGCGATATCGACCGCGCCGACGACCAGCAATACGACGCCGGCCCGGTGCAGGATTTGTGGTGCGGTGTGTGTTTCGATCAATTTGGCTCCGCTATATTTTCGGTTGGCCAATATTGTAGCTTGTTATCCGCTACCTCTTTTTTAATTGCCGACCAGGGCTTGGATCACTCCACCGGCTAGCCGCACCGCCGACATGTGACCGCATACCCTGTCAGGCGGCGGCCTTGCGGCGGCGGCGCGCGTTCTTGGGATCGGCGATCAGCGGGCGGTAGATTTCGACGCGGTCGTGTTCGCGCAGCACCGTGTCCAGCGGCTTCTTCTTGGCGTAGATGCCGACCTGCATCGTGGTGAGGTCGATGCCGGGCACCTCGGCCAGCACGCCGCTGGCGGCGATGGCCTGCTCCAGCGTGGTGCCCGCGGGCACCCGCAGCGCGCGCAGAAACTGCACCGCGTCGCTGGCATAGCACACTTGCACGTCGATCAGTTCAGCCGCCATAGACGGTTTCCGCCCGTTTGCAGAAGGAGTCGACCATGCTGTTGGCGATCATGCCGAACACCGGCCCGACCAGCTTGTCCAGCAAGGTGCCGGAGAATTCATAGTGCATATCCAGTTCGATTTTACAGGCATCCTCGCGCAGCGCCTTGAACGTCCACACGCCATCCAGGCACTTGAAAGGACCGTCGACCAGCTTCATCTTGATGGTGGTCGGCGCCGTGTTCTCGTTGGAGGTCGTGAAGCTTTGCTTGACGCCATGGTAGTTGATGCCGATGCTGGCCACCACGACGTTGTCGCGGCGCTCGCGGATCTCGACGCCGCTGCACCACGGCAGAAATTTGGGATAGTCATCGATGTTGGCGACCAGGTCGAACATCTGCTGGGCGCTGTAACCGAGGAAAACTGATTTGTGCACTACTGCCATTGGCTAACCATTTGCTATGATGTTGAATTAGTCGCGTTTTTTGACGCGAAGCAGTAGTTTAACCGACCCGCACGGGTTTACAGCTGATTTACGAACCCCATGACCATAGCCGATAACAAAAAAGCCTTTTTTGACTACTTCATCGAGGACCGCTACGAAGCGGGCATCGTGCTCGAAGGCTGGGAAGTGAAGGCGATCCGCGACGCCCGCGTGCAGATCAAGGAGGCCTACGTCACCATCCGTGGCGACGAGCTGTTTCTGTTCGGCGCCCACATCAGCGCCCTGCCCACCGCGTCGACCCACATCAGCCCGGAAGCGGTGCGCACCCGCAAGCTGCTGCTGCACCGCCAGGAGATGGACAAGCTGATCAGCAAGGTCGAGCGCTCCGGCTACACGCTGGTGCCGCTCAACCTGCATTACAAGGGCGGCAGGGTCAAATGTGAAATCGGCCTGGCCAAGGGTAAAAAAATGCACGACAAGCGCGCCACCGAGAAGGATCGCGACGGCAAACGCGAGGTGGCGGCCGCGATGAAGACCCACAGCCGCTAAAACCGCCGAAACTGTTGCGCGCTCCGTACACAACCCGGTCCCGAACCGGGTTTTTTATCGCCTTGAGAATTTCTAATCGGAAACATCCATGCTAAACTGGACGCTGGATGATTTTACATTCGGCGGCCGCCGTTCCCTTTTCGCGGCGCCGGATAACGTTAGACTTTTGACGATGAGGCAACAATGGCGCTGAAAACTGCAATGGCTCTGGCAGCCGGCTTGATCCTGTCAGGATGTGCGGCGCGCTACACGCCCACCCCGCTGGCCGCGAACTTCCCCATCACCAAGCAGGCCAAGCTGCAAGCCGCCTACCATTGGGGCGTGGTGTCCAACAGCATCGAAAAGCGGCTGGTGGCCGAGCTCAAGAAGAGCCCGCCCCGCCCGGTCTTCATCAATGAGCCGGCCGAGTCGAACGCCTTCCAGCGCGCGCTGGTCACCCAGCTGACGACCTCGCTGGTGAACGACGGCTATGTCGTCACGCGCACGCCGGCCGGTTCGCTCAAGATCGACCTGGACATCCAGGCCGTCACCTTCGCCGCCGACCGTCCGCAATACCGTCCTATCGGCGAGCGCACGGCGCTGCCCGGCGGCGTTTCGATGGCCGAGCTGTCGCCGGCGCCGCTATCGACCGAGGAGGCGATGAACGCCGGCTGGGACCCGTACGACCTCAACAACGCCCAGTTCGCCCCCGGCCAAACGCCCAAGACCGAGATCATCGTGACCCTGTCGGTGTCGGACCAGTACCGCTACCTGGCGCGCACCACGTCGGCCTATTACGTGGCCGATTCCGACCGCGAACTGTACGGCGTGCTCGAGCAGGACGCCGAACTGACCAAATTGACCCGTACCTTCAAAGTACGCGGAGACATGTAAATGCCGATGACATCCCTGGCCCGCGCCGCCGCGCTGGCGCTGCCGTTGCTGCTGGCGGCCTGTTCCTCCACCGCCACCAAGGAGGAAGGCAACTATTCGACGATCTCGTCCAACCAGTTCATCGACGCCAACTACAAGGCCGCCGATTCGCTGATGCATCAACTCAGCGGCAAGCTGACCGCCGACAAGCCGTTGATCATGGCCACCATCGTCAACATCGACGCTTTGGAGCAGACCACGACCCTGGGCCGGCTGGTGTCGGAGCAGGTGTCGACCCGCCTGGCGCAGGGCGGCATGCGCATGATCGAGATGAAACTGCGCAACAACGTCTACCTGAAGCGCAATCAGGGCGAGCTGATGCTCACCCGCGAAATCGGCGAGGTGGCCACCGCGCACAACGCCCAGGCGATCGTGGTCGGCTCCTACGCCGAAACCAGCGACATGGTGTTCATCAACGTCAAGGTGATCCAGCCGAACTCCAACCTGGTGCTGGCCGGACAGGACTATGTGCTGGCCAAGGAAGCCATCGTCCGTTCGATGTTGCAGCGGAACTAATCCGAACTCATAGCAGGCGCGGCAGCACCTCGGCGGCGGCCGCCTCCACCTTCAGTCCGATCAGGTCGTCCGCGCGGGTCTTGCCGAGATTGATCGCCGCGATCGGCTTGCCCGCCTCGGCCGCCAGCTTGCAGAAACGGTAGCCCGAAAACACCATCAACGACGATCCGACCACCAGCAAGGCGTCGGCGCGCGCCATCATGGCCAGCGCGTCGGCCGTGCGCTGGGCCGGGATGTTATCCCCGAAGAAGATCACATCCGGCTGCAAGGTGCCGCCGCAATGCCCGCAGACCGGCACGTGGAAGTGCTGAAGCGCCTCCAGCTCGACTTCGGCGTCGCCGTCGGGACGCACCTCGGCGTCGACCGCGAACAGGCCGGGATTCGCTTGCAGCAACGCCGTCTGGATCGCGGCGCGCTCGCTGATGCGGCGGCAGTCCAGGCAAACGACACCATGGATATTGCCGTGCAGCTCGATCAGCTTGCGGCTGCCGGCGCGCTGGTGCAGGCCGTCGACGTTTTGCGTGATCAGGCCGTCGATGCGGCCGGCCTCCTCCAGCGCCGCCAGCGCGCGGTGGCCGACGTTCGGCGCGGCATGGGCCAACGTTGGCCAGCCCACCATGCTGCGCGCCCAGTAACGGCGGCGCACGCCCTCGTCGCGACGGAAATCCGGCCCCTGGATCGGTGTGCGGCCGCGCCGCACGCCATCCTTGTCGCGGTAGTCGGGGATGCCGGAGTCGGTGCTAAGGCCGGCCCCGGTCAGGACCAGCACGCGCCGGTGCTGGTGTAAAAACGTTTGCAGGCGATCGATTTGAGCGTTCAGGTTCATGAATGCCATGGTAGCCCAATCCGGGTGGTAGCATGCGTCATGGACAGGTTTTGACCCGGCGTCGCTGGTGACCGCTTGTTGCGTGCTTGTTGCACGTATTTATTTGCTGTTTAGTAGAACCATTTGTCGGCGAAACGGCATCTACGGCAAACAATGGAGGATGGCGGATGCGTCAATCACAGGGCCTGTCGACGGGCTCATTACCGGATGCGAACGAGGCGTGCCTGCTAGGCAGGATAGCGGGCGGGGACAGGGCCGCCTTCGAGCAGTTGTACCGGAGCTATTTTTCGCGCCTGTCGCGCTTTATCGGACGGATGACCCGCAATGCAACCTTGATCGAGGAAATTGTCAATGACACCATGTTGGTGGTCTGGCAAAAAGCCGAGACCTTCGACGGCAGTTGCAAGCCGTCCACGTGGATTTTCGCCATCGCCTACCGCAAGACCCTCAAGGGTTTGCGTGGCAGCGACGATCCGGTGGAATCCGATGCTTCATTGTACGAGGATGAAAGCGGCAACCAGCCCGAGCAGACGATCACCCGGCTGCAACTGCAAAACACGGTCGCCGAGGCGTTGGATCAGTTGCCCGCCGCACAGCGCGCGGTGATGGTGCTAACCTATTATCACGAGATGGCCTACAGCGACATCGCTGAAGTGGTCGATTGCCCGGTGAACACGGTCAAAACCCGTATGTTCCACGCGCGGCACAGATTGAAGGATTTGTTGTGGAACGAGAGAGAGAACGGTCGATGAACGGGCGAGTCTTCAGACTGGATGTCCCGGCTCACCAGGCGGTGCAGGAACTGCTGCCCTGGTACGCGTCATCGCAACTGGAAGCGGACGACGCGCACCGCGTGGAAGTGCATTTGCACACCTGCGAGCAATGCCGTCAGGATTTGCAATGGGAGCGCGAGATGCTGGACCAAGGGAGCGCCGACACCGCCCTGCCGCCGGGTGTGGACATGGAACGGGCCTGGGCGCGCATACTGCCCGCGCTGGGTCCGGTGGACGACATTGAAGATGCCCCGGTGCGCGCCAACGCGGCGCCCGCCGGCAAGGCAACGGTCGCGCCTCCCGCCGATGTCAAGCCGCTGGCCGACGCGCCGGCGCCGGGCGTCCCGGTCGTGCCACGGCGCTGGTGGGCCATGGGCGCGGCCAACCAGCCGACCTGGCTGCGCTGGGCGGTGGCGGCGCAATGGGTGCTGATCGTCGGCCTGATCGCGCTGCTGGCGCGTCCCGACGAAGCGCCCGCCGCGTATCGCGTGCTGGGCAACAGCGTCGGCGTCGCCCCGGCCGGCAATCTGGTGGTGATGTTCCAGCCCACCACCACCGAACGCGAACTGCGACGCATCCTGCAAGCGCAAGGGGCGCGCGTGGTCGACGGCCCGACCGTGACCGACGCCTACCTGATCAGCGTGCCGGCGGAAAACCGCGACCGCGCGCTGCAGGCGCTGCGCGCCGACCCGGCCGTCAAGCTGGCCGAGGCGCTCGACGACGGCGGCACGCCTTGAACGCGCGCGCCATCGTGCTTGCCGCCTTGTTTGCGTTATCGGCCGGCACCGTCTTCGCTGGTTCCCATGACGCGCAAGCGGCGTCACCGACTCCCGTGGCCGGCGCCGCCCCGCCTGCGGGCGACGAACGCATACTGCCGCCGGCCGACGACGGCGCACACGACCCTGGCGCCAACCAGCTGCTGGTGATGCTGCGCCTGCCGGCCACCCACTACCGGCCCGACGCCACCTATGGCGGCCGCTATATGGACGACAGCGGCAGCGGCGGACGCCGGCGCCGCGCCGAAGCATTGGCGCGGCAGCACGACATGACGGTGGTCGAAGGCTGGGCCATGTCGCTGCTCGGCATCGATTGCTACGTGATGCGCTACAAGGACAACGCCGACGCCGCCCGCATCATCGAGCAGCTGTCGCGCGATCCGCAGGTGGAATGGGCGCAGCCGGTGGCCAGGTTCGAAGGCATGGCCGGACAGGCGCCGCGCGGCGCCGCGCCGCAGACCGCGCCGCTGGCACCCGCCGCGAACGCGGCGGCCGGCGCCGGCGCGGCCGACGCGCTGTATCCGGTGCAGCCGGCAGCCCGCTACTGGCATGTGGCAGACCTGCACCGCTACACCACCGGCAACGAAGTACGTGTGGCGGTGATCGACAGCGGCATCGACGGCAACCACCCCGATCTGCAGGGCCAACTGGCGGTCAACGCCAACTTCGTCGACAACGGCGAGCCGCCGCCGGAGATCCACGGCACGGCCGTCGCCGGCATCATCGCCGCGCGCACCGGCCACGGCGGCATCGTCGGGGTGGCGCCCAGGGCCAAGCTGATGGGCTTGCGGGCCTGCTGGCAACTACCCAACCAGGGCACCCGATGTAACAGCTTCACCTTAAGCAAAGCCATCAACTACGCCATACTCAACGGCGCCAAAGTGATCAACCTGAGCCTGTCCGGTCCGCCCGACAGGCTCTTGGACCGTTTACTGGACGTGGCGCTGCAGCGCGGCATCGGCGTGGTCGGCGCGATCGACGCGCAGGCGAGCGCGCCAACCTTCCCGGCCAGCCATCGCGGCGTGCTGGCCGTCGCCTCGCAGCCGAGTGTCAAGGTGTCCGGCAATTTCGCGCCGGTGAGCGCGGCAGCGTTGATGGTCAAGACGGCGGCGGCCGCAGGGCTGGAGCGGCCGCTGTTCGCCCCGGGCAACGACGTCCCGACCACCGCGCCGGGCGCGCGCTGGTCCTTCGTCAGCGGCAGCTCGTACGCGGCGGCCCACGTGTCCGGCATGCTGGCGCTGTTGGGAGAATTGCAGCCGGGCGCCACGCCCGCCCAGTTGCGGCGCATGCTGCAACCGTCAGAAGTGTTGAACGCTGTTAATATTGACGCATGCGCCACCATTTCCCATCTCATCGACCATTGCAGCTGCGGCTGCCCCGCCAAATTGACCCAGCGCGGCGCCAACCCGTGAAATCACACGGTCTGGTCATCGGCCTCGCCTGCCTGTGCGCGGTGGCGCCGCCCGCGCGCGCGCAGTTGGATATGGACATCAGCGGCAGCGTGGCGCTGCAGTCGGAGTATCGTTATCGCGGACAAAACCCCGGCAAGGGCAACGCCGTGCCGCAGGTCACAATCAATATCGACGGCGTGGCGGGATGGTATCTGGGCGGGTTTGCCAGCGCCATGACCATCGGCGACGCCGAAGGCTACAAGCTGCAAGGTTACGCCGGCTATGCGCGTCGGCTTCAGTCGGGCGGCAGTTGGGAGGTTGGTTGCAGCCGCATCACCTACACGCAAGCGCATCCTAACGATTTTTCAGAGTGCTACGCCGGCTTGAGCTTTGAGCGTGGCAGCACGCGGATCTATTACTCGCCCAAGTACCTGGGCTTCCCGGTGAAGACTGTGTACGCCGAGGTCAGCGCCTTCTACCCGGTGCATCCGCGCTTCAACCTGATCGCCCACGCGGGCGTTCTGCATAACATCAGCGGCGGCTACTGGGCGGGCATCCCGACCTCCTCGCGCATCGACGCGCGCCTCGGTGTCGGCATCCCCTTCGGTAACTGGACGGTGCAAATCGCCCGCGAATACGTGCAGGACGACGGCCGGCGCTACGCGTGGTATCCGGTGCACCCGCCCAAATCGTGGAGCCTCGGGCTCACCTACGCGTTCTAAACTCCACGGCACGCCCCCTCGCGTGTCCTCCCCCTTGCGCCCTCCCGGGCACGCTGTTCCTCGCCGCCAGTCCGGCGCGGGACGCATGGCCTGTGCCGTCGGAGCGACATGCGCTGCCGAAAAAACTAGCACAAAATAAATTACTAGATTACAATTAAGTTACCCTATAGGGAATATAAGTTTCTAAAAACAAATTTTACGGAGAAATACCAAAATGACTGTCACGAACCTGTTCAAATCCTCCGCGCTCGTCGCCATGCTGTCCGCCGGCAGCGCCTTCGCCGCGCCCGTGGAACTGCTGGTGAACGGCAGCTTTGAGGCCACCCACCAGGCTGCAGGCAGCTGGTCCAATTACGCCAGCCTGACCGGCTGGACCGGCGGGCACAGCGGTATAGAACTGCGCAACAACGTCTACGGCGTGGCGCCCGATGGATTCAACTTCGTCGAGCTGGACACCACGCGCAACAGCAGCATGACTCAGACCGTGCTGACCACCCTCGGCCAGCACTATACGCTGAGCTTCCAGTTTCAGGACCGCCCGGGCGTAGCCACCTCGTCGCAAGGCCTGTCGGTAGACTGGGGCGGCAACTCGATCGGCCACGTCAATAACTCGCTCAACGGCGGCTGGCAAACCCAAACCTACTCGCTGATCGGCGACGGTTCGGCGATGAAACTGAAGTTCATCGCCACCGGGACCAGCGACAGCCTGGGCACCTCGCTGGACAATGTCTCGTTGACCACCGCTGTGCCCGAGCCGGAAACCTACGCGATGCTGTTGGCCGGCATGGGTCTGATCGGCGTGGCAGCGCGCCGCCGCAAGGCCGCCAAGTAATTTCCGCGGCACGCCATCAAAAAAACGCCCTTCCGGGCGTTTTTTCGTTTCAGGCGACGATGCGTTCACGCAGGGCTTCGACCGACGCGCGCCATTCCTCGTAATGCTCGCTCTCGGCCCACAGCTCGCGCAACTCCGATTGGTCGGACAGGATGCGGGCGATGGCCTGCAAGGCCTTGTCCTCCAGATCGGCGCGCCGGCGCGCTTTCGGCTTGCGCGCCCCGACCCACTCGTCCACCGCCTTGCTGTCGGCGCTGGCCGCGCCGCCCTTGCCCTGAAGGCGCGCGAGGACCTCGATGGCCACCAGCGCCTCCGCCGCGAACGGCGCCTCCAGCTCGCCGGCGCCGGTGTCGAGCGCCGTGTTCAGCGTGTCCTCGACCGCGTCCAGATTGCTAACCTCCTGCAAATCCTGCGCCCAGTCCTGCGCGTAGTCGTTGCCGAAAGCGTCCACCGCCCATGTACCCATCATCCGCTCCTTATGCTTTGGCGGGTTTGATCAGCGACGCGTCCTTCTGCGTCTTCACCACCTGCATCGCGGTCGCGATCAAGCCGCTCATCTCACCCAGGTTGGCCGGGATGATAATCGAGTTATTGGTTTTGGCAAGCTGGCCGAAAGCGCCGACGTATTGCTCCGCCACCTTCAGGTTGACCGCGTCCTCGCCACCGGGCTCGCGGATCGCGGCGCCGACCTGGCGCAGCGCCGAGGCGTTGGCTTCCGCCAGCGCGACGATGGCGGCGGCCTGGCCTTCGGCGCGGTTGATGGCGGCCTGCTTGTCGCCTTCCGAGCGGGCGATCTGCGCCTCGCGCTCGCCGTTGGCGATGTTGATCTGTTCCTGCTTGCGGCCTTCGGAGGCGGCGATCAGCGCGCGCTTTTCGCGCTCGGCGGTGATCTGCGCCTGCATCGCGTGCAGGATCTCCTTCGGCGGCGTCAGGTCCTTGATCTCGTAACGCAGCACCTTCACGCCCCAGTTGGCGGCCGATTCGTCGATGGCGTTGACCACCGTGGTGTTGATGTGGTCACGCTCCTCGAAGGTCTTGTCCAGCTCCATGCGGCCGATCACCGAGCGCAAGGTGGTCTGCGCCAGCTGCGTGATGGCGGCGATGTAGTTCGACGAACCGTACGAGGCGCGCATGGCGTCGGTGATCTGGAAGTACAGGATGCCGTCCACCTGCAACTGCGTGTTGTCCTTGGTGATGCAGACCTGCGGCGGCACGTCCAGCGGGATCTCCTTGAGCACATGCTTGTAGGCGATGCGGTCGACGAACGGGATCACGATATTGAGGCCCGGCCCCAGGGTCGCATGGTATTTACCAAGCCGCTCGACGACCCAAGCATGCTGCTGCGGCACCACGTTGATGGTCTTGAAAACAAACACCAACGCCAGGACAAACAGCACCAAACTTACGTTACCAAAACTGATATCCATCTAAACTCTCCAGTGAATTAATCTTAGCCGGCCACGATCAAGCGGCTGCCGCGCACTTCGCGGATCTTGTACTGCCCCGGCGCGGGATTGGCCTCCAACGCGCTGCGGTCGAGCTCAACGTCCCACAGCGCGCCGCGATACATCACGCGCGCCGAGCCATCCTGCCAGGCCGGCACATTGACCGTCTGGCCGATATCCATATTGACGTTGGGATCGCGCTCGGCCTGCACGCGGCCCCCCTGCCTGCCAAAGCGGCTGCGGCGCAGCGCGACCGTGGCGGCGACACCCACCAGCGCGGCCACCAGCGTCTGCAACGCCAGACCGAGCCCCAGCAGCGCGGCCAGCGCGCCGGCGGCCAGCCCGATGGCGATCATCAGCAGGTAGAACGTGCCGATGAACAGCTCCAAGATGACGATCGCCCCGGCGGCGACAAGCCAGTAACTCCAGTCAGCCATGATGTTCTCCCTTTATGGCGGTTGAAAAATGCAAAAACCCCCGCTTCCCGAATCGGGACACGAGGGTTTTTGCAGCAAGACAGATGGTATTGATAGAGTTTTTTGCAACTAAATTCGACAACTCCAGTCTATACCATTTTCAGCCCGCGTCAAACTTTATTCTTACTTCTGCAGCGCGGCCAGCTTCTGCCACGTGTCGATCACCGAGTCCGGGTTCAGCGACATCGACTCGATGCCCTGCTCCATCAGCCAGACCGCGAAGTCCGGATGGTCGGAAGGACCCTGGCCGCAAATGCCGATGTATTTGCCTTGCGCGCGGCAAGCCTTGATCGCCAGCGACAGCAGCGCCTTGACGGCCGGATCGCGCTCGTCGAAGTCGGCCGCCAGCAGCGCCATGCCGGAGTCGCGGTCCAGGCCCAGGGTCAGCTGGGTCAAATCGTTGGAACCGATCGAGAAGCCGTCGAAGTGCTCCAGGAACTGGTCGGCAAGGATCGCGTTCGACGGCACTTCGCACATCATGATCAGACGCAGCTCGTTTTCGCCGCGAACCAGGCCGTTCTTGGCCAGCAGGTTGACGACCTTCTCGGCCTGGCCCAGCGTACGCACGAACGGAACCATGATCTCGACGTTGGTCAAGCCCATGTCGTTACGCACGCGCTTCATCGCCTGGCATTCCATTTCGAACGCGCCGGCGAAGTCCTCGGCCAGGTAACGCGCCGCGCCACGGAAGCCCAGCATCGGGTTTTCCTCGTCCGGCTCGTAGCGCGAACCGCCGATCAGTTTTTTGTACTCGTTCGACTTGAAGTCGGACAGGCGCACGATCACCGGTTTTGGCCAGAAGGCGGCGGCGATGGTGGCGATACCCTCGGCCAGCTTGTCGACGTAGAAGGCTTTCGGCGAGGCGTGGCCGCGCGCGACCGACTCCACCGCTTTCTTCAGGTCCGCATCGATGTTCGGGTATTCCAGAATCGCTTTCGGGTGAACGCCGATGTTGTTGTTGATGATGAATTCCAGACGCGCCAGGCCGACACCGGCGTTCGGCACCGACTGGAAGTCGAACGCCAGCTGCGGATTGCCGACGTTGAGCATGATCTTGGTCGACAACTTCGGCAGCTCGCCGCGCGCCACTTCCGACACTTCCGTTTCCAGCAGGCCGTCGTAGATCTTGCCCTCGTCGCCTTCGGCGCAGGACACGGTGACGAAGGTGCCGTCCTTGAGGATCTCGGTGGCGTCGCCGCAACCGACAACCGCGGGCACGCCCAGTTCGCGGGCGATGATCGCCGCGTGGCAGGTACGGCCGCCGCGATTGGTGACGATCGCCGAGGCGCGCTTCATGACCGGTTCCCAGTTAGGGTCGGTCATGTCGGCCACCAGCACGTCGCCCGGCTGCACGCGTTCCATGTCGGCCGGGTCGTGGATCACGCGTACCGGACCGGCGCCGATCTTCTGGCCGATCGCGCGGCCGGAGGTCAGCACGGTGCCGCTCGATTTCAGTTTGAAGCGTTGCTGCACGTCGGTCGCCTTCTGCTGCGATTTGACGGTTTCAGGACGCGCCTGCAGGATGTACAGTTTGCCGTCGCGGCCATCCTTGCCCCACTCGATGTCCATCGGACGGCCGTAGTGGTTTTCGATAATGACGGCGTACTTGGCCAGTTCCACCACTTCGGTGTCGTTCAGCGAGTAGCGGTTGCGCATTTCCACCGGCACGTCCACGGTCTTGACCGAGCGGCCAGCCTTGGCTTCGTTGGTGAACTCCATCTTCAGCAGTTTGGAGCCGATGTTGCGGCGGATGACAGGCGATTTGCCTTTTTCCAGCATCGGTTTGTGGACGTAGAATTCGTCGGGATTGACGGCGCCCTGCACCACCGTCTCGCCCAGGCCATAGCTGGAGGTGACGAAGACCACGTCCTTGAAGCCGGACTCGGTGTCGATGGTGAACATCACGCCGGCCGCGCCCAGGTCGGAACGGACCATGCGCTGCACGCCGGCCGACAAGGCGACTTCGGCGTGGGTGAAGCCTTTGTGGACGCGGTACGAGATCGCGCGGTCGTTGTACAGCGAGGCGAAGACGTGCTTCATCGCGTCCAGCACGTTTTCGATGCCGACGACGTTGAGGAAGGTCTCCTGCTGGCCGGCGAACGAGGCGTCCGGCAAATCCTCGGCGGTGGCCGACGAACGCACGGCGAACGACATTTCGGTGCTCGAATCGGCCACCAGTTTGTCGTAGAAGGTCTCGATCTCTTGTTGCAGGCGTGGCTGGAACGGGGTCTCGACGATCCATTGACGGATCTCGGCGCCCGCTTGCGCCAGCGAGCGCACGTCGTCGATGTTCAAGTCGGCGAGGCGGTCGGCGATGCGCTCGGCCAGCGGCTTGCCGCCACCGACGCTATGCGACAGGAAGTCGCGGAATGCCTGCGCCGTGGTGGCGAAGCCGCCCGGAACACGCACACCGGCTTCCGCCAGTTGGCTGATCATTTCGCCCAGCGAGGCGTTCTTGCCGCCGACGGATTCGACATCCGTCATGCGCAAATTTTCGAACGACGCGACGTAAACCGCTTCGTTATTTTGCTCCTTCAATGCTGCGTTAGACATATTGACACCTTTTGATGATAGAAATCTTCCGGCGGTGCGCAGACGCTTTGTTTCATTCTTGTTATTCTGGGCGTCGTGCAGCACAATCTTACCTATGGCGTCCATTCTACAGCCTGCGGCTCAAATTGACGATTCACAATCCTGACAGGCTTACATCACATGACACAAGAACAACGTCCTCCCCTGCCGTCGTCCGCCCGCACCGTGTTCTTCGTCTCCGACGGCACCGGCATCACGGCCGAAACTTTTGGTCACTCCGTGCTAACCCAGTTCGAGTTGCGCTTCCGCCAGGTCCGACTGCCTTTCATCGATACCCTGGACAAGGCGCACGACGCGGCGCGCAAGATCAACGAGGCTTTTGCAACCGACGGTCAACGTCCGATCATCTTTTCGACCCTCGTGCAGACCCAGTTATCGGACGTGATCCGCGCCTGCAAAGGCATGTATATGGACTTGTTCCAGACCTTTGTTGCTCCGTTGGAACAAGAATTAAATGTCAAATCGACACACACCATTGGCCGCTCACACAACATTGTCGACAGCGAGGAATACAAAAACCGCATCGAGGCGATCAACTTCTCGCTGGCGCACGACGACGGCCAATCGCACAAGAACCTGGCCTCGGCCGACGTGATCCTGGTCGGCGTTTCGCGCTCGGGCAAGACGCCAACCAGCCTGTATCTGGCCATGCAGTACGGGATCAAGGCGGCCAACTATCCGCTGATCCCGGACGATTTCGAGCGCGGCAAGCTGCCGTCGTCTCTATACGACTTCAAGCCGAAGATTTTCGGGCTGACGATCACGCCGGAGCGCCTGGCCGAGATCCGCAACGAGCGCCGCGCCGGCAGCAAATACGCGTCGATCGAGAACTGCCGTTATGAGGTCAACGAGGCGGAAATGATGATGAAGCGCGAGGGCATCCGCTGGCTGTCGTCGACGACCAAATCGATCGAGGAGATTTCGACCACGATCCTGCAAGAGATCAAACCTAACCGTCGGGAGTACTGACATGATCCGGCGCGCCGCGTTGACCATGCTGTTGGGGACCTTTGTTTTGAACGGGGCCGCGCAGGAGACGCCCTCCCTGGCGAAAGCATACGAGGGCCGGTTGAAGATCGGCGCCGCCATCGAACCGTCGCAACTGACGTCGGCCGAAGCGCCGCTGCTGGCGGCGCACTTCAACAGCATCGTCGCCGAAAACGTCATGAAGCCGACCGATATCCAGCCAAAGGAAGGCGCGTACAATTTCGCCCCCGCCGACAAGCTGGTGGCCTACGCGCAAGGGAGCGGCATGGCCATGCGCGGACACACGTTGCTGTGGCATCTGCGCACCCCCGAGTGGATGTGGACCGACAGGGAAGGCAAACCGGCGTCGCGCGATCTGGTGCTGGCGCGTTTGAAGTCGCATATCGAGACGGTCGTCGGTCGCTATAAGGGCGCGGTGTATGCCTGGGACGTGGTCAATGAAGTCATCGACGAGAAGCAGCCAAACTGCCTGCGCAAGGACAAATGGTTCGCGGCGACCGGTGAGGACTACATTGAACAAGCCTTCCGCTACGCGCACGCCGCCGACCCGAAGGCAAGGCTGTACATCAACGACTATTCGACCGAGGAACCGGCAAAACGTCAGTGCCTGGAACGCGTCGTCAAAGACTTGATCGCGCGCGGCGTGCCGGTGCATGGGGTCGGGCACCAGATGCACGTGTCGGTGTTCGGACCGTCGGTTGAATCGATCGACGAATCGCTGACCACCTTCGCGCGCTTAGGCTTGGAGAACCAGGTGACGGAGCTTGATGTAAGTCTGTACCGGTACAAGGCGAAGGCGCTGTCGGACAGCCAGAATAGGCTGCTTCAACTGCAGGGCGAGCGCTATGCGGCGCTGATGAAGGTTTTCCTGGCACACCCGGAGTTGCGCGCGGTAACCTTATGGGGCATCTCCGACAGCCACACCTGGCTCAATCACGGCGAGTACGAAGGACGCCACGACTCGCCGCTGCTGTTCGACCGCCAGCAAAAGCCCAAGCCAGCGTACACCGGCATGTTAAACGCGGCAAAATAAGAAGGAAAACCCAAATCCGGTGCGGCGAGCGTGAAGGCAGACGGGTTCAATAACGCGCAAACCCGAGGGCGGGGACGCGGGAATACCTGGGAGACACGTAGGGCAGATTAGCCGAAGGCGTAATCCGCCACGCATGCTAGCGTGGCCGCAGGTATTTAGAAGAAATGCTGCCAGTCGGCGAGCCAGGCGGGGAACTCTTCGACCGGCATCGGCTTGGCGATGTAGTAGCCCTGTGCGTAGGTGCAGCCCAACCCTTGCAGGAAGTCCCAGTCCTGCTTGGTTTCGACGCCGACCGCCACCGAGCGGCGGTCCAGGCTGCGCGCGAGGCCCAGGCAGGACCGCAGCACCGTGCCGATGGCTTGCTTCTTGGAGGCCCCGTCGACGAAGCTGCGGTCGATCTTCAATTCTGAAAATGGTATGCGCGCCAGCAGTTGCAGGTTGCTACGCCCCGTGCCGTAGTCGTCGATGGCCAGGCCGAAGCCTTTCATCCGTAGCCGCAGCAGCCGTTCGAGGAAGTGCGGGTCGGTCGTGAGCACCGACGATTCCGTCATCTCGAAGGTGATGTAGTCGGGCAGGATGCTGTGCCGCGCCAGGCAGGCCGCGATCTGCTCCATGAACTGCGGATGCGCCAACGTGCTCTGGTCGACGTTGATCGAGAACGAGATCGGGATGCCCTGGTCGTGCAGGATGCGGCAGGCGGCGACCGACTTTTCGATCATGCTCCAGTCGAGGAAGTCGATGCGCCGGTTCTGCTCCAGCACCGGCATGAACGATGCCGGCCCCAGTACGCCATGCAGCGGATGGCGCCAGCGCGCAAACATCTCCAGCCCCTTGACCTGTCCCGTCTCCAGTTCTATCTTGGGCTGAAAGTGGGGGTCGAATTCACGCGCCTGCAATCCGGCGCCCACTTCGGCGAACGACATCGGCTCCACCTTGCCGGTGGCGGCGTGGGGTTCCGGCCGCTGCAGATGGTTGGCGACCAGCGCTTCGAGGCGGCTGCCGATGACCGGCTTGCCGACCGCGCCTAGCACGTTGACGCCGTAGGCGTCGGCCATCGTCTCGACCGAGAACAGCACCGCGTTGGTCTGGGCGCCGACGATGATAATGCCGGCGCTGCTTTTCGCTTCGCCCAGCCGGCGTATCAGTTCCAATGCGTCCATGCCTGGCAGGGCCAGGTCGAGGATGGCGATATCCACCGGCGGCGTGATGCCGGCGCTGAAGTGGCGCAGCGCGGTGTAGCCGTCGGGCGCTTGCGTGATCCGGCCCACGCCCAGATGGACCAGGATATCGGCCAGCGCGTGCCGTTGTACCTGATCCCCTTCCGCTACAAGAAAGTGCAACTGCGAGTGCAACTGCGCGATATCCATGACGGCTCCGATCAAACGTTCTACAGTTGATTCTGCCTGACTTGTTCGAAAAAGCATACTGCCGCGCATGCGGCGACGTTCAGCGACTCCACTTGTCCCAGATGCGGTATCACCACCTGGTGGGTCGCCATCGATAGCAGGTCGTCCGCCACGCCCTGCCCTTCGTGGCCGAACAGCCACGCGACCGGCTGCCGCAGATCGACGTCGTACAGGCGCTGCGTGGCGTAGCCGCTGGTGGCCAGCGACGTCACCTTGGACGAAGACACCAGCGCGGCAAGATCGACGTTCTCGAAAATATCGAGCACGAAATGCGCGCCCATCGCCGCCCGCAGCACTTTTGGCGACCAGCAGAACGCGGTGCCGGCGCTGCAGTAGACTTGCTTGATGCCAGCCGCCGCCGCGCTGCGCAGGATGGAGCCGACGTTGCCGGGGTCCTGCACGTTATCGAGCAGCACCGCCGATACGGCCAGCGGCTCGGTGACCGCCCGCTCCGGCGTCTGCACCGAGAACATCACGCCGACGCCGTGTTCGACCTGGCTGACGGCGTTGTACAGCGCATCCGGCAGCGCCAGCACGTGCGCGTGCTTCGCCTCGAGCTGGCCGACGATGTCCATCACCTCCGGGTTATGCAGCGCGGTCTCGCTGACGATGCACTGCTCCGGCAGGCCGCGCAGCTGCAAATAAGCCTGGCACAGATGCACGCCGTCCAGCAGGGTGCGGCCGGACTTGCGGCGCGCCTGCGAACTGCCGGCCAGCTTGACCAATTCCTTGTATTGCGCGTTGTCGCGCGAGGTGATGGTCTTCATGCGAAACCTCCGGCGGGCAGCAAGTCCATGGTTTGCGCGGTTTGCCCCACCTTCGCCACCTTGACCATCTCCACCACCACGCCGTTGCGCATCGCGTGCAACTCCAGCACCTCGCGCACCGGCGCGAACGACCGGCGGTGCACCGGCGAGGCGCCATGCTCGCGCAGGCGCTCCATATGCAGCGCCGTGCCGTAGCCCTTGTGCTGGTCGAAGCAGTAATGCGGATACTGCGCATGCAGCGCCACCAGCGCGGCGTCGCGCGCGGTCTTGGCCAGGATCGACGCCGCTGAAATGGCGTCGACCTTGTCGTCGCCGCCGATGACGGCGATGCTCTGGATTTTCATGACCGGGCAGCGGTTGCCGTCGATCAGGGCCAAGGTCGGCACCGTCTTCAGCGCCTCCACCGCGCGCCGCATCGCCAGCATCGACGCCTGCAGGATATTGAGTTTGTCGATCTCCTCTTCCGACGCCTCGGCGATGGCCCAGGCCAGCGCCTGCGCCTTGATCAGGGGCGCGAGCAGATCGCGCTTGGCCTCGGTCAGCTTTTTCGAGTCGCGCAGGCCGGCGATGGGCCGCGAAACGTCGAGGATGACGGCGGCGGCGAACACCGGCCCGGCCAGCGGGCCACGGCCGGCTTCATCGACGCCGCAAATGATCTCGTCTTGCGAATCGGGCAGGTCGTCGAACAAACCGGGATGTTGATTTTTCACGTTGATTCTCTATCTTGAAATGACCTTGAGCACCGCCGCCGCGCTCTCCACCGCGCTATTGCGCAGCAGGCTGTGATGCATGTCGCTGAAGCGCTGCACCAGCTTGAGGCGGTGCGGCACGTCGCTCAATTGCTTCCACATGGCGTCCGCCAGTCCCTGCGGGCTGGCCTCATGCTGCACCATTTCCGGCACCAGGAATTCGCGCGCCAGGATGTTCGGCAATCCAATCCAAGGCTGGTAGCCGAAATGGCGCAGGATCTGGTATTCGGCCGCCATCATCTTGTATGCGATGACCATCGGCTTCTTGAACAGCGCCACCTCCAGCGACGCCGTTCCCGAGGCCACCAGCACGGCGTCGGCCGCCGCGATGGCGGTGTGCGACTGGCCGTCGAGCAGCTGGACTTCCACGTCCCGCAGGCCGGCCTGCGCCACCAGTTCGAGGAAGTATTGGCGCTGGCGCTCGCCCGCCATCGGCGCGACGAAACGCAGCGAGCGGTCGCGCTCCTTGAGCAGTTTGGCGGCGCCGATGAAGGCCGCCGTGTTGTACTTCAATTCGGACATGCGGCTGCCGGGCATGATGGTCACCACGTTGGCGTCCTCCGGCAGGCCCAGGACGCGGCGCGCCGCCGCTTCGTCCGGCGCCATCGGTATCAGCTCGGCCAGCGGATGGCCGACATAGCTGACCGGCACCCCGGCTTTGCGGTAGATCTCCTCCTCGAACGGGAAGACCACCAGCATGTGCGAGACCGCCTTGATGATTTTCTTGATGCGGCCGCCGCGCCAGGCCCAGATCTGCGGCCCGATGTAGTGGATGGTCGGTATGCCCGCGTCCTTGAGCTGCATCTCCAGGCCCAGGTTAAAGCCCGGATAGTCGGCGCCGATGAAGGCGGCCGGCCGCTCGGCCAGCAGGCGGTCGCGCAGTTCGTTCTGGATGCGTTTGATTTCGGGATAGCGCGGGATCACGGCCAGCAGGCCGCGCACGGTCAGCTTGTCCATCGGGTAGTGCGATTCGAAACCCTGCGCCACCATATGCTCGCCGCCGATGCCGTGGAAGCGCGCGTCCGGCAGATGCGGACGCAGTCCCGATAACAGGCGCGCGGCCAGCACGTCGCCCGAAGGCTCGCCGGCGACGACCGCCAGCGATAGTGGCGATCGTTCCGGCTGCGTCATATCAGCGGACGATGCCACGGCTGGCGGTGCCGAGGAATTCGCGCATCGAACGAATCTGCTCGGCGGCGGCAGGCGTGGCCTGCTCCTCGGCCAGCAGCGCGGCCTTGGCCTCTTCCAGGGTCAGTCCGGAGCGGTAAATCAGCTTGTAGGCGGTGCGGATGCCGTTGATCTGCTCGCGCGTGAAACCGCGCCGCTTCAGACCCTCGATATTGACGCCGTGCGCCTGCGCCGGATTACCGTTCAACAGCACGAACGGCGGCACGTCCTGGGTCAGCGAGGTGCTCATGCCGACGAAGGCGTGGGCGCCGATCTTGCAGAACTGGTGGACGTTGGCGAAGCCGCTCATGATCACCCAGTCGCCGATTTCGACGTGGCCGGCGATCTGCGCGTTGTTCGAGAAGATCGTGTTGCTGCCGACCTGGCAGTCGTGCGCCAGGTGGACGTAGGCCGAGATCCAGTTGTCGTGACCGAGCGAGGTGACGCCCTTGTCCTGCACCGTGCCGGTGTTGAAGGTGCAGAATTCGCGGATCGTGTTGCGGTCGCCGATGGTCAGGCGGGTCGGTTCGCCGGACCACTTCTTGTCCTGCGGCGCGGCGCCGATCGACGAGAACTGGAACAACTTGTTGTCGCTGCCGATGGTCGTATGGCCTTCGATGACCACGTGCGGACCGACCACTGTGCCCGAACCGATGCGCACGTTCGGGCCGATGACCGAATACGGCCCCACTTCGACGCTGCTGTCGAGTTCCGCTTTGGGATCGACGATGGCGGTGGCGTGAATCTTCGACATGCTTACTTCCCCATGGGCTGGCTGGCGTCGACGGCGCTGCGGATGGTGCACATCAGTTCCGCCTCGAGCGCGAGCTGGCCGTCGACCGTGCCGACCGCCTTGTACTTCCAGATGCCGCGCGCGTGGCGCAGGATCTCGACGTTCATCACCAGCTGGTCGCCCGGTTCGACCGGACGCTTGAAGCGCGCGTTGTCGATGCCGACGAAGTAGACCACCGAGTTCTCGTCCGGCTTGACGCCGATCGACAGGAACGACAGGATGGCCGCCGTTTGCGCCATCGCCTCGATCATCAGCACGCCCGGCATGACCGGCTTGTGCGGGAAGTGGCCGTTGAAGAATTCCTCGTTGACGGTGACGTTCTTGATCGCCGTGATACGCTTGTTGGCCTCCCAATCCAGCACGCGGTCGACCAGCAGCATCGGATAGCGGTGCGGCAGGTACTGTTTGATCGCGTGAATATCCAGGCACTTCTTGGTGCAGGACGATTCGGTGGTTTCCGGAGTGGTGGTCATAATTATTTCTCTTCTTGATTCGTCAATGTTTTAATTGTCTTTTCCAGCGCGCGCACCTTGTCGCGCATGGCGGACAGGTTGCGCACGATGACGGCCGACTTTTCCCATTCGGCCGGGCGCGACATCGGGTAGTAGCCGATGTAGGTGCCGGGCTCCGTGAGCGAGCGCGGGATCATCGTCGACGGACCGACATTCACGTGGTCGGCGATGGTGATATGGCCGTTGATCATGGCGGCGCCGCCGAAGGTGCAGTACTTGCCGACGGTGGTGCTGCCGGCCATGCCGACGCAGCCGGCCATCGCCGTGTGCGCGCCGATATGACAGTTGTGGGCGATCTGGATCAGGTTGTCGAGCTTGACGCCATCCTCGATCACCGTGTCGGCCAGCGCGCCGCGGTCGACCGTGGTGTTGGCGCCGATGTCGACGTCGTCGCCGATCATCACGCGCCCGGTCTGCGGGATCTTGATGTAGACGCCCTTCTCGTTGGCGAAGCCGAAGCCGTCGGTGCCGATCACGGCGCCCGAGTGGATGATGCCGCGCGCGCCGATCTGGCAGTAGGCGTGGAAGGTGACGTTGGCGAAGAAGTGCGTGCCCTCGCCGATCACCGCTTCGCGCCCGATGTAGCAGCCGGCGTCGATGACGGCGTGCTCGCCGATGACCGCGCCCGGTTCCACCACCACCTTCGGTCCGATATGGGCCGAGGCGGCGATCTGCGCGCCCTCGCCGATGAAGGCGGTCGGATGGATGCCCGCCGGCGGCACGATGGCCGTCAGCGAGTGGAAATACTGCGCCGCCTTGGCGAAGTAGACGTAAGGGTTGGGGGTGACGATGCGCGCGCCGGTGTAGCCGGCGGCGATGAATTCGTCATCGGCGGGCGAGACGATCAACGCCGCCGCCGCCGTCTGCAGCGCCTGGGCGCGCAGTTTGCTGTTGCTCAGAAAGCTGATGTGCGAAACGCCGGCGTCGGTCAATGGCGCGATCCCGGTCACTTCCAGGTTCGCGTCACCCATCAACTGCCCGCCGAAGCGTTCGACCAATTCTCCCAGTCGAGTGCCCATCGGGGTATCCAATCTTGTGTGATTTATTTGTCTTTATCGAGCGCCGCCAGCACCTTGTCGGTGATGTCGATGCGCGGGCTCGCCCATACCGCGTCCTGCAGCACGATGTCGAAGCCTTCGACATTGGCCATCTGGCGGATGATCTTGGTGGCGCGGTCCGAGATGGCCTGGCGCTCCTCGTTGGTGCGCTGGCTCAGATCCTCGCGGAACTCGCGCTGGCGGCGCTGGTATTCCTTATCGAGTTCGAACACGTCGCGCTGGCGCTTGACGCGGTCGGCCTCGGACAGCGCCGGCGCTTCCTTTTCCAGCTTGTCGGACGCCGTCTTCAGGCGCCCCGCCATGTCCTGCATGGCCTTCTCGCGGCTCTTGAACTCTTCCTGCAGCTTCTCGCTGGCCAGCTTGGCCAGCTTGGACTCGTTGTAGATGCGCTCGGGACTGAGCCAGGCGATGCGCGAGGCCGAGGTCTGGGCCTGCACCGGCGCCAATGCACTCCAGCCCAGCGCAAGCACGGCGAGATATTTGGTCAGATTAGCGGATGCAGTCTTCAACTTGTTTCTCCGAGGTAAATATTGGTACGGCACGCTGCGCGCTGCGATGTCGGCGACCGCCGGCATCAGAAGCCGCTACCCATCTGGAACTGGAAGCGTTCCAGGCGGTCGCCTTCCTTGGCGTTCAAAGGCTTAGCATAACTCAACTTGAGCGGGCCGACCGGCGAAATCCAGCTGATGCCCAGCCCGGACGAATAGCGCAACTGCTGCAGGCGCATCTTCTCGCCTTCCTGGTAGACCTGGCCGCCGTCGAGGAAGGCGAACCAGCGCAGGCTGCGGTCCTGGCCCGAGCCGGGGAACGGCATCTGCAACTCGGCGTTGCCGATCAGGCGCGAGGCGCCGCCCAGCGCGTCGCCGTAACGCGGATCGACCGCGCCCAGCGAGGAGCTCAGGTAGCCGCGCACCGAACCGATACCGCCGCCGTAGAAGTTCTTGAACACCGGATAGGAGCTGTCGCGCAGTCCGCGGCCGTAGTCGATCTCGCCCTTCAGCGCCAGGGTGACCTTCGAGAACAGCGGCTTGTACCACTGCTGTTCGTAGACCGCGCGGTAGTACTTCTGCTGGCCGATGATGTCCAGTTCCAGGTTGGCGCGCTGGTAGCGGCCCACGGTCGGCGTCAGCGCCGAATCGCGGCTGTCGCGCGCCCACGCCATCGTCAGCGGCACGGCGTTGGTCTTGGCGCTGCCGATGCCGCTCTGGATGCCGGTGATGTCGCGCACATACTGCTGGAAGCGGGTCGGCGAGGTCTGGTCGGTCTCGATGTTCGAGCGTTCCAGGCCAATGCCGAAGAAGACGGTGTCGACTTCGGAGAACGGCACGCCGTAGCTGACGCGTCCACCCTGCTGCTTGATGGTGTAGTAACCGGTGTTGAGCGCCGGCGGTTTCTGCGTGCGCAGATAGATCTCGTACGAGCGCGAGACGCCGTCGTCGGTGTAATACGGGTCGGTCTGCGAGAACGAGATCGTGCGGCTGTACTTGGACGTGTTCAGTTCCATGCCGACGGTGGTGCCCGAGCCGGCGAAGTTGGCCTGCTGGATCGCCGCCTGGAAGGTGAACTTCTCCGACTGCGAGAACGCGCCGCCGATCTGGAAGTTACCGGTCGGCTTTTCGACCACGGTCAGGTTGACGTCGACCTGGTCGGAGGTGCCCTGCGCCTCCGGCGTGTCGACGGTGACGTCCTTGAAGTAGCCCAGGCGGTCGACGCGGTCGCGCGACAGCTTGATCTTGTTGGCGTCGTACCAGGACGACTCGAACTGGCGGAACTCGCGGCGGATCACCTCGTCGCGCGAGGTGGTGTTGCCGGCGATGTTCATGTGGCGCACGTAGGCGCGCTTGCCCGGATCGATGAAGAAGGTGAACGCCACTTCGCGCTTGTCGCGGTTGATGTCCGGATTGGCGTTGACGTTGGCGAAGGCGTAGCCGAAGGTGCCGAGGCGGTCCGAAATGAGCTTGTTGGTCGCGGTCAGGCGCGCGCCCGAATAGGTCTCGCCGTTCTTGAGCAGGACCAGCGAGCGCAGTTCCTCCTCGCGGCCGAAGGTCTCGCCCTCGAACTTGATGCCGGAGACGGTGTACTTCTCGCCTTCGGTGATGTTGATCGTGATGTAGATGTCCTTCTTGTCCGGCGTGATCGACACCTGCGTCGAATCGATGTTCATCTCGATGTAGCCGCGGTCGAGGTAGAAGGACTTGAGCGACTCGATGTCGCCGGTCAGCTTGGTCTTGGAGTACTGGTCGGCCTTGGTGTACCAGCTGAACCAGCCGCCGGTGTTGAGGGCCAGCTGCTGCTTCAGTTCCTTGTCGTCGAACACCTTGTTGCCGACGATGTTGATCTGCTTGATCTTGGCGACGTCGCCCTCGTCGACCGCGAACGTGATGTTGACGCGGTTACGCTCGATCGGCGTGACGGTGGTGACGATCTTGACGCCGTACAGGCCGTGCGACAGGTATTGGCGCTTCAATTCCTGCTCGGCGCGGTCGACCGAGGCCTTGTCGAAAATCTTGGTTTCGCCGACGCCGATGTCCTTCAGCGCCTTGACCAGCGTGTCCTTTTCGAATTCCTTGGTGCCGGTGAACTCCACCTTGGAGATGGCCGGACGTTCCTCGACCAGCACCACCAGCACCTGGCCGTCGGCTTCGAGCTTGACGTCCTTGAAGAAACCGGTCGCGTACAGCGCCTTGATGGCGGTGACGCTCTTGTCGTCGTTGAAGGTCTCGCCCACCCGCACCGGCAGGTAGCTGAACACGGTGCCGGCCTCCGTACGCTGAATACCTTCGACGCGGATGTCCTTGATGACGAACGGTTCGATCGCCATGGCACGGCCGGCGCACAGCGCCAGGACGGCGGCGCCGATCAGGCTGCGGCGTAAAGAAGGTGAAGTAATACGGTCAGAATATAATTTCATTGGGGTTATTCAATGGCTAAATCAACGAACTACTTTATAAGAGCCGGGCGACGTCGTTAAATACCGCCAACAGCATTAACGTCATCAGCAAACCGATGCCAACTCGCTGTGCGATCTCATTAAAACGTTCCGGCACAGGACGCCCAGTTAAAACTTCCAGCGAATAATACAGCAAATGCCCCCCATCTAGAACCGGAATCGGTAGCAAATTCATTACCCCTAAACTGATGCTGATAAAGGCGATAAAGCTTAAATAACTGACCACGCCCATGCGCGCGGTCTGGCCGGCGTAGTCGGCGATCGTGATCGGGCCGGTGACGTTCTTGAGCGAGACCTCGCCGACGATCATCTTGCCGATCATCTTCAGCGTCATCGTACAAGTGTCCCAGACGCGGGTCATCGCCTTGCCCACCGCCTCCAGCGGCGACGAGGGCACGACGATCATATCCGGCACCAAAGCGACGTAAGCGCTGATCTTACCGACTGTTACAGTTCCTTTGCCGCTTTTTGCCTGCTCGGCCTGGGGCGTCATGGCCAAGGTGACCGGCTGGCCGGCGCGCCGCACCACCACGTCCACCGTCTTGCCGGCCGAGGCGCGGACGATGTCGATGAAGGCGATGCCGTCGGCCACCGGCGTGCCGCCGACCGACAGCAGCAGGTCGCCGACCCGCAGGCCGGCGCGCTCGGCCGGGCCGCCGGGCAGCACCTGCTGCACCACGGGCGCCGGACGCGCCACACCCAGGCCCAGTTTGCCCAGCACGTCGCCGTCGAGGTCGAGCGCGGCCAGCACGTCGGCCGGCAGCACGAAGTGCATGCGCCCCTCGCCCGGCCGCTCGACCGTCAGGCGCGCTTCCTTCTTGTCGATGGCCGACTGCATCAGGTTCCAGCGCAGCTCGGACCACACCGCCACCGGCTGCTCGTTAATGGCGGTGACCAGGTCGCCGCTGCGCAGGCCGGCCCGCCACGCGGGCGTGGCGGCCGGGGTCGCGGCCGGATTGGTGGTTTGCTTGTCTTGCGCGGCGGAGTCGTCCGCCGTCGACGCGTCGGTGGCCAGCGCGGCGACGTCGCTGGCGCGCACGCTGATCTTGCTGACCGGTTCCTCGACGCCATACATGTACAGGCCGGCGAACAGCACGATCGCGATCAGGAAGTTGGCCAGCGGACCGGCGGCCACGATGGCGATGCGCTTCCATACGTTCTGACGCGTGAACTCGCGCTTCAGGTCTTCCGGCGGCAGGTCCTTGAGCTCGCCCTCGCGCGCGTCGAGCATCTTGACGTAGCCGCCCAGCGGCAGCGCCGACACGGCCCACTCGGTCTGGTCGGGGCCGAAGCGGCGCGACCACACGACCTTGCCCATGCCGACCGAGAAACGCAGCACCTTGACGCCGCACCAGCGCGCCACCAGGTAGTGGCCCAGCTCGTGGAAGACGATCAGGGAGCCGAGGCAGACGACGAACGCCAGGACGGTTTGCAGGAAGTTCATTTTGCCAGTCCGGCGATGTGGGTTTCAGCGGCGGCGCGCGCCAGCGCGTCCTGCGCCATGACGGCCTCGATGCTGTCGGCGGCGCCGTGCGGCAGCGCGTCCATCACGTGGGCGATCACGCGGTCGATCTGGCGGAAGCCGATCTTCAGGTCGAGGAAGGCTTGCACCGCGACCTCGTTGGCCGCGTTCAGCAGCGCCGGCGCCGTGCCGCCGGCGCGCAGGGCATCGAAGGCCAGCGCCAGGCACGGGAAGCGGGCGAAGTCGGGACGCTCGAACTGCAAGGTGGCGATCTGCGTCAGGTCGAGCTGGGCGACGCCGGAATCGATGCGCTCCGGGTAGGCCAGCGCGTGGGCGATCGGCGTGCGCATGTCAGGGTTGCCCAGTTGCGCCAGCACCGAGCCGTCGACGTAGGACACCATCGAATGGATCACCGACTGCGGGTGGATGACGACGTCGATGCGGTCGGCCGGGGCGCCGAACAGCCAGTGCGCCTCGATCACCTCCAGGCCCTTGTTCATCATCGTGGCCGAGTCGACCGAGATCTTGCGCCCCATCGACCAGTTGGGATGCTTGCAGGCCTGCTCCGGCGTGACGTCCTCCAGGGTCTCGACGGCGCGCGTCAGGAACGGGCCGCCGGAGGCGGTCAGCAGGATCTTGGCGACGCCACTGGCGCCGGGCTGGCGGCCGTACGACGCCGGCAAGCACTGGAAAATCGCGTTGTGCTCGCTGTCGATCGGCAGCAGCACGGCGCCCGCCTCGGCGGCGGCGTCGATGAACAACTGGCCGGACATGACCAGCGCCTCCTTGTTGGCCAGCAGGACCTTCTTGCCGGCGCGGGCGGCGGCCAGGGTCGGCGCCAGGCCGGCGGCGCCGACGATGGCGGCCATGACGCTGTCGACCTCGGGCGCGCTGGCGATGGCGCACAGGGCGGCCTCGCCGTATTCGACCTCGGTAGCGACGCCGGCCGCGCGCAGCAGCGCGCCCAGGCGGTCGGCGGCGTCGGCGGTGCCGACGACGGCGCGCGCGGGACGGAATTGTACGCACTGGGCGGCCAGTTCGTCGACGCGGCTGTGCGCCGACAGCGCGTAGACGGCATAGCGCTGCGGATGACGGGCGAGCACGTCCAGCGTGGACACGCCGATCGAACCGGTGGCGCCAAGGATGGTGATGCGTTGCATAGGAATGTCTTTCAGAGCCAGGCGGTCAGCAGCGCGGCCAGCGGCAGCACGGGGATCAGCGCGTCGACACGGTCGAGCACGCCGCCGTGGCCCGGCAACAGGTTGCTGCTGTCCTTGATGGCGGCGCGGCGCTTGAGTTGGGATTCGAACAGGTCGCCGATGACGGAGGCGGCGACGATGACCAGCAGCGCCAGCAACGTCAGCGCCCAGCCAAAGCGCGCCTGCAGGCGCACGGCGAAGGTGTCCTGCAGCCACGGCGCCGAGCCGGCGAGAACGATGGTCAGCGAGGCGATCGCCAGCACGGCGATGCCGCCGCCGATGGCGCCCTCCCACGACTTACCGGGAGAGATGGTCGGCGCCAGCTTGCGCTTGCCGAAGGCCTTGCCGGAGAAATAGGCGCCGATGTCGGCGATCCACACCAGCGCCAGCACCGACAGCAGGTACAGCGGCGACTTCAGGTACAGGCCGACGATGGCGAAGAAGCAGGCGAAGATGGCGAAGCTGAAGGTGATGGCCATCGACCGGTTGGCCGCGCCCTTGAGCGGAGGCAGGCCCAGGCCCAGCGTGGGCGCGTAACGGATCAGCCACAGCAGCGCGGCCACGCCGTACAGCGCGGTGACGGCGCCCGGTTGGGCGCTGTACATCAGCAGCACGAACAGGCCGCAGCTGACCACGCCGGCGACCCGGGCGGCCGTCTCGGACAGGCCGAACAGGCGGGCGCCCTCCCACATCGCGGCGCCGACGAACAAGGTGACGACCACGGCGAACGCGGGGAAATAATTGAAGAACAGGACCGGCAGCAACACCGCCAGCAAGAGCACCGCGGTAATAATCCGTGTTTTCAGCATTAGTTTTTCTTTTCCGCCAGTTGCGCGCCGGTGCGGCCGAAACGGCGCTCGCGGTGCTGGTAGGAGGCGATCGCCTCGTCGAGGCACTCGATGGAGAAATCGGGCCAGTACGTCTCGGTGAAGAACAGTTCGGTGTAGGCCAGTTGCCACAGCAGGAAGTTGGAGATGCGCTGCTCGCCGCCGGTGCGGATGAACAGGTCCGGCTCGGGCGCGTAGGCCATCGCCAGGTGCGGCGCCAACTGCTCCTCGGTGAAGTTGCCGGCGCCCGGATGGGCGGCCACCATCTTGCCGACCGCCTGCATGATGTCCCAGCGCCCGCCGTAGTTGGCGCAGACGGTGACGGTCATGCGGGTGTTGTTGGCGGTCTTGCGCTCGGCGCTGGCGATCATGCCCTGCAGCTTGGCGTCAAAGCGGCTCAGGTCGCCGACGACTTTCAAGCGGATATTGTTGGCGTGCAGCTTGGAGACCTCGCGGTCGAGCGCCGTGACGAACAGGCGCATCAAGAGCGACACTTCCTCTTCCGGGCGGCGCCAGTTTTCGGAGCTGAAGGCGAACAGGGTCAGGTATTCGACGCCGCGGCGGGCGCACGCCTCGACCACGGTGCGCACCGCTTCCACGCCTTTGACATGGCCGGCCACGCGCGGCAAAAAGCGCTTGGTCGCCCAGCGGCCATTGCCATCCATAATGATCGCCACGTGACGCGGCACATTCGGGGCTTCCGGAACCTCAGTAGTCGAACTCGTATATTTCATGAAAACTTTGGTGCCAAAGTATAAAGTATTGCAGGTGTGACGCAAAAAAACAAGACGCCACTAAAGCGGACGCCGCCCGGACGCACACAAGCGGCCGGGCGGCTGGCGATCGGGACGTCGCTGAACTTAAACCGTCAGCACTTCTTTTTCTTTTTCGACAACCATCTTGTCGATGTCGGCGATGAACTTGTCGGTCAGCTTTTGCACGTCGTCGGAGGCGCGGCGCTCGTCGTCCTCGGAGATGGCCTTGTCCTTGACCAGCTTTTTCAGGCTTTCATTGCCGTCGCGGCGGATGTTGCGCACGGCGATCTTGGCGTCCTCGGCTTCGCTCTTGACCAGCTTGACCATTTCCTTGCGGCGTTCCTCGGTCAGCGGCGGGGTCGGCACGCGGATCATGTCGCCCTGCGACGACGGGTTCAGGCCCAGGTCGGCGTCGCGGATGGCTTTTTCGATGGTCGAGGCCATTTTCTTCTCGAACGGCTGCACGCCGATGGTGCGCGCATCCATCAGGGTGACGTTGGCCACCTGGGTCAGGGCCGTCGGCGAACCGTAATATTCGACCATCACGTGGTCGAGGATGCCGGTGTGGGCGCGGCCGGTGCGCACCTTGGCCAGATCGGCGCGCAAGGTTTCCAGCGATTTGGTCATGCGTTCTTGCGCATTCTTTTTAACGTCAGCTACGGACATTGCTGCTCTCCTGTGATCGGATATAAATGATGATGGTATTAACTAACAGCGTTAGACGTGGACCAGTGTACCCTCATCCTCGCCCATGATGACGCGTGCGAGCGCGCCCGGCTTGGTGATGGAGAACACTTTGATCGGCAATTTCTGGTCGCGGCACAGCGCGAAGGCGGTCGCGTCCATGACTTGCAGGTGCTTGGCGATCGCCTCGTCGAAGGTGATCGAGTGGTACAGGGTGGCGTTCGGGTCCTTCTTCGGATCGGCCGTGTAGACGCCGTCGACCTTGGTGGCCTTCAGCACGATCTCGGCGCTGATCTCGGAACCGCGCAGCGCGGCGGCCGTGTCGGTGGTGAAGAACGGGTTGCCGGTGCCGGCCGCGAACACCACGACCTTGCCCTCTTCCAGGTACTGCAGCGCCTTCGGGCGCACATACGGCTCGACCACCTGCTCGATGCCGATGGCCGACATCACGCGCGCGGTGATGCCGACATGGCGCATGGCGTCGGCCAAGGCCAGCGCGTTCATGACGGTGGCGAGCATGCCCATGTAGTCGGCGGTGGCGCGGTCCATGCCTTGGGCGCCGGGGGCGACGCCGCGGAAGATGTTGCCGCCGCCGATGACGATCGCCAGTTCCACGCCCATTTTCGCGACCTCGGCCACATCGGCGACCATCCGTTCGATCGTGCCGCGGTTGATGCCGTAAGGATCATCGCCCATCAGGGCTTCGCCGGACAATTTGAGGAGGACGCGCTTGTAGGCTGGTTTGGACATGAGACGGGGCTCCTAAAGTGTGTATGGGGTTGATTCAGGGAAGGCTGCCGGCGCCTATCATACCTTGAGATAGGCGCGACGGCCGCCGGGGACAACTGGTGTTACAGACAAGATTATCTTGCCGGGCTAAAAAAACGGGCCTCGCGGCCCGTTTTCACTATTACCCCTGGGAAGCGGCCATTTGAGCGGCCACTTCTGCGGCGAAGTCATCGACCTTCTTCTCGATGCCTTCACCGACGACGTACATCGTGAACGCTTTCACGGTGGTCGCTTTTTCTTTCAGCATCTGTTCGATCGACTGCTTGTCGTTCTTGACGAACGCCTGGTTCAGCAGCGACACTTCCTTCAGATACTTCTGGACCGAGCCTTCCAGGCGCTTGGCGACGATTTCCGGCGATTGCGCAGGCTTGCCGGCGGCGGCGGCGGTGGCCGCGTCCTCGTCGGCCTTCAACTGGGCGACCGAGCGCTCTTTTTCGATCAGTTCGGCGGGAACCTGGTCGGCCGACAGCGACACCGGCTTCATCGCGGCGATGTGCATGGCGACGTCTTTACCGACTTGCTCGTCGGCGCCATCGAACTCGACCACGACACCGATGCGGGTGCCGTGCAGGTACGAGGCCAGCTTGGCGCTCGTTTCGAAGCGCTGGAAGCGGCGGATCGACATGTTTTCGCCGATTTTACCGATCAAGGCGGCACGCACCTCGTCCAGCGTCTGGCCGTTGCCAGCTGGCAGGGCCAGCAGCGCGGCGACGTCGGCCGGGTTGTTTTCGGCGACCAGCTTGGCGGCGGTGTTGGCCAGGTTCAGGAAGTCGTCGTTCTTGGCGACGAAGTCGGTTTCCGAGTTCACTTCGATCAGCGCGCCCACGCCGTTGGCGATGTAGGTGGCGACCACGCCTTCGGCGGTCACGCGCGACGACGCTTTCGAGGCCTTGCCGCCCAGCTTGACGCGCAGGATCTCTTCGGCACGGCCCATGTCGCCTTCGGCTTCGGTCAGTGCTTTTTTGCATTCCATCATTGGCGCGTCCGTCTTGGCGCGCAGTTCGCCTACCATTGCTGCAGTAATCGCTGCCATAGTGTTTCTCCTGTATTCGGTATTCGGTGGAAGGGGAGCGGCCGGTGAGCCCTGCTCTACCCATTTACGTTAAAAAAAAGGGGGAGCTGTTGGCCACCCCTTTTTCCTTGCAGCTAGTTCAGAACAATTAAGCCTGTTCGTTCACTTCGACGAATTCGTCGCCTGCCGCGGCTTTGACCATTTCAACGATCTCGTTACCGGCGGCCGCACGGCCTTCCAGGATCGCGTCTGCCACGCCACGGGCGTACAGCGTGATGGCTTTCGACGAGTCGTCGTTGCCTGGAATAACGTACTGAACGCCTTCTGGCGAGTGGTTGGTATCGACCACGCCGATGACCGGGATGCCCAGTTTAGCGGCTTCGGTGATGGCGCCTTTATGGTAGCCAACGTCAACGACGAAGATTGCGTCAGGAACGCCGCCCATGTCCTTGATACCGCCGATCGATTTTTGCAGCTTGATCATTTCGCGTTGGAACATCAGCGCTTCTTTTTTCGACAGCTTCTCAACCGAACCGTCTTCGATCTGGGCTTCCATGTCTTTCAGGCGCTTGATCGAGGTCTTGATGGTTTTGAAGTTGGTCAGCATGCCGCCGAGCCAACGCTGATCGACGAAAGGAACGCCTGCGCGTGCCGCTTCGGCAGCGATGATTTCGCGGGCTTGACGCTTGGTGCCGACCATCAGGATGGTGCCGCGGTTCGAAGCAACCTGCTTCACGTGTTTCATCGCTTCTTGATACATACCCATCGTCTTTTCCAAGTTGATGATATGGATCTTGTTGCGGTGACCGAAGATGAACGGTGCCATCTTTGGGTTCCAGAAACGGGTTTGGTGACCAAAGTGGACACCGGCTTCCAGCATTTCGCGCATCGTTACGGACATATTTAACTCCAGGGTTGGGTCTGGAATCCGATCAGTCACCATATAGGCACCCTTGTCGATCGGATTCGCGTTTATGAATAAACAATATTGACTACTTTATTGCCTGAACCGAAAGTCAAATCCAAGCAACCCGAGATTCTACACTGAAAACAGCCACTTAGGCAAGTCCGCAGATGGCGCGCCGGATCAGCGGCACAGCGCGCTGACCGGATTTTCACCCTTGGCCGTGATCACGCCCAGGCGGTACGGAAGCTTGATGTAGTCGTCGACGCGCACCTTGGGGTCGTTGCCCTGGAACAGATATTGTAGCGGCCGGCAAGGATCGATCGTCATCGTTTGATCGGTATTGGTGCGCACCATTTCACCGTGGGAAATGCCTTCCGACCAAATCTTTTCAACATTGTCGGCGGTCGCGAACGCGTTCATCGGCGCGGACGAGAAAGGCTCCCATTTTCCGTCGAGGCGATCGCTCTTCCAGATACGGAAGTAACGTCCCTTGGGCGAGATCGCCTCCACCAGGGTGATGTAGGTACTGGTGTTGGCGATCTTATAAGTATTGCTCGCCTCGAACACGTCTTCCTTCTTTTCGGTCATGACGGCGACGGTGTTATGGAAACCGTTAGGGAATTTACTCAATTCCGTTTCGGACCGCAACAAACGTCCATTGTCGTCGGTGCCGAACATATAGCATTTTTTATCGTCGCAAATCACCCAAAAATCCAGCCAGCCGACGCCCAGCGGCGCCTTGACGATGTCGGGCACGACGGGAAAGAACGGTTTCGGCGCGCTCCAGGACATCGGATCGCCGATATCTTTCGAGGTTGAATACAGCGGATCGGCGCCCTGATAGACCATATACCAGGTTTTCTGTGGAGCGAAATAAAACACCTGCGGCGCCGCCCGATACCCCGGCCCCATCGGGGATTTATCCAGCGGGACGATCTTCGCGGCCGGCGCGTTCTCCCATTTGTCGAAGCTGGTGTAGCCCAGCCCCCAGCCGGTCGAACCGGCAGTGGTAAGAAACACATGATATTTGCCGTTCGCGTAAACGACCGAAGGATCCTTGACGCCGTAAATCGTTTGATTCGGATCGGCCTGCGGCGCGATAAGCGGCGGGCTTGAGGTCCAGTTAAACGTCGGATTGGCGGGTTCGGCAGCACCGCCGGCAATCGCATTACTCCCGCCCCATACCGCCAGGGCAGCCCCCAGCATCATCCCGCTACCGCATTTTTTCAGTTTCATTCGTCTCTTCCTCTTTTTGGCGCGTCAAAAATTATTGGCAAGTTGCGCCCGGAGCGTAGGCCTAAACATGCGCGCGCGAATAATGCGCAGCGCACTGTCTATTGCAACGCCCCGCTTGTTCAAGGAAGTGTGCGAGAAGTGTTAGGCGCGGAGCGGCCGGCGGCTCATTTAACCTCCCTGACCCAGATGTTTCTAAACTCCACACCCGGCCCCTTATCCCCATGATCCTGCAACATGATCGGCGAGCGCCCATGCTGGAAATACCGGGGCGTTCCCACATACAGCGTTTCGCCTTTGAGTTCGACGTTCCATTGCACCAGCACCCCATTGTGGAAAGCCGTCACGCGCGCCGGACTCTGCAACGCGCCATCGGCGCGGAAGCGCGGCGCGCTCCACAGGATGTCATAGCTTTGCCATTCACCATTCGAACGGCAGGCATTCACCAGCGGAGGAAACTGTTTATAGATGCTGGCGGCCTGTCCGTTGACATAGGTCTTGTTCGCGGCGCAATCGAGCACCTGCAACTCGTACCCGCGCAACGCCGGACCGGTGGCGGCCAGGAACACGCCGCTGTTGCCGCGACTTTGGCCGGCGCCGACAACCTCGGCCGGGGTGCGCCATTCGATGTGCAGCTGGTAGTCGAGAAAGTCGCGCCGCGTCTGGATGTGGCCCGAGCCGCTCCGCACCTTCAAAATTCCGTCGGCCACCGGCCATGTGGCCGCCCCAAGCTTGGCGTCGGTGGAAACCCACTCCTTCAGGTCGGCACCGTCGAACAGCACAATGGCGTCCGACGGCGGCTTGGCGCCTTCGCCCGGCACCACCTTGACCGGCTCGGGCGCCCACAGCTCGGTCGCGGCCGGGTCCGTCTGCGCGACCGAGGCGGCGGCGATAAGGAGATTGGCGAGCAAGGCGCCCAACGACACCGAGGTAATTTGCATTGTTTTCCTTTTGGCAATTAACTGTTGTTTTATAGGTTAAACGTCTTCCCGACGTGTTTACTAGCGATCTTAGCAATCTTTGCCCACCGCGACGACTGCACCTTCACGCCGCGGACCTGCCGGTCGCCCTTGCCCTGGACAAACAATGTCAATTGTCGACCGCAATACAACGGCCCAAACGTTAAATTGTAACAACTAGAAATTTATTGTTCTGAATCATGGGAATCGTGGGCAATTTGTAATATCATTTGCAAAAGTTTAGTGCCTGAGCCATAAGACACTTGCTTTTTTGTAAGACCTGATAAAATTGCAATATTGCGTTTCGGAGATTGTCCTCAATGTCTACCCTCTTTGCCATTACCCTCGCGGCCGCGGCCACCGTGCAACCCAGCTGCTCCTGGGATCGGCCGGGCGCCAACCCGTATACCGGCAAGACCGACGCCGCGATCGACCGCTACACAGACATCCCGGAACGCACACGCGTCAAGCTCAAGCACCGCATCACCTATGGCAATCCGGACGAGACCGTCAACATCACGCGCGACGCGATCACCGGCAAGTACGTCTACGACGCCGAGATCCGCGACATGCACTTCGGCGCCGCCTCCGTCTGCCACACCGTCACCCGCAGCAAATGGGCCGCCAGCCGCAATGAACCGGGCGCCGTCTACTGCGTCGACCAACATTGCATCCTGGTACCAAAAATCTGCGGCAACGTCAGCCGCATCGTGCGCCCCCGCCCCGCCGTGGCGCAACTGCCGCCGCCGGCCGCCGCGACGCCGCCGAACTGGAACGAGCATGTCGGCGACAGCGATCTCGGCCTGCTGGACGCGCCCATCGTCGAAGACGTGCCGAACCTGCGCACCGCCGGCTTCCTGCCGGCGCCGCTGGCGATGGCGCCGATCGAGGAACGCACGGTCGAAGGCCCGGGCGGCTTCACCGGCCGCCCGACTCCGACCAACCAGCCGATCTTCCCGGGCGGCAGCGTGCGTCCGATCACGCCCCCGCCGCCGGGCGTGACGCCGGTCGCCCCGGTGCCCGAACCGGAAACCTACGCCATGCTGTTGAGCGGGCTGGGCCTGCTGGGCTTCGCGGCGCGCCGCAAGCGCCGCGCGGCCGCCGCCCTGGCCGCCGCCGGCAAGGCCGCCTGAGGCTAGACCGGGCAGCGCCGGGACCGATTCCGCCACGGAGCCGCTGTTGCCGCACGCGACGCCCCCGGCGTCGTTTATAATTTCAGCATATTTGCACGCCGCGACGGACGAAAGTCCGCTCGCCGCCTGCGTTTTTACCGTTTACCTTGCTGATTGCGATCCTCTATGTCTATCTCCATCAAATCCGCCGAAGATATCGCCGGCATGCGCGTGGCCGGCCGCCTGGGCTCCGAAGTGCTCGATTACATCACCCCCTTCGTCAAGGCCGGCGTGACCACCGGCGAGCTGGATCGCCTCTGCCACGAATACATGGTCAACGTGCAAGGCACCATCCCGGCGCCGCTGAACTACTGCCCGCCGGGCTACACGCCCTACCCGAAGGCGATCTGCACCTCGGTCAACGACGTCATCTGCCACGGCATCCCGGGCGACAAGGTGCTCAAGAGCGGCGACTCGGTCAACCTCGACATCACCGTCATCAAGGATGGTTATCACGGCGACAACAGCCGCATGTTCCTGATCGGCGAGCCGTCGATCATGACCAAGCGCCTGTCCGACATCACCTACGAATGCATGTGGCTGGGCATCGCCAAGGTCAAGCCGGGCGCGCACCTGGGCGACATCGGCCACGCCATCCAGCAGCACGCCGAAAAAGCCGGCTACAGCGTGGTGCGCGAGTTCTGCGGCCACGGCATCGGCAAGATCTTCCACGAGGAGCCGCAGGTGTTGCACTATGGCCGTCCGGGCACGCTCGACGAGCTCAAGCCGGGCATGATCTTCACCATCGAGCCGATGATCAACGCCGGCAAGCGCGAAATCCGCGAGATGGGCGACGGCTGGACCATCAAAACCAAGGACCGCAGCCTGTCGGCGCAGTGGGAACACACCATCCTGGTCACCGAGACCGGCTACGAGGTGCTGACCCTGTCGGCCGGCAGCCCGCCGCCGCCAGCCTTCATCCTCGACGCCGACGCCTCGGCCGCACCGGCCGTGGCGGCGTAAGCGCGCATGTCGGCGGCCGTCATGAAGAACGAGCTGCGCGAGCAGCTCAAGCGCCAGCTCAAGGCCGAACGCCAGATCGTCATCGCCGGCTTCCAGGCCGACGGCATGCCGGAAAAGCTGCTGCGCAGCCTGCGCCAGAGCGTCGACGCGGTGCTGACGACGGCCTGGCACGAGGCGCGCCTGCCGGCCAACACGGCGCTGATCGGCGTCGGCGGCTACGGCCGGGGCGAGCTGTTCCCCTATTCCGACGTCGACCTGCTGATCCTGCTCGAGGCGGCGCCCGACGGCCCCACCACCGCCAAGCTGGAGGAACTGGTGCAGCTGCTGTGGGACCTGGGCCTGGAGATCGGCCACAGCATCCGCACCGTCGATGAATGCCTGACCGAATCGGCCGCCGACATCACCGTGCAAACCAGCCTGCTCGAGGCGCGCGTGATCTGCGGCGACGAACAATTGTTCGAACAGCTGCAGCGCCGCTACGACGCCGCGATGGACCCGCGCGCCTTCTACCACGCCAAGCTGCTGGAGATGCGCCAGCGCCACGCCAAGTACGAGGACACCGCCTTCAGCCTGGAGCCGAACTGCAAGGAAAGCCCGGGCGGCCTGCGCGACCTGCAGGTGATCCTGTGGCTGGTCAAGGCCGCCGGCCTGGCCAACTCGTGGCGCACCCTGGCCACCAGCGGCCTGATCACGCAGACCGAGGCCAAGCAGCTGATGGAAAAGGAGCGCGCCTTCAAGGACATCCGCGTGCGCCTGCACCTGCACGCGGGCCGGCGCGAGGACCGCCTGGTGTTCGACATCCAGACCGCCATCGCCGAGTCGCTGGGCTTGCAGGCCACCGGCAGCGGCCCCGGCATGCGCCGCGCCAGCGAATACCTGATGCAGCGCTACTACTGGGCCGCCAAGACCGTCACCCAGCTCAACACCATCCTGCTGCAAAACATCGAGGAACGCCTGTTCCCGCAGGAAGAGCTGGCCGTGCCGATCAACGAGCGCTTCAACGACCTGAACGGCCTGATCGACATGCGCGAGGACGACACCTTCGCCCAGCGGCCGTCGGCCATCCTGGAAATCTTCGTGCTGATGACCGAGCGGCCTTCGCTCAAGGGCATGACCTCGCGCACCATGCGCGCGCTGTGGCACGACCGCTTCCTGATCGACACCCAGTTCCGCGCCGATCCGGCCAACCGCGCGCTGTTCCTGCGCATCCTGCAGGCGCCGCAGGGCATCATCCACGCGCTGCGCCGCATGAACGATTTGTCGATCCTGGGCCGCTACCTGCCCAACTTCCGCAAGATCGTCGGCCAGATGCAGCACGACCTGTTCCACGTCTACACGGTCGACCAGCACATCCTGATGGTGGTGCGCAACATGCGCCGCTTCACGATGGCCGAGCACGCGCACGAGTACCCGTTCTGCAGCCAGCTGATGGCCAACTTCGCCCAGCCGTGGCTGCTGTACCTGGGCGCGCTGTTCCACGACATCGCCAAGGGACGCGGCGGCGACCACTCCAAGCTGGGCACGGTCGACGCCCAGCAGTTCTGCGTCGAGCACGGCATGGGCGCCGAGGACACCGAGCTGGTGGTGTTCCTGGTCGAGCAGCACCTGGCCATGTCGCAGGTGGCGCAAAAGCAGGACCTGTCGGACCCGGACGTCATCGCCGCCTTCGCCAAGACGGTGGGCGACGAGCGCCACCTGACGGCGCTGTACCTGCTGACGGTGGCCGACATCCGCGGCACCAGCCCCAAGGTGTGGAACGCCTGGAAGGCCAAGCTGCTCGAGGACCTGTACCGCATCACCTTGCGCGTGCTGGGCGGCGAGCCGCACAGCGCCGACCACGAACTGAAGAACCGCCAGCAGGAGGCGCTGGCCACCTTGCGCCTGTACGGCCTGGGGCCGGACGCGCACGAAGCCTTCTGGCGCCAGCTCGACGTCGCCTACTTCCTGCGCCACGACGCCTCCGACATCGCCTGGCAGACGCGCGCGCTGTACGACCGCTTCACCAGCGACAAGCCGGTGGTCAAGTGCCGCCTGGCGCCGATCGGCGAGGGCTTGCAGATCGCCGTCTACATCCGCGACCAGCCCGACCTGTTCGCGCGCATCTGCAGCTATTTCGACCGCAAGAACTTCAGCATCCTCGACGCCAAGATCCACACCACGCGCCACGGCTACGCGCTCGACACCTTCCTGGTGACCGAGCAGAACTTCGCCAAGAGCTACCGCGACATCATCAACCTGATCGAGCACGAGCTGTGCGGCGCGCTGACCCATCCGGAGCCGCTGACGGCGCCCGGCAAGGGGCGCTTGTCGCGCCTGTCGCGCACCTTCCCGATGCAGCCGACGGTGGACCTGCGGCCCGACGAGCGCGGGCAGTATTACCTGCTGTCGATCGCCGCCAACGACCGCACCGGCCTGCTGTATTCGATCGCCAACGTGCTGGCCAAGTACCGCCTCAACCTGCATACGGCCAAGGTCATGACACTGGGCGAGCGGGTCGAGGACGTGTTCCTGATCGACGGCGCGGCGCTGGGCAACGCCCGCAGCCAGTTGCAGCTGGAAACCGACCTGCTCGAGGCGATCAAAGTATAAACTGCGCCATTCATCATTTATAGAAAAGCATCATGTCAGAAGAATTATTACGCCTGTCCAAGCGCATGTCCGAACTGGGCCTGTGCTCGCGCCGCGAAGCCGACGAGTGGATCGCGCGCGGCTGGGTCCGGGTGGACGGCCAGGTCGTCTCCGAGCTGGGCAGCAAGGTCTATCCAAGCCAGAAAGTCACCGTCGAGCGCCAGGCGGCCGCCGAGCAATCGAAGCGCGTGACGGTACTGATCAACAAGCCGATGGGCTACGTCAGCGGCCAGGCCGAGGACGGCTACCAGCCAGCCGTGGTGCTGGTCAAGCCGGAGAACCGCTGGCCGGACGATCCGTCGCCGGAACTGTTCCACCCCACCCAGCTGCGTTCGCTGGTGCCGGCCGGCCGGCTCGACATCGATTCGGTCGGCCTGCTGGTGCTGACCCAGGACGGCCGCGTGGCCAAGCACCTGATCGGCGAGACCACCAGCGTCGACAAGGAATACCTGGTGCGCGTCGAGTACACCAAGCCGGGCAAGCTGCCCGACAGCGACCTGAAAAAGCTCAACCACGGCCTGTGGATGGACGGCAAACCGCTGCTGCCGGCCAAGGTGCGCTGGCAAAACGACGACCAGCTCAGCTTCACCCTGCGCGAAGGCAAAAAACGCCAGATCCGCCGCATGTGCGACATGGTCGGCCTGAAAGTTGTCGGTTTAAAAAGGGTACGCATCGGCAAGGTCAAACTGGGCGACCTGCCGGTCGGCCAGTGGCGCTACCTGCGTCCCGAAGAGCAATTCTAAGCGGCGGCCGGGGCGCCGGCGGCGCCATCCCCGCCCGCGCGTGGATCAAACCGCACATTCCGCGAAATATTCTCACTGGTTATTGCTATTTAGCAAGCCAAGCGCACGAATAACTTGTAAACTGTTCGAACCGACCTCGCATTGCTGAAGTCACAATCAAAGAGATATGCCGTCGTGAACGATCCAATACCCAATGAAATGCGCCGCGGCCCGCCCAGCCTAAAAGATGCTGTGGAGCCGATACCGGCGGGTTCGAAGCCGCATGACATGACCGATGAACATGACATCGGCGATTCGCTGACCCTGCTCGCCGACAACGGCGACCCGGTGTCGATCTACCCGGCCAGCACCACCAACGTGGTGATGGCGCGCATCCGCTCGGTGGACCCCGAAAATCCGCGCTTCGTGCTCGAGCTGAACGAGGGCGAGTTCCTGCCGCCCGGCGAGGCGACCTTTGTCGCCTGGCTGCGCTCGGCGAAGATCCAGTTCAAGCTGACGTCCGAGGACTGGGCCTGCCAGCCCGGCGTGCCGACCCTGATCCCGCTGGGCTTCCCGCTCAAGTGCCTGGTGCTGAACCGGCGCGCCTCGACCCGGCTGGAGACGCCGCTGGGCATCTATTACATGGCCTCGTTCGTGTTGAACGGCAAACCGTACGAATTGCAGCTGTACGACTTCTCGTCGGGCGGCGTCGGCATGCGCGCGCCGCCGCGCGACTGCGTCGGCCTGCACGTGGGGCGCAAGCTGCAGCGCGTGCGGCTCGAACTGGGCCCCGATTCGGTCATGATCGCCGACCTCGAGGTGCGCCTGTCGCGCACCTTCCGCTCCTTCCTGCTGGGCGAGCAGGTGCAGATCGGTTGCCAGTTCACCAATCTGTCGCCGGCCATGCAGGACGAGCTGGCCCGCCTGCTGGACAAACTCAACACCAGAAAGCACCGCTAGGCGGGCCGGGTTCGCCGCTCAGACCGTGTCGACCGACTGCCGCACGCTGGCCGCGCCGGTGGCCTTGCTGGTATCGCCCATCATCGCCTCCAGTCCCGCGTGGCCGGTGTCGTCGTTCTTGAAGTTGACGCTCGAGGTGTGCGAATCGAACCGGAAGACGTCATATTTGACGTCGCGCAACACCGAATCCTCGAAATCGACATGCGCCGTGATCGGCTTGCCGCCGCTGGTGACCATCAACTGGCCGACGTCGGACGCCTGTATCCCCTTGAGCTTGACGTTGGCGTCGCCGTTGGTCTGGATCACCTTGTCGTGCGCGTGGTAGAACGACGAGTTGGTGATCTCGACCTGCGCCGGCCGGCCCAGCGCGGTCGCGGCGACCCCGGCGCGCTGCGCGTCGACCGCGCGGTTGGCGTCGCCGTCGATGGTGATGGCGTCCTCGCCGACGTCGCGGTTGACCACCCTGTCGAGCTTGGCGTCGCCCATCAGGTGGATGCCGTCGGCGCCCGAATACTGCACGTTCTTCAGCGTCCCGCCCGACTCCACGATAAACACCGGCAATTGCGTCTCGCTGACGCCGCCGTCGCCCAGCGCCTTGGTCGGACGGTAATACTTGCCGCCGCCATCGAAGGTTTCGCCCGCGTGCACGATGATCGGTCTATCCACGTCGACGATGCCGGTCGGCTCGGGCGGCGTCGTGCTGGCCGCCGGGCGCCCGGCCGACACCGGACTCGACACCGGGGCGGTCGCGGCCAGGGTGACCGGCTTGACGGCGGCGCGCGGGGCGATCGCCGTCGTGCCCGCCGATTTTGCACCATTGTTGTGCACCAGCGGGACGGATGCGCCGATGTGATGCGCGGGGACGCCTCCATGCGCCTCGACGGACTGCCACAGCGCCGGTTGCGTGTCGGCGGCCTTATGGGAATGATGGCCGTGGTGGTGGCCGTGGTGGTGGTGATGATGGGGGTGGTGATGGGCGTGGTGATGGTGCTTCGGGCGCTTATGGTCGCCGCCGTCGATCGCGGGCGCCGCCGATTTGGCGCCCACGCCGCGTTGCATCAAACGCCGCACCGCCTGCTCCCACTCCTTGTCCATATTAAATGCGCCCGGCCCGGCCGGGGACGCGCCGTGGCCGGACGCGCCGCACCGGTGCTGCTGCGCGTCGTGGACGCGCGTGATCGATATCTTTTCCATGGTTTCCCTCTCTGGCTAGCCGTGTTTCGGGTCGGCGCCGTCTTTCTTGGGCGCCTCCGATTGGCCGAGGGCGCCGCGTTGCAGCACCGCGTTGTGAAGGCTGTTGGCTAAAATTTTATTCATGGTTTCTCCCGCTGGTTCGATGTGGGCCGGACAATTCCGACGAATCCACTCTACAAGCCCGCCCGGCGCCGCCGGCGCCCATAACGAAACGGGCGCGCGCGAGACGAAAACCCCGCACCGCGGCACACCATTCGGCATATTTCTTGCTTCAAAAGAAGGGAGAATACCTATAAGACCAAACGGGAAGCACATGAGCACCACCGCGGCAGAGACCGAACCGCCCCAGCGCATCGTCAAGATCCGGCGCGACTACAACACCTGGGTGGCCAACGAGACGATCGAGGATTACGCGCTGCGCTACACGCCGCGTTCGTTCCGCAAATGGTCGGTGTTCCGCGTCTCCAACACGGCCTTCGGCGCCATCTCCTTCCTGGTGCTCGAGGCCATCGGCGGCACCATCACCGTCAACTATGGCTTCATCAACGCGCTGTGGGCCATCATGGCCGTCGGCCTGATCATCTTCCTCACCGGCCTGCCGATCAGCTACTACGCCGCCACCTACGGCGTCGACATGGACCTGCTCACGCGCGGCGCCGGCTTCGGCTACATCGGCTCGACCATCTCCTCCTTCGTCTACGCCTCGTTCACGTTCATCCTGTTCGCGCTGGAGGCGGCCATCATGGCCTACGCGCTCGAACTGTATTTCGGCCTGCCGCTCTACCTGGGCTATATGGTCAGCGCGCTGGCGGTCATCCCGCTGGTGACGCACGGCGTGACCCTGATCAGCCGCATCCAGATGGTCAGCCAGCCGGTGTGGCTGATCCTGATGGCCCTGCCCTTCGTGGCCATCCTGCACAAGCAGCCGCAATTGCTGCCGCAACTGATGGACTACGCCGGCCGCTCCGGCCAGAACGGCCAGTTCAATGTGCTGATGTTCGGCGCCGCCACCGCCGTCGGCGTGGCGCTGATCACGCAGATCGGCGAGCAGGTCGACTTCCTGCGCTTCATGCCGCCCAAGACCGCCGAAAACCGCGTGCGCTGGCACCTGGGCGTGCTGATCGCCGGCCCCGGCTGGATCCTGCTGGGCATCGCCAAGATGCTGGGCGGCGCGCTGCTGGCCTTCCTGGCCATCAGCAGCGCCGTGCCGCTGGACCTGGCCGTCAACCCCACGCATATGTACCTGGCCGGCTACGGCCAGGTGTTCGCCGATCCGCGCTGGGCGCTGCTGGCCACCGCGCTGCTGGTGGTGATCTCGCAGGTCAAGATCAACATGACCAACGCCTACGCCGGCTCGCTGGCGTGGTCGAACTTCTTCGCGCGCCTGACGCACAGCCACCCGGGGCGCGTGGTGTGGGCCGTGTTCAACGCGCTGATCGCCGTGCTGCTGATGGAGCTCGACGTGTTCCAGGCGCTCGACCAGGTGCTCGGCCTGTACTCGTGCATCGCCATCTCGTGGATCACGGCGGTGGTGGCAGACCTGGTGGTCAACAAGCCGCTGGGCCTGAGCCCCAAGGGCATCGAGTTCCGCCGCGCCTACCTGTACGACATCAACCCGGTCGGCGTCGGCGCCATGGTGCTGGCGTCGGCGTTGTCGGTGGCCGCCTTCATGGGCGTGTTCGGCCACCAGGCGCAGGCCTTCTCCGCCTTCATCGCGCTGCTCACGGCGCTGGTGGCGGCGCCGCTGATCGCCATCGCCACCAAGGGCAAATACTATATCGCCCGCCAGCCCGGCGTGGTGCAGAAGACCTGCGTGATCTGCGAGAAGGAATACGAGGCCGAGGACATGGCGCACTGCCCGGCCTACCAGGGTTCGATCTGTTCGCTGTGCTGCTGCCTGGACGCGCGCTGCAACGACGTCTGCAAACCGCACGCGAAGGTGTCGGCGCAGTGGCAACAGGCGATGCGGGCGCTGCTGCCCGAATCCACGTGGCGCTACCTGGGCAGCGGCCTGGGACACTACCTGCTGCTGATGATCGTCACGGTGCTGTTCCTGGGCGCCCTGCTCGGCTTGATCTACTACCACGAGCAATCGGTGCTGCCCGCCGGCGACGCCGCGCTGCTGCCGCAACTGCGGCTGGTGTTCTTCAAGATCTTCGCCGCGCTCTTGATCACCAGCGGCATCGTCGCCTGGTGGCTGGTGCTCACCAGCGAAAGCCGCCGCGTGGCGCAGGAGGAATCGAACCGGCAAACCGGCCTGCTGACGCGCGAGATCGAACTGCACGGCCGGACCGACGCCCAGCTGCAGCAGGCCAAGAAGACCGCCGACCTGGCCAACCAGGCCAAGAGCCGCTACATCGCCGGCATCAGCCACGAGATCCGGACGCCTTTGAATTCGATACTCGGCTACGCCCAGCTGCTCGACAACGACCCGTCGATCCCCGAGCACCGCCAGCAGGCCATCCGCGTGATCCGCAGCAGCGGCGAGCACCTGCTGTCGCTGATCGAGGGCACGCTCGACATCGCCCGCATCGAAGGGGGCAAGCTGACCTTCGACACCAAGGAGATCAACTTCCCCGACTTCATCGGACAGCTGGTGCGCATGTTCGAACTGCAGGCGGCCAACAAGGGCCTGACCTTCCGCTACGAGTTGACCGGCGCGTTGCCGCGCATCGTGCGCGCCGACCGCAAACGCCTGGGCCAGATCCTCATCAACATCCTCGGCAACGCCGTCAAGTTCACCAGCGAGGGCGGCGTCGTGCTGCGGCTGAAGTACGCGCGCGAGATCGCCTCGTTCGAGATCGAGGACACCGGTCCCGGCATCCTGAAGGAGGAGCTCGACCACATCTTCGAGCCGTTCACGCGCGGCAGCGCCAGCGCGCACGCCAACGCCAGCGGCACCGGCCTCGGTCTGCCGATCAGCAAAATGCTGACGCAGCTGATGGGCGGCGAAATGAAGATCCGCAGCGCACCGCTGCAGGGCAGCTTGTTCCACATCCGGCTGTTCCTGCCCAGCGTGCACGTCACCGGCAACGCACTGCGGGAACTGGAGGCGCCGGCGCAGCAGCGCAGCGGCTATCGCGGCCCGCGCCGGCGCATCCTGGTCGTCGACAACGAAAGCGTCGACCGCGAACTGCTGCTCAACATCCTGGCGCCGCTGGGGTTCGAGATCGCGCAGGCCGCGTCGGGCCTGGAATGCCTCGACCTGCACGCCTCGTTCCGGCCGGACCTGATTTTGATGGACCTCGCCATGCCGGGCATGGACGGCTGGGAGGCCAGCTACATCCTGCGCCGCCGCCAGTTGTCGCCGGTGCCGATCGCCATCGTGTCGGCCAACGCCTTCGACAAGGGCATGGAGAACGCCGCCGGCATCAAGGCGGAGGACTTCATCATCAAACCGGTCAACGTCGGCGAGCTGCTGGACTGGATCGGCCGCCGTCTGGCGCTGGAATGGATCACGCGGCCGCGCGCGGAGACGATCAGCAGCGAGATGCCGGCGCCGTCGGCGGCCATGGCGCTGCCGCCCGCCGCGCAGATGGCGGCGCTGGAGGAATTGATACGCATCGGCTATGTGCGCGGCATCCAGGCCAAACTCGACGAGATCGACGCGATCGATGCACGTTACGCCGGCTTCACCCACACCATGCGCGATTTTGCCAAACGCTTCCAGCTGGATGCGATGGCTGACTTTGTCCGAAAGAACAAGAGCGATGAACTTCAACATTGAACCCGCGCGCGGCAACCTGGTGCTGGTGGTCGACGACGTGCCGGAAAACCTCGCCGTGCTGCACGACGCGCTGGACGAATCGGGCTTCACGGTACTGGTGGCGAACAACGGCGAGGCGGCGTTGCAGCGCGCCGCCGAAGCGCAGCCGGACATCATCCTGCTCGACGCCATCATGCCCGGCATGGACGGCTTCGAAGCGTGCCGCCGGCTGAAAGCCAACCTGGCCACGCGCCATATCCCGGTGGTGTTCATGACCGGCCTGACGGAGGCCGAGCATGTGGTGGCCGCCTTCGAGGCCGGCGGCAACGACTACGTCACCAAGCCGCTGCGCACCGGCGAGGTGCTGGCCCGGATCGCCGCCCACATGCAGACGGCGCGCCTGATGGACCAGGCCCGCAGCGCGCTGGACGCCTTCGGCAACGCGGTCATCGCGATGTCTCCGCGCGAGGGCAAGATCGTCTGGCAAACGCCGTTGGCGCGCACCTTGATGCAGGGCTATCTGGTCGACTCGGAGCTGACCAACTGGCTGGCGGCCACGCAGGCCGCGCACAGCCAGGGCCAGTCGCATCCGCCGTTGACCCTGGCGCGCGGCAGCCGCCGGCTGATCTTCTCGGCGGCGGAGTTCAGCGAGGACGAACAATGGATGATCGTGCTGCGCGAGGAATCGGACGTCGCCCAGATCGAAAAGCTGATGGCGGCGTTTAAACTGACGCAGCGCGAATCGGAGGTGCTCAATTGGCTCATCAAGGGCAAGACCAACCGCGATATCGGCGAAATCCTGGGCACCAGTCCGCGCACCATCAACAAGCACCTGGAGCACGTGTTCGTGAAGCTTGGCGTCGAGACGCGCACCTCGGCGGCCGCCGTCGCCCTGGGCAAACTGCGCGCCGGCGGCCGCAAAGAGGAACTCGAACGATCCTGATTCAGGCGGCGTTCGCGGCTACCGTCGCACTTCGTCCCGTCCACGCCCGGCAATTGGTCTAGCAGCGCGGGTGTGGTCAACCCGTCTCAATCCCTGTGGTAAACCCTCTCTTTCGACCTCTCTTTTCCTCTCTTTTCTTCGCTTTTTTACTGCTTTTAAAATTAGCGATCGAAATAGAAGAAAATAGAGGAAAAGAGAGGAAAAAATCGAGTGTTTGCCACAAGGGGCGCGAAGCTACCTATCCCCTGATAGACGCGGCGTACTAAATCACCACGGTGGAATATGGCGCGATAGCAGTCCAGCCTAACGTTGAATACAGTGCACGCCCGGCGTCGGTCGCCACGAGAACGCGCCGCGTGGCGCGCGAGCGTTGTGCAGCTCCCAGCACCGCCATCATCGCCTTGCCCAACCCTCGCCGCTGATGCGCCTCCTCGACGATGATTCGGTCAAAGATGAAGGTTCCGTTGTATTCCGCCGCATAGCCGCTGGCGGCAAGGTCGCCGTCGCCGCTGAAAATGCGGGCCACGGTGGTGAAGCCGTCGGCGGCCATCGCCAGCCGATACCCCAGAGGCAAGGCGGGCCGCGCATCCTGCCTGCCGTCATGGATCATCATGTGGGCGCCGGGCTGCGATTGCCATGCGGGCGGCACAAGTCCCAGTAGTTGTTCCGCAGGCCCGATCATTTTGATAAAGATGCGCGGTTGCGTGATCGACCTGGCCAGCTCGCGTATTTCCGGCACCGGCCCGGAGAACACATAGCGCCGGACTTCACTGGCCAATCCCGTGTCGACGCGCAGTCCACCGCTATCGGGTACCGGCAGCGGCAAGCCGCGCGCGATCGAACGCGCGGCAAGCCAACCCGCCAGCAACTCGGGGGCGACATCGCAAGAAATATCTGGTTTACCCATCGTCCGGCCTCCGATCCTATCGGCTAGCCGCGTCGGCGCGATTCTTCGCCTGCAGCCCGGCCGCCTTCTCCGCCATGTCCTTGCCGGCGGCGATCGCCGTGGTCACCTGCTCCGTCGACAGTGGCCCCTTCAACGCCAGGTCCACCTGTGCCTTGTAAGGATTGGGGAACTTCGGGTCGCTACGTGCCAGCATGCGATCGAATATCTCGCTCACCGCGTAGGTATAACGCAGCGCCAACGCCGGATCGGCGTCCAGCGTCTCTCCGTAGCCACTGTACTCCTGCATCAAGGTCAGCATGCTTAATATGTCGCCCGCCTCCGCGTGGGAGGTCAACAACTGCTCGGCCTCCAGTCGCCAGGCCTTCACAGCCGGATCGTCCGGCCGCGTCTGGAGAGCACTGCGATCGCCGAAAGGACCGACACGCAGGAAAGCGTCGTCCGCCCCGCTCACCCCGGCCCTGGCGGCGATCGCCAGATGGTCAAGACGCGACATTTTGATGCGCTCCGTCATACCGGCGCAAAGCGCCGTTTGCGCCCGATATTCCTCGTCGGTCAACCCGCGCAGGAACGTCTTGCTTCGTGAATCCTCCTTCAGCAGCATGCCCTTCTCCGCGAAGTCGATGCAGGCCTGCGCCAGCCAGTAAGCGCGCAGCGCATCGGCCGGCGCGCCGGTGGAGACCAGAAGATCGATTTGGGTCGCCAGCGGTAGGCCCGCGACGGCCGCTGGAAGATCGGCTTGTGCCTGATCGCTTGATGGCGCATAACGCGCGGCGCGAGGATAGGCCAACCAGGTGTCGGCGGGCCGATGCGGAGACGCCGCCGTCCCCGCGTGCTGCGGACGGCTGGAATAAAAGTACAGTGCGAACAGCGCGAACATCAATAACAGGAACGCGTACAGCGAATGCTTTGCTTGCATGTGACGACGCGGCGTATATGCCACTCGGAAAAGAAAACAAAGCAATGTAGCACAATATTTAACAAAAAATGTACACGCATTGTCACGAAACATAACGCCGGGGTGGCCGAAAAAGCCGACCATGACCGCTCACGGCCCGGTGCACATGTCCAGCATCAGCATCGGCACGCAAGTCCATACGATGGCCGCCAGCGCCAGCGCGGCGGACGCGAAGTGGACCCAGACGATCAGGCGCACCGGTTGCGGCGCGCGGCATATCCGCCGCAGCGCGAACGCCAGCAGCACCGCCGCCGCGCACACCGCCAGTACCGACGCCACCACCAGCGCCAAGGCGGGATCGCCGCCGCGCTGGCAAGCCGCCGCCGTCCACGCATAGCAAAAGAAGAAGTGCGCGGCCCAGACCAGCAGGGGCGCCACCGCCAGCGTCATTTTTCTCAACAGCCGGTCCTGGGTGCGCATGATCATCCCATCAGTTTGGGCAGCCATTGCACCGCTGCCGCGATGACGAATCCCTGCAGCGTGGCGTAATGCCACACCAAGGCGCAGTTGTCCAGGGTGGCGCGGCTGGCCGGCGCCAGCCTGCCGCTCCAGGAGCGGGCCAACAGATAAACCGCCAGAATGAACAACAACACCGCGTGCAGTCCCTGATAGGCCAGCATCGCCGCCACCGTCGCGCCCCACGCGTGGGCGGTCGGATCGAGCCCCGCCAGCGCCTGACCGCGCAGATCGAGTCCGAAGGCACCCAGCATGCACGCCAACGCCAGCGCGATCGCCAGCCGTTGCCAGCCCTGCCCCCGGCGCGGCGTCTTGCCCGGCTTCGCCGGCGCGACGGCGCAGGTGCGCCGGGTCCATTCGATCAACAGCGAGCCGGCCAGCAACAGGCCGCACGACAGCAACGGCCAAAACGGTTCGGGCAGGCGGCTGCCCGGCGGCGGGCACACTTCCAGCCGCATCGATATGTGGATATGGGCGAACAGGAAGGAGGCGAAGATGGTGCCGTCCACCACCAGCATGATGACGGTGCCCCACCACGAGTGCGAGGCAGTGCCGGTGACACCGACCGGCAGCACGACGTCGTCCGCCACCTTGGCCGTGCGCTGCTGCGGCGGCGTGTCGGATTGCCACATCCACGCCAGCACCGAGGCCACCGCCACAATGCCGCAGACCCACGCGACCAAGGTCATTTTGATCGTCAACAGCAGGAAGAAGCCGGCCGTTCCGACGGCGGCGGCGAACGGCCACCAACTGTCACCCGGGAGCACCAGCAGATACAGCGGGCGCGCCCGCACCGGGCTGGTGACGATGGACTCGCGCCGCCCGGTCGCGGTGCCCGGCAGCCAGTGCGCACCCTCTTCCACCTCCCGCGCCAGTTGCGGCCTATCCCACAACGGCTCGCGCGACGCCACCTGCGGAATGCTGCGCGTGGCGTAATCGTCGGCCGGCAGCCATTCGAGCGTGGAGGCGTTCCACGGGTTGCCATGCTCGCGCTCCGGCCGGCGCAACGTCCGCACCGCGTCGACGATGAACACCAGCACTCCCAACGCCAGCGCGAAGGCGCCCACGCTCGACAACAGATTCAGAAGATCCCACCCCATCTCCGGCGAGTAGGTGTACACCCGGCGCGGCATGCCCAGCAACCCGGTGATATGCATCGGGAAGAACGCCAGGTTCATCCCGCCGAACATCAACCCGAATACCCAGCGCGCGACCGGCTCCGACATGCGGTTGCCGTTCACCAGCGGCATCCAGTAATACAGCGCGGCGAACATCGGGAACACCAGGCCACCGATCAGCACATAGTGCAGGTGGGCGACGATGAAATAGGTGTCGTGCACCTGCCAGTCGAACGGCAGCACCGCCACCATCACGCCGGTCAGGCCGCCCAGCACGAAGATGAACATAAAGCCGAGCAGGAACAGGGTCGGCGCGTTGATGCGCACCTGGCCACGCCACAAGGTGGCGATCCACGCGAACACCTGCACGCCCGTCGGTATCGCCACCGCCATGCTGGCCGCCGACACCAGGCTCGTTTCCAGCAGTCCCAGGCCGGCTGTGAACATATGGTGCGCCCACAGCGCGAAACTGAAGAAGCCCACCGCCACCAGCGCCGCGACGATCGAGCGGTGCCCCACCAGCGGCGTGCCGGCCAGCGCCGGTATCATCGTCGAGACCATGCCGGCCGCCGGCAGGAAAATGATATACACCTCCGGGTGGCCGAAAAACCAGAACAGGTGCTGCCACAGCAGCGGGTCGCCCCCGCGCGCGGGAATGAAGAACGGCCAATCGTAGGCGCGTTCCAGTTCCAGCAAGGTGGTGCCGGCGATGACCGCCGGGAACGCGAACACGATCATCACGCCCACCACCAGCATGGCCCACGCGTACACCGGCATGCGCCCAAGGGTCATGCCCGGCGCGCGCGTAAACAGTATGCCGACTATCAGCTCGATGGCGCCGGCGATCGCCGAGATCTCGATGAAGCCTATCCCCAGCAGCCAGAAGTCGGCGTTCATGCCCGGTGAATATTCCTTGCCCGTCAGCGGCGGATACATGAACCAGCCGCCGTCCGGCGCCAGTCCCCAGAACAAGCTTGTGAAAAAACCGAGGCCGCCCACCGCGTAGGCCCAGAACGCGTAGGCCGACAGCCGCGGGAACGGCAGGTCGCGCGCGCCCAGCATGCCGGGCAACAGGAACACGGCGATCGCCTCGACCACCGGTATCGCGAACAGGAACATCATCACCGTGCCGTGCATCGTGAACACCTGGTTGTAGGTACCGGCGCTCAGCAGAGCGTTCTCCGGCACCGCCAGCTGCGCCCTGATCATCAGCCCCAGGATGCCGGCGAGGATGAAGAACAGCAGCGCGGTGCCGATGTAGAGCAGCCCGATATTGGTGTTGTTGACCGTGGTGAGAAAGGCCAGCCCGCGCGGCGTGCGCCAGACCCGTTCAAGTTGCTCGAGCTCCCCCGCCGGTCGTGGCAGGGAGCTGGGAAGATCGTCGCGTACCACCGTCATTTGAGCTGCTCCAGGTAGGCGGCCAGCGCGCGCAAGGTGGCGCCGTCCATGTCGGCGCTGGCGGGCATGCGCACGCCCGGCTTGGCCACGTGCGGGTCGGCGATCCACGCCGCCAGCGCGCCCTGCCCGTTGCGCAGGGTGCCGGCGCCCAGATACAAGCGGCTGCCAACGTGCGTCAGGTCGGGACCCAAGGCGGCGGCGCCGTTGGCCGACGTCGCACCCGCGCCTGGTTCCGTGCGTATCGTATGGCAGGAGGCGCAACGCTGTTCGTCGAAGGCGCGCCGTCCGCGTTCGACCTCGCCACCCTGCACAATGACTCCCGCCGGCCGCGCCTGCGCCGCCAGCCAGGCGGAAAACTCGGCCGGCGACTGCGCCACGACGTGCAACGCCATGCGGGCATGCTGCTCGCCGCAGTATTCGGCGCACTGCGCGCGGTACACGCCGGCGCGATCCGCCTGCAGCGTCATGCCGTGCACGCGGCCCGGCACCATGTCCACCTTGCCCGCCAGCGCCGGCACCCAGAAGCTGTGGATCACGTCGGCGCTGCTCAGGCCCAAATACACGGGCTGGCCGAGCGGCACACGGATCTCGTTGGCCAGCACGATATCCCGGCCGCCGGCGGGATCGGTGTAGCGCACCTCCCACCACCACATGCGCGCGATCACCGAGATCTTGATCGCGTGCTGCGACGTCGGCTTGCTCAATTGGGCGCTGCGCCAGGTGCCGAACACCAGCAGCGCCGACAGCAGCACCAGCGGCAGCAGCACGCCGCCGCCGACGATCCAGACCATCGGCCGCAGCGGACGCCCGCCGCGAAGGCTCAACGCGCACAGGACCATCACACCGATGAACAGCAGCGTGCCGCCGATGAACAACACCCACGTCAGCTGCGCGATGACGGCTGCATCCGGCCCGGCCGGGTGCAGCGCCGATTGCAGCCACTCGGTTGGACTCATGGATACGCTCATGGCAGCGCGTACAGGTAGGCCGCCATGTCGCGGGCGTCGGCGGCCGACACGCCCATGGCGGGCATCGCGGTGCCGGGCTTCATGGACGCGGGGTCGACGATCCAGCGCGCCAGCGCATCGGGATGATTAGGGATCTGGCCGGCGATGTAACTGCGCCGGCCATAACTCTCCAGCGCCGGGCCGAGCGTGCCGCGCGCGGCCGCCACGTCCGGGATTTGGTGGCAGGACCCGCACTGGTACTGCGCCAGCAGCAGCTTGCCGCGCCCGATGTCGGCGCCTGGCACCGGCGAACGCGCCTGCTCGCCGGTATCGCAAGCGGCCAACAACGCCAGTAGGGAGAGGTAAAGGACGCGCACGATTGGAACCTGCTCAAGCCAGTTGAATGGCTATAATACAAGAAACATATCATTTCGCTATTTTCAACAGAACACCAGCCAGCGCGGCGTTATCGGCCCGTTCGGCGAAGGGCTCGAACGATGACGATGCACCGCCGACGACTCGTTTTGATCTCCGTCGCCGCCACGCTGGCGACGCTCGGGGTGCTGGGCGCCGCCATCGGCGCGGTGGTCTTTTTCGGCGGCTTTTACGACATCTCCTCGACCAAGCTGCACCTCCAGCCGGTACACACGGTGCTTGAACAAGGCATGCGCGAATCGGTGCGGCACCACGCACGGGACGTTCAAACCCCGGCGTTTGTGACGCAAGCCAAGGCGCGGGCGGTATCGGAAGGCGGCGCGGCGTCGTCGCCGGCCTTGCTGCGCGGGGCCGGACTATATCGGGATAATTGTGTGGTCTGCCATGGCGCGCCTGGTGTCGCCCAGGACGATATCGGCAAAAGCATGCAGCCGGTGCCGGGACCGCTGGCCGACGCCTCGCGCCGCTGGCGTCCGAATGAACTGTATTGGATCACCCGCCACGGCATCAAGATGAGCGGCATGCCGGCGTGGGAGTTCCATCTCGCCGACGAGGATTTGTGGGCGGTGGTTGGTTTTCTGGTCGCGCTGCCGGAGCTGTCGCCGCAGGCCTACGCGGCGGTCACCAAACAAGCGGGCGCGCAACCGCGCGCGCCACGGCCGGAACGCGCGCACGCCGATGTTGGGCGCGGACGGCTCGCGCTCAGCCAGTATGCGTGCAACGCCTGCCATGTGATTCCCGGCGTGACCGGGCCGGATACCTTCGTCGGTCCGCCGCTGAAGGACCTCGCGGCGCGCAAATACATCGCCGGCCACCTGCCCAACAGCGCCGCCAACCTGGCGAGATGGATACGCGATCCACAGCAGATCAACCCGCGGACGGCGATGCCGGCGATGGACGTCACCGAATCGGACGCCCGCGATATGGCGGCGTATTTGTTGTCGCAATAGCGATGTTGGCGGCTCATGGCGGATTACGCCGTTCCGGCTAATCCGCCCTACGTAATTGCGTAGAATCTTGAGGCCTGACGTGTTCCACGTAGGGCGGATTAGCGCAGCGTAATCCGCCAAGCTCCGTCGACGACGCAGGCGAAAATCCAGTATCAAACGGCTAAATGGCGCTTGACGTCCGGATCGCCCATCGTCGCCTGCGCGCCCGACGCCACCACCTCGCCACGCGACAGCACCATGAACTGGTCCGCCAGCTCGTGCGCGAAGTCGAAATACTGCTCGCACAGCAGAATCGCCATGTCGCCGCGCTGGCGCAGCAACCGGATCACGTTGCCTATGTCCTTGATGATCGACGGCTGGATGCCCTCCGTCGGCTCATCGAGGATGATCAACTTCGGCTCCGCCAACAACGCCCGCGCGATCGCCAACTGCTGCTGTTGGCCGCCGGACAGGTCGCCGCCGCGCCGGTGCAGCATATCCTTCAGCACCGGAAACAGCTCATACACCTCGCCCTTGATGATACCGGCCTTCTTGCCGCTATGGGTGGCAAGCCCCATCAGCAGGTTCTCCTCCACAGTCAAGCGCGCGAAGATCTCGCGCCCCTGCGGCACGTAGGCGATACCCGCCCTTGCCCGCTGGTGCGGCGCCATGCGCGTGATGTCGCGCCCCTCCAGCTTCACGCTGCCCGCCGACACCGGCAGCACCCCCATCAAACACTTCAACAGCGTGGTCTTGCCCACACCGTTGCGGCCCAACAGCGCCATGCACTTGCCGCGCTCCAGCTCCAGCGACACGCCCCGCAAGGTATGCGAGGAACCGTAGTACTGATTGATTTTTTCAACTTGCAGCATATTCTTCAGCGTCCCAGATAGACTTCGATCACCCGCTCGTCGGACTGCACCTGCGCCATCGTCCCCTGCGCCAGCACCGAGCCCTCGTGCAGCACCGTCACCACGCCCTGCTGCGCGATCTCCGTCACGAACGCCATGTCATGCTCGACCACCATGATCGAATGCTTGCCGCGCAACTCATTCAGCAGTTCCGCAGTGCGCGCCGTCTCGGCGTCGGACATGCCGGCCACCGGCTCGTCGAGCAAAATCAGCTGCGGCTCCTGCATCAGCAACATGCCGATCTCCAGCCACTGCTTCTGGCCGTGCGACAGCAGGCCGGCAAGCCGCGCCTCGCTGCCGTTCAGCCGTATCAGCTTGAGGATCTCGTCGATCTTGCCGCGCTGCTCGGAGTTCAACCGCGCGAACAGGGTTGGTCGCACGCGTTTGTCGGTCTTCATCGCAAGTTCCAGGTTCTCGAACACCGTGTGCTGCTCGAAGATGGTCGGACGCTGGAACTTGCGGCCGATGCCGGCGTGGGCGATCTGGTACTCGGTCATGCGGCTCAAATCCATGGTCTGGCCGAAGTAGGCGGTGCCGGACGTCGGCCGCGTTTTGCCGGTGATGACGTCCATCATGGTCGTCTTGCCGGCGCCGTTAGGCCCGATGATGCACCGCAGCTCGCCGACCGAAATATCCAGGCTCAGTTTATTCAGCGCCCGGAAGCCGTCGAACGACACCGTGATCTCCTCCAGGTACAGGATCGCGCCGTGCGTCGTATCCAGTCCGTGGCCTGCAACGCGGTCATAGCTCTCGTTTCCGCTCATGCCGCCTCCTCTTTGGCCTTGCCCCAACGCGCCGCCAGACCGGCAATGCCCTGCGGCAGATAGCGCGTCACTAAAATGAATATCAACCCCAGCGCGAACAGCCACAGGTCCGGGAAGGCGCCGGTGAACCAGCTTTTCAAACCGTTGACCGAGAACGCGCCGATGATGGGACCGATCAGCGTTCCACGCCCGCCGACGGCGGCCCAGATCACCATCTCGATCGAATTCGCCGGCGACATCTCCGACGGGTTGATGATGCCGACCTGCGGCACATACAAGGCGCCGGCGATCCCGCACAGCACCGCCGACAGGGTCCACACGAACAACTTGAACCACAGCGGGTTATACCCGATGAACATCAGCCGCGATTCCGAATCGCGCACCGCTTGCAGCACGCGTCCGAGCTTGGACCGCACGATGGCGCGGCACAGCAGCAGCGAGCCGGCCAGCACCGCCAGGGTCACCAGGTACAAGGTCGCCTTGGTGCCGGGCGCGCTGATCGAATACCCGAGAATGCGCTTGAAGTCCGTGAAGCCGTTGTTCCCCCCAAAGCCGGTGTCGTTACGGAAGAACAGCAGCATGAAGGCGTACGTCATCGCCTGTGTGATGATCGAGAAGTACACGCCCTTGATGCGGGAACGGAAAGCGAAGAAGCCGAACACGAAGGCCAGCACGCCGGGCACCAGCACCACCAGCGCCAGGCAGTACCAGAAACTGTCGGTCGCGGTCCAGTACCACGGATAGGTTTTCCAGTCGAGGAAGACCATGAAGTCCGGCAGATCGCTCTGGTACACCCCGTCCCTGCCGATAGCGCGCATCAGGTACATGCCGTGCGCGTAGGCGCCCAGCGCGAAGAACACGCCGTGGCCCAAGGACAGGATGCCGGCGTAACCCCACACCATATCGAGCGCCAGCGCGGCCAGCGCATAGCACATGAATTTTCCGATCAGACTGACCATGTAGCTTGGCACGTGCAGCGCGTGGCCGTCCGGGAAAACCAGGTTAAGCAACGGCAGCGCCGCCAGCACCACGCAGGTCGCCACGATACCGCTCCACGCCCGGCGCGAGAACAATGAGTTGTGAATCATTCGGCGCTCCTGCCTTTCATGGCGAACAGACCCTGCGGCCGCTTCTGGATAAAGATGATGATGAAGATCAGGATGGCGATCTTGGCCAGCACCGCGCCGGCCACCGGTTCCAGGAATTTATTGGCCTCGCCGAGGCCGATCGCGGCGATGATGGTGCCGGCCAACTGGCCGACCCCGCCCAGCACCACCACCATGAACGAATCGACGATGTAACCCTGGCCCAGGTCCGGACCCACGTTACCAAGCTGCGACAGCGCCACGCCACCCAGGCCGGCGATGCCGGAGCCCAGGCCGAAGGTCATCATGTCGATCTTGGCGGTCGAAACGCCAACGCAGCCGGCCATGCGGCGGTTCTGCATCACGGCGCGCACGAACAGGCCCAGTCGCGTCTTGTTCAGGATCAGCCAGACGCCCGCCACCACGATCATGGCGAAGACGATGATGGCGATGCGGTTATAGGCCAGCACCAGGTTGCCCAGCACCGTCACGCCGCCCGACATCCAGGACGGATTGGCCACTTCGACGTTCTGCGCGCCGAAGATGGTGCGCACGCCCTGCATCAAGATAAGACTAATGCCCCAGGTGGCCAGCAGCGTCTCGAGCGGACGCCCATAGAGCCAGCGGATCACCGTGCGCTCCATAGCCACGCCCACCGCCGCCGTCACCAGGAAAGCGGCCGGCAGCGCGGCGATCAAATAGGCGTCCACCGCCGAGGGAAAGTACTGGCGGAAGGCGGTCTGGCACAGATAGGTGGTGTAGGCGCCGATCATCAGCAGCTCGCCGTGCGCCATGTTGATAATGCCCATCAGGCCGAAGGTGATGGCCAGGCCCAGGGCCGTCAGCAGCAGCACGCTGCCCAGCGAGAGGCCGTAGAAGACATTGCCGATAAATTCGGTGCGCGCCAGGCGGCTGTCGATGGCGGCCAAGGTGCGCGCGGCGGCGACACGCACGCCTTCATCCGGTTCGGCCGGCGTGCCGTCCGCGTTCTTGGTCAGCATGGCTTGCAAGGTCGGGCGCAGGTTGGCATTGCTGCTGCCGGCCAGCGCCTCCACCGCAGCTTTGCGCTTGGCGGCGTCGGGCGATTGCAGGTTGGCGGTCGCCGCGACCAGTTGCAGCAAGGGGCGGATCTCCGCGTCGGTTTCCTTGGCCAACGCCTTGTCGATCAGCGGCGCCTGCGCCAGTGTCACGCTTTTTTGCAGCTCGGTGACGGCAGCGAGGCGTTCGGTGCGGTCGGTGGAAAGGAGTTTGAGCGCCGACAGCGCGTCGTCGATGGCGCCGCGCAGACGGTTGTTGATCATCAGGCCATCGATCCCCTCGGGCAGCGGCCCGGTGGCGCCGGTGGCGGGGTTGTAGGCCTTGTCGTCGGTGACGATCAATACCTGGCCTTCTTGTGTCGCGTAGGCGTCGCCGTTTTTCATCGCCATCAGCAAGCGGGTGGCGTCGTCATTGGCCAATGCGCCGATCCGGCCGACCGCCGCGATGCGCGCGTCGGGATCGTCGGCGGTCAATGGCGCCAGCAAGGCGCTGTCGATGGCCGCCTGTGCCGCGCCGGCAAGCAGCAGTGCGGCGATGAGCAGGAGTTTTTTCAAGATACGTATTCCTCAAATGAAGCCGGCGGGCCGCCGGACGGCGGCCCGCCTCCGCCTACCACTTACAGCTTTTGCTTGCCCTCGTTACCCTGGATGTACGGGCTCCAAGGCTGCGCGCGCACCGGACCAGGCGTTTTCCACACGACGTTGAACTGGCCGTCGGCACGGATCTCGCCGATGAATACCGGCTTGTGCAGGTGGTGGTTGGTCGCGTCCATCGTCAGGGTGAAGCCCGACGGCGCCTTGAAGGTCTGGCCGCCCATCGCCGCGATCACCTTGTCGGTGTCGGTCGACTTGGCCTTCTCCACCGCCTGCGCCCACATGTGGATGCCGACATAGGTCGCTTCCATCGGATCGTTGGTCACCACCGTTTTCGCGTTCGGCAGCTTCTTGGCGACGGCGTAGGCCTTCCACTTCTTGATGAAGTCCGTGTTGACCGGATTTTTCACCGATTCGAAGTAGTTCCATGCCGCCAGGTGGCCCAGCAACGGCTTGGTGTCGACGCCGCGCAGTTCCTCCTCGCCCACCGAGAACGCTACCACCGGCACATCGGTCGCCTTCAGGCCCGCGTTACCCAGCTCTTTGTAGAACGGCACGTTGGAGTCGCCGTTGATGGTCGAGATCACGGCCGTCTTGCCGCCCGCCGAGAACTTCTTGATGTTGGCGACGATGGTCTGGTAGTCGGAGTGGCCGAACGGGGTGTACACCTCGTCGATATCGCTATCCTTCACGCCTTTGCTTTTCAGGAAAGCGCGCAGGATCTTGTTGGTGGTGCGCGGGTAGACGTAGTCGGTCCCCAGCAGCACGAAGCGCTTGGCGCCGCCGCCGTCCTTGCTCATCAGGTATTCCACGGCGGGAATCGCCTGCTGGTTCGGCGCCGCGCCGGTGTAGAAGACGTTCTTTTCCAGTTCCTCGCCCTCGTACTGCACCGGGTAGAACAACAGGCTATTCAACTCTTTGAACACCGGCAGCACCGACTTGCGCGACACCGAGGTCCAGCAGCCGAAGACGGCGGCCACCTTGTTCTGGGCGATCAGGCCGCGCGCCTTTTCGGCGAACAGCGGCCAGTTGGAGGCCGGATCGACGACCACCGCCTCCAGCTTCTTGCCCATCACGCCGCCCTTGGCGTTGATCTCGTCGATGGTCATCAAGGCGACGTCCTTGAGCGACGTCTCGGAGATGGCCATGGTGCCGGACAGCGAGTGCAGGATGCCGACCTTGATGGTGTCGGCTGCATAAACATTGACGCCGGCGGCCAGCAGGGACGTGGCGGCGGCGATGCGGCTGATGGTGCCGATGAAATTGCGACGATTTTGCATGTGATAACTCCGTGGGTGGCGAGATTAGTATTGCAGCTGCAAAGTGACCGAGAACTTGTCCTGGCTGGCCACGCTGGTGACCTTGGTCTTCGAATACACGGCGCTGATTTGCGCGTTGTAGCCGTCGATGATGTAGTTCACGCCGGCGTCGATTTGCCTGGTGTCGACGTTGGTATCGGCGGCGAACTTCTGCCAGCGCGCGAACGGCTGGACCTTGCCCCAGCCGAGTTTCTGGTCGAAGATATAGGACACGCCCGCCGAGTAGGCGTTGCCCTGCTCCGCCAGGATGATGTTGTCGGTGTCGTAGTCGTAGTAGGCCGCTTCCACCGCCACCGCGCCGGAGCCCTTGATGCGCTTCTCCATCAGGAAGTCGACGTTGTAGGAGCTGTATTTGCCGCTCTTGGCGACGGTCAGGATGCCGTCCTTCTGGTAGCGTCCCGCCACGCCGATCGACAGGATGTCGGCATTGCCAAGGAAATTGCCGGTGCCGTAGTAGCCCGGTTCCGCGTCCCAGAAGTCGTACTGCAGGCGGCCCGCGTACATCAGCGAATCGTCGGCGTTGACGCCGGCCGCCTTGGCCTGCGACTGCGTCAGCGAACCGATGCCGAAGGTGTGGCCCTCGAAGGCGCCGAAGGAGTAACCGAGCTTGCCGTCGGCGACATTGCCCCAGACGACGACGCCGTCGTCGCGGCCGCGGAAGATGCCGCCGTTGTAGCCGTAGCGCGAGGCCACGCCGGCCCAGTAACCGCCGCCCATCGAGTAGTAAGGCCCGGCCATGTTGGCGCGGTCGCTGGGCGACAGCAGGCGGCCGGCCCAGATATTGAATTCGGGGGAGATGGCGAATTGGCCGGCGGCGTCGAGCACCCGGATTTTGTCGCCGTCCCACTCGGTGTTGAACATGCCCTTGATGTTCTTGTTCAGCGAGGCGCCGAAGTACAGGCGGCCGCTATCGAGGTTGAAATCCTGCGAGCGCCCGGTGCCGTTGGGCGCCGCGTCTTCCGCGCTGGTGAAGCTCTCGCGCAGGCCGAAGCCGACGCTGACCGACTTGTCGTCGCCCATGTTGATCGTCGCGCCGGCGCAGGCACTACCCGCCGCCACCACCGCCACCGCCGCCAGCAGCACTTGCCGGCTTCCCCGTTTCAAACGCATCGTGTTTCCCCTTGGTTGGACTATTGTTGAACTAATGTTGCAACTTTAGTCAGCAAGGAGGACTCGGGGAATACGTCGAATGACGTAGGGCGGATTAGCGCAGCGTAATCGGCCATGCATGCGCCGTCGGCGGCTATTCGATGGCCGATTACGGCGTTCCGCCTCTCAAGTCCTCCGGCAGGAGGACGCTCTTTCGATAGGCCCCCGGGGCGGATTGGCGGGCCTCGCCCGCTAATCCGCCCTACGTAATCCCGAGATCCAGACCTCAACGGCGCGCGATTTGGTGCACAATTACGCTTTCAGATTTTAAGAGAGCCCCACCATGACCATCTTTGCCGCCCCCGTCTTCGACGCCACCGTGATCTACGACGGCAACGAACTGTTCAAAGGCCAGGGCGCGGCGCGCGGCTGGGCCGAGAAGCTGGCCAAGGAACTCGAGTGCGAAATCGGCGTTGAAAAGATCGGCACCGGCTGGGTCTTGTGCGGCACCGTCGACGGCACGCCATGCAAATGGAGCATCGTCGGCCAGCGCCTCAAACGCATGGATTAAACCGTGCGTTATCGCACATCATTGCCTTGTTTCAAGAGGTAGGATTATTTCCTAACCTGATAGACGAGGACAGCAATGAAGCGCGATCACCCAGCGGCAAACACCCCGGCCGCGCCCCCCGCAGCGGCCGACGCGGCGGCGGAAGCCTCGGCGGCCGCCAAATCGGCCGGCCTGCGCTACGTGCACGACCACCAGCCCGGCATCGCGCGCCGCAAGCGCGGCAAAACCTTCCACTACGTCGACGCCGACGGCCACGCGGTCAAGGACGCCGACACGCTCGCGCGCATCAAGTCGCTGGTGATACCGCCCGCCTGGACCGACGTCTGGATCTGCAAGCAGCCGCTGGGCCACCTGCAGGCGACGGGACGCGACGCGCGCGGCCGCAAGCAGTACCGCTACCACCCGCGCTGGCGGTCGGTGCGCGACGAATCGAAATACGAGCGCATGCTCAAATTCGGCAAGGCGCTGCCGGCCATCCGCAAGGCCGTCGACGCCGCGCTCAAGCAACCGGGCCTGCCGCGCGAAAAAGTACTCGCCACCATCGTCTACCTGCTGGAGGCGACCATGATGCGGATCGGGAACGAGGAATACGCGCGCGAGAACAAATCGTTCGGCCTGACCACCCTGCGCGACCGCCACGTGCGGTTGGACGGCACCAAGGTCGAGTTCCGTTTCCGCGGCAAGAGCGGCGTCAATCACACCGTCCAGGTGCAGGACCGGCGGCTGGCCAACACCATCCGCCGCACGCTGGACCTGCCGGGCCAGGAGCTGTTCCAGTACATCGACGACGACGGCAATCCGCATACGGTGGGCTCTGCCGACGTCAACGAATATCTGCAATCGATCGCCGGCGAGGACTACACCGCCAAGGACTTCCGCACCTGGTCGGGCACCGTGCTGGCGGCGGTCGCGCTGCTGGAATATGAAAAGTACGACTCCGAGGCGCAGGCCAAGAAGAACATCGTGCAGGCCATCGAATCGGTGGCCAAAAAACTCGGCAACACGCCGACCATTTGCCGCAAGTGCTATGTGCATCCGGCGGTGATCGAATCCTACCTTGACGGCACGATGCTGACGGCGCTGCGCCAGCGCGCCAAGGAGGAGTTGAAGGAAGACCTGCACGAGCTGCGGCCGGAGGAAGCGGCCGTGCTGGCGTTGTTGCAGCAGCGGCTACAGGCCGGTTGACGATCGTCGCGGCGTCGCTTCGGACAGGCGCCAGCGGCGCGACAGATAGTCGAGCGTGATCACGCGGTCGGCCAACGGACGCAGACCGAGCACGCCAACCAGCGCGACCGGTGACTTGAAGCCCTGGTCGACGCAGTACGAGGCGGACGCTTGCGGCACCACAACGCCGCCGACCTCGAAGCCGCCGCTCAGCGCTGTCTCGTAGCACGGCACCTGCCGCCCCCAGCTTTGCACGGAGAATTTCTTGACCGTCGGTCCCTCCTCCAGCGGCATGCCGCCGGATAGCTCGTTCCATTCCTGACGGCTGGTGGCGGCCAGGCCGAAGCGCGCCGATCCGGTGTCCAGCAGTGCATAGCCCGCCTTGCCACCCGGCCGCTTGATTTCGACCAGCGTGTGGCCGCCGCCCCGGCCCTCCGTCCGCGCGTAAAACAGCGGTTGCGCAGCGGCTTCGTTGGCCAATCGCGGCGCCGGCGCGAAAGCAAACCGCGCCCGCCCCAGGTCCAGCGTCAGCGTGCCATGCTCGAAAAATCCGTTGCCCACGGTGGCGATCGGTCCGGCCGCGCACACCTCGGGGGCCAGCAGCTCCAGATTGGCCGGATCGGCGGGAATATTCTTGCGGATGCCGGCAAGCTCGATCAGCGCGGTCTGTTGCACGGACGGTTGCGGCGCGGCCGCCTGCCTAGCCCAGATCAGCTCGCCATTGGCGCCCGTATCGAGCTGCACCTGGCAATCGATCCCATTGACCTTCACCGGCAGCAACATCGCCGCCCGCTCGACGGGACCGCCGCCGATGCTGGCCATATACCAACGGAACGGATGCCAATCGGTCGCTTGAGCCCCGCACGGCAGGGAACATGCGAGTAGTGCCGCAGATATCAAGCGCATAGAAAAATTGGTTATTAGCGGGAGGAAAATCTTAGCATAGCGGCTACATAGGGGGTTGTGCAATGTTCGCGTAGTACCCGCCTTCGGAGTAGAATCTAAGTCCCTTTATCGCGAGCCGCCCATGCCCCCTGCCCTGCCATTTCCCATCCGCAAAGAGTGCCCGCCCGGCGCCTGCGAATGCCGGCACGGCGAGCTGCTGGACGCGTGGGAGCGCGACGACCAGACCGACATCCGCGTGCTGCGGTTGACGCGCGAAGAGGAAAAAGCGCTGATCGCCCGCATCGAGGCGATCGACAGCTATGAGGCGCTGGGCCGCATCGAGCAGCGCATGGAGGAACTGCTGGGCATCCGCCTGACGATCACACCCAGCGCCAACGGTGTGCGCACCGTCATGGGTTTGCAGATCAAACTGGCGGATCAGCCCGGCTTATGCCGGCGCACCCGCGAAAACATTCCCGCCGCGATACGCCGTTGCTTCGGCCAGCATCCCGAGATCATCTACGCGCTGCTGAACGCCCGCGACCTGCTGGGCGCCGAGCAGGACTGACGGCATCCCCGCCGCGGATGCCGCACTGCCGGCGCATCCGTCGGTGCCGGAAGCCGAACGCTTAACGGCAGTCTATGGTGATGTCGTGCTGCCCTGCCTTGGTACCTTGTCTGCATACGGCGTATTCGCGACAGCTCGCCGGTTGAAATCGGGCGCGCCGTCGGTCCACCACACCGGGCCGCGCTCGCCCAAGGCGCGCTTGGCCTCATCGACGGCGGCGCGGGCGCGGCGCTCCGCCTCGGCGTCGCCAGCCTTCACGGCCGCGCCCACCTGCCTGCGCGCCTGCATCAGGAGATCGACCAGCCGCTGGCGCTCCCCGGGCGCGAGGTTGGGATTACTCATGCGCCAAAGCCGGCCGTTGACGATGAAGTAGCGGCCGTCGGGCGTGCTGGGATACTTGTTCGGAGGAGGCATGGGATGACTATACCCTGCACGGATTCAGGCTTTTGTACGGGCGCTAACCCAGATCGATGGACAAAATTCCCGAGGGCCCGGGCGTGTAGCCGAGCTTATTGAAGAGCCGCCGCGCCTGGTCGTTCTCTCCAGCCACATCCGCCGTCAAGCGCTGCAACGAAAGGACGTCTTTAGCGAAACCGGACAAAAGGCCAATCGCTTCCACCATATAGCCCCGGCCCCATGCGGCGGGCTTTAGCAGGCACCCCACCTCCGCCGTCCGCAGTGTCCGGTCGAAGCTATGGAGGCCGCATGTTCCGATCAGTTGGCCGTCGCCGCCGACGACCGCCCATTCCAGCGACTCCCCGGTGGCGAGCAACCGGCGCACGCTCGCCAACATGAGCCCGACCGTCTCCAAGTCCGAAAAGGGTTCCTCATCCGTATATCGCATGACGAGCGGATCGCCATACAGATCGAGCAGCGCCTGGCCATCGGCATCCTCCATGGCGCGCAGGACCAGCCTTTCGCTCCGCAACACGGGTAGCAACCCCGGGGTCAGGTCCGACATTCGGACACGCTCTCTTGCGTAGGCCTCAATCGGTATGAAACTCGGTGGCGGTGGCGAACAGATCCCACGCCGCGATGAACAGCGCGGCGATCACCGGCCCGATGACGAAGCCGTTCAGCCCGAACAAGGCCATGCCGCCTACCGTCGACAGCAGCACCACGTAATCGGGCATCTTGGTGTCCTGGCCGACCAGCACCGGACGCAGGAAGTTGTCGACCAGGCCGATGACGAACACGCCGAACGCGGCCAGGGTCACGCCCTGCCACACCTCGCCCGTCGCCAGGAAATAGATCGCGACCGGCGCCCATACGATGGCCGCGCCGATGGCCGGCAGCAGCGACAGGAAGGCCATCAGCACGCCCCACAGCACCGGCGCCCGCACGTCCAGGAACCAGAAGATCAGCCCGCCGAGCGCGCCTTGGGCGATGGCGACCAGGATGTTGCCCTTGACGGTGGCGCGGATCACGGTCGTGAAATTCAGGAACAGGCGCTGCTTGTACTTGGGGCTCAGCGGCACGGCTTCCTTGATGCGCTTGGACAACTTGTCGCCGTCGCGCAGCAGGAAGAACAGCAGGTACAGCAAAATACACAGGCTGGTCAGGAAATCGAAGGTGTACAGCCCGGCGTTGATGGCGCGCTTGGCCACCTCCTGGCTCACTTGCGACGCCACTTCGGTGAGCCGGTCCTGCAAATAGGCCAGGCTGGTCAAATGGAAGCGGTCGAGAAGCGAGATCAGCCAGTTCGGCAGCGCGGCCATGATCTTGTTGAAGAACATGGCCACGGTGATTTCACCGGAGCGCACCATCTCGACCACCGAGGCGGCCTGGTTGACGATCGAGATCGACACCAGGGTCAGCGGCAGGATGACGATCACGATGATCAACAGCAAGGTCAATAGCGAGGCCAGGTTGGCCTTGTTCCGGGTTCTTTGCAACAGCCAGCGGTAGATCGGCGCGAACAGGATCGCCAGCACCACGCCCCAGAAAATGGCCCCGCCATAAGGCGCCAGTATCCACACGAAGGCGATGGTGACCAGGCCCAGCAGGGAGAGGAATACTTTTTGTTGGAACGAGAATTGTGGCATAGTTTATAGTTATTTGAACAACATTCCGGTCTCAGTCGTCGTCGTTGGGATCGAGGTCGGGGAACATCACCTCGGTGAAACCGAACTTGGAGAAGTCGGTGATGCGCATCGGGTACAGCACGCCGAGCAGGTGATCGACTTCATGCTGCACCACGCGCGCGTGGAAGCCGTCCACATCGCGGGAGATCGGCTGATTGAACTGGTCGACGCCTTCGTAGCGCAATTTAGTCCAGCGCGGCACGCTGCCGCGCAGCCCCGGCACGGAGAGGCAGCCTTCGAAGCCCTCCTCTTTTTCGTCCGACAACGGCGTCAGGACGGGATTGATCAACACCGTTTCCGGCACCTGCGGCGCGTCCGGATAACGTGGATTTTGCTTGAAGCCGTAGATCACCAACTGCAGGTTGACGCCGATCTGCGGCGCCGCCAGGCCGGCGCCATTGGCCGCGTGCATGGTGTCGAACATGTCGGCGATCAGCTGGTCCATCTCCGGCGTGCCGAATTCGGTCACCGGTTCGGCCACACGCAGCAGGCGCGGATCGCCCATCTTCAGGATTTCACGTACGGTCATGTCGCCACCTTTTCCAGTTATTTCGCCAGCAGCGCCTGAAGGCCCGCCTCGTCGAGAATCGTCACTTCCAGTTCCTGCGCCTTGGCCAGCTTGCTGCCGGCGTCTGCGCCCGCCACCAGATAGTGCGTTTTCTTCGACACCGAACCGGAGACCTTTCCGCCCTGCGCTTCGATCATCGCGGCCGCCTCGTCGCGGCTCAGGGTAGGCAAGGTCCCGGTCAGCACGAAGGTCTTGCCGGTCAGCGGGCCCTCGGCCGCTTCCTCCGGCAGTTGCGCCAGCAAATCCTCGCGCAGCTGGTGCAGCGACGCCACCAGTTCGCGGTTGCCCGGTTCGGCCATCCACTCCGTCAGCGCGTCACCGACGGCGGCCGGCAGGCCGAAGACGGTGAAGATCGGCAGGTTGGACATCGCCTTCAAGTTCATGCCCTGATCGACCAGCTGCTTGCTGCGCGGTTCGGTCAGTTTCGGGATCGCCAGCGCGGCCATCAGCTTGACGGTGTCGAGCTTCTCGCGCAGCTTGGCGCTGGGCGGATGCTCGCCTTTCGGCGTCACGCCGGCGGCCAGCAAGGCATCGATGGCCTCCTGGTTTTTCGGCTCGGCGAAGAATTCGGCAATCGACAGCGCCACCGTGCCGCCGATATCGGGCAGCACACGCAGCAGCGCGGCCGGCACGCGGCGTATCAGGTCGAAGCGTCCCAGCCACTCGGCCAGCGTTTTGGCGGTCGACTCGCCGACGTGGCGGATGCCGAGCGCGAACAGCAGCCGTTCCAGCGGCGGGTTCTTGCTGGCGGCGATCGCCTCCAGCAGATTGTCGGCCCACTTGGTGGCGATCTTGCCCTTGGCGACGGTCTCCGGCGTCGTGCCGTCACGTTCGTCGGCCAGGCGCTTCATCTCCAGCAGGTCGTCCAGCTTGAGCGAGTAGAGGTCGGCCACGCGCTGCACCTTGCCCCATTCGACCAGGCTGTCGATATAGCGGTCGCCCAGGCCTTCGATGTCCATCATCTTGCGGCCGGCGAAGTGGCGGATCGCCTCCTTGCGCTGCGCGGAGCAGAACAAACCGCCGGAGCAGCGGGCGATCGCCTCGCCCTCTTCGCGCACCACGTGCGAGCCACACACGGGGCAGGTTTTCGGCAGCTCGTACATCGCCGGTTCCGGCGTCGGACGGCGCTCCAGCACCACGGCCAGCACCTCAGGGATCACGTCGCCGGCACGGCGCACGATCACCGTGTCGCCGACGCGCACGTCCTTGCGGCGCACTTCATCTTCGTTATGCAAGGTGGCGTTGGTGACGTTGACGCCACCGACGAACACGGACGCCAGCCGCGCCACCGGCGTGATGGCGCCGGTGCGCCCGACCTGCACCTCGATCGCCTGCACGGTGGTCAGCGCCTCCTCGGCGGGGAACTTGTGCGCCAGCGCGAAACGCGGCGCCCGCGAGACGAAGCCCAGGGTGCGCTGGTCCTGCGCCAGGTTGGTTTTATAGACCACGCCATCGATCTCGTACGGCATGCTCGGACGCGCTTCGCCGATCTTTTTGTAGTACGCCATTAAACCTTCATAGCCACGCACCACCGCTCCCTCCTTCGCCACCGGCAGGCCGAGCGTGCGGTACCAGTCCAGCAGCGCGGAATGGGAAGGCGGCATGTCGGCGCCCTCCAACAGGCCGATGCCGTAGCAGAAGAAACTGAGTTTGCGCGCGGAGGTGATCCGCGAATCAAGCTGGCGCAGACTGCCCGCCGCCGCGTTGCGCGGGTTGACGAACTCCTTCTGCCCCGCTTCGCGCTGGCGCGCGTTCATGGCGTCGAAATCGGCTTTGAACATCAGCACCTCGCCGCGCACGTCGAGGACGGCGGGCGGATTGGACGTTTTGAGACGCAGCGGAATGGTGCGGATGGTGCGGATATTGGCCGTCACGTCCTCGCCGGTGTAGCCGTCGCCGCGTGTGGCAGCTTGCACCAGCACGCCGTTTTCGTAGCGCAGGTTGATGGCCAGGCCGTCGTATTTGACTTCTGCCGCGTATTCCACGGCGCCGGCCGCGTCCAGGCCCTCGCGCACGCGGCGGTCGAAGTTTTCGACATCCTCGTTGGCAAAGCCGTTATTCAGCGACAGCATCGGCACCGAATGGGTGACCTGGTCGAACTGCGGCAGCGGCGCCGCGCCCACGCGCTTGGTCGGCGAGTCGGCCAGCGCCAGCTCCGGATGTTCCAGCTCCAGCGCCTGCAGCTCCATGAACAACTTGTCGTACTCCGCGTCCGGGATGGTGGGCGCGTCCTCCACATGATAGGCGTGCAGGTGCCGGTTCAGCTCAGCGCTCAGCGATTCGATACGCGCCTTGTAATCCACTTCAGTCATTGCTACTTCCAGAATCAGCTAAACAAACGCAGTGCGCGGGTGGAACCGGCCGGGATATCGGCCTCGTTCATCTCGGTGTAGAAGTCCTGTACCTGCGTGGCGATCTCGCCCAGCGCGGCGTCGGTCAGCGGCTGGTTGTAGTCGTCGACGATGGTCCCGTCCAGGCGTCCCACCAGCGACTTGGCGCAGGCCACCATGGCACCGAAGCCGTCGCGCGCCGGCGCCACGCATGGCACGTCCAGCAGCAAGGTCAGACGCGAGGTGGTCTCCTCGGCCAGCGTGACGTTGGTCGACAGCGAGAACAGGAAGCCGCCGTCGCCGTCCGGCATGACGAAGCGGCCGTCCGGACGCACGTCGAAGCCCTGCTTCTCCAACGCCCCGATCAGGGTCGAAATCGCCCACGGCGCGCCGTTCGATTGCAGGTTGACGCCCAGCTGCGCGTCGTGGCCGGCGACGAAGCGGTGCAGATTGCGCGCCTCGGCCATCACTTCGATCATGTCCGGGATTTCCGGCTCGGCGCCGATTTCATCGGCCATGGCGCGCAGGCGCGTGACCAGTTCCGAGTATTCCAGTTCATTCAGCGCGGTGCTGCGGCTGGCCAGTTGCACGCCGCCCTGCAGCTTGGTGTAGACGCCGCCGTGGACGATCGGCTCCCAGTCGCCGCTGACGGCCAGGCCGATGTAGTGCACCGGCTTGTTGCCGACCATGCGCAGGGTTTGCAGCACCGGCAGCAGCTTGTCGCCGCGCGCCGCGCCTTCCAGCGCCAGCGGCAGCAGGCAGTCGATCAACGGGTCGACCAGGGCCGTGGCCTGTTCGGCGGCCGCCGCCGACGCCGCGTTGGCACGCGCGATCAGCGCCGCTTCGGCGGCTTCCGTCGACGAGGACGGATCGATGGGGTCCGTGCTGAAGTCGCCGCTGACGGCGCCCAGCGAAGCGGCGACGGCCGCCTCGGAGCCTGCCGCAACGCCCGGCGCCGGTGTGTCGCCGTCGAGCGAGAAGCTAGGTTCCTGGCGCGGGCCGCCGACCGGGTCGACGCGCGGTTCCAGACGCGCCGTAGCCGGCGCGGCAGCCGCAGCATCGCCGGTGCGCATCAGCACATCGTCGTGATCGGTCGCGAAGGCGCGTTCGACGCTTTTCTTGGCCTTGTATTCCTGGATTTTGTTGTAGGTGAAGACACCGGCGACGAATACGCCGGCGATCCCGATCAAACTCATTTGAAGGTCTGTCATGCTGCTTGTGCCTCTGAAGCGAAATTGGCGGCGGATTGCATATCCACCGCCACGATGCGCGATACGCCCTGCTCCTGCATCGTCACACCGATTAGTTGATTGGCCATCTCCATCGCAATCTTATTGTGCGAGATGAAGAGGAATTGGGTATGGTCGGACATCCGTTTGACCATCCGGCAGAATCGTTCGGTATTGGCGTCGTCCAGCGGTGCGTCGACCTCGTCGAGCAGGCAGAACGGCGCCGGGTTAAGTCGGAACATCGAGAACACCAGCGCCGTCGCCGTCAGCGCTTTTTCGCCGCCGGACAGCAGGTGGATGGTGGCGTTCTTCTTGCCGGGCGGCTGCGCCATGACCTGCACGCCGGAGTCGAGGATTTCATCGCCGGTCATGATCAACTTGGCCTGGCCGCCGCCGAATAAAATCGGGAACAGCTCGGAGAAGTGGCCGTTGACGCGGTCGAAGGTGTCCTGCAGCAGATCGCGCGTTTCCTTGTCGATCCGGGCGATGGCGTCCTCCAGCGTGTTGATCGCCTCGTTCAAGTCGGCGTTCTGCGAATCGAGGAAGTTCTTGCGCTCGGACGCCGTCGCCAGTTCGTCCAGCGCCGCCAGGTTGACCGCGCCCAGCATCGAGATGGCGTTGGTCAGGCGCGTGACCTCGCCCTGCAGATACGACGCCTTCATATCCGGATGCAGCTTCTCGGCCAGCGCCGCCTCGTCGGCCTGCACCTCCGCCAGCTGCGCGGCGAACTGCTCCTGGTTCAGGCGCGCGGCCTGCTCCTTGAGCTGCATTTCCATGATCTTGTCGCGTTGCGGTTGCAGCGCGCGTTCGGTCGACATGCGCCCTTCCTCGAACTGGCGAAGTTGCTGCGTGATCTGGTCCAGTTCATGGCGCGCGTCGGACAGCGCCTTCTCCTGGCCCGTGCGGCGGTCCAGCAGATCCTGCAGGCCGTCGTTGGCGGAGCCGGATTCCATCGTCGCCAGTTCGAGCTGGCCCGCCTCCAGGCTGTGCGTGACTTGCGCCACCTGCGCGGTCGCGGTGGCGATCGAGCGGCGCAATTCCTCGATCTTGTTGCGCTGGGATTTTTCGGCGAACTGCGCCTCCTGCGCGGCGCGCTCCAGATCGCGCAGGGCTTCGCGGGCGTCGGCCAGGCGCTGCTCTTTTTCCAGGAAGACGGTCTGGCCGTCCTCATGGTCGCCCTGCAGGTTGCCGAGCTCCATATCGAGCTGCTCGAACTTTTCCTCGGACTCCATCTTGATCTGGGTCTGCTCTTCTTCCTGCGCGGCGATTTCGGCCAGGTCGGTTTCGATCTGGTTGCTGCGCTGGTTGAAGCGCGCCTCGATCTCCGACAATTTGACGACGTCGAGCTGCAAGGTGTGCACCGACTGCTGCAGGCTTTGCAGCTTGGCGCGGTACTCGGTCAGGCGGCGCGTGTGTTCCGACAGGGCCGCCTCGGCGCGCACGGAGCGGGCGCGCGCCTCGTCGGCCAGCATCTGCTGCGCGCGCAACTGCTTGGTGATGTTCTCGATTTCCTGCTGCCGTCCCAGCATGCCGTCCTGCTCCGAGTCGGCCGCGTAGAACCGCACGCTGTTCTGCGTGACGACGTGGCCCTGGCGGGTGACGAAGTAGCCGCCGGCCGGCAGCTTGGCGCGCTCGGCGAAGGCCTCGGCCGCGTCCTCGGCGTGGTAGGCGTGGTGCAGCCAGTCCTGCAGCAAACCGCGCAGCGACGGGTCGTTGAGCTTGAGCAGATTCAGGAACGGCTTCAGGCCCGGCGCCTCCACCGGCGCCGGCGGCACCGCCGTCGATGGCGCGAACAGCGCCAGCTTGGCCGGCGGCGCGTCGCCGAAGAAGGCCTTGGCCCATTCGATGTTCGACATCTGCAGCGCCGAGGTGCGCTCGCGCAGCACCGATTCCAGCGCCGTCTCCCAGCCCGATTCAATATGCAGTTTTTGCCACAGGCGCGGCAGGGAATCGAGCTCGTGCTTTTGCAGCCACGGAGTCACCTTGCCCTGGGTTTGCACGCGCTCCTGCATCTGGCGCAGCGCGTTCAGGCGCGCTTCCAATTGGGCGTTGGCGGCGGTTTCGCTATTGACCTGCTGCTGCGCTTCCTGGCGTTCCTCTTCAAGGCGCGGCTGCTGCTCCAGCGCCTCTTCGAGCAGGAAGCTCTGTTCCTCCAGCGCCTGCTGCTTTTCCTCCAGCTGCATGCGCATATTGGTCAGGTGCGCGCTGTCCGGCAAACTCAGGCCGCTTTTTTCCTGCTGCAGGCGCTCGCGCCGGACGGCCAGGCCGTTGAGGATGTTGTTGGCGTTGCGCTGGTGCGCCGACTCCAGCTCCAGCTGCTGCTGCGCCTGCATGATGCGGGCGCGCGATTCCGTGCTCTTGGTCTGCGCCTCGCGCCAGGCCTGCTCCAGCATCGGCAACGCCTCGCCTTTTTGCTCGGCCATCATCTGCGACTGCTCGACCTTGGCCGACAGCTCTTCCAGCGTGAATTCGGCCTCCTCGATCTGGCCGCCGTATTCGGTGGCCTGGTTCTGCCACTGGTCGCGCTGCGCGGTCAGCGCCGCCAGCTGCGATTGCAGGCGGCCGCGCGACTCGATGACGAACTTGATCTGCGCTTCCAGGCTGCCGATTTCGGCGTTGGTCTGATACAGGCTGCCCTGCGCCGTGTGCAGGCGGTCGCCGGCGGCGAAGTGCGCCTGGCGCATGTGCTCCAGGGTCGCCTCGACGTTGCGCAGCTTCGCGGTCTGCTCTTCCAGATCGTTCTGCGCCAGCTCCACCTCGCGGAAGTACTTTTTCTGCTCGTTTTCCGCTTCGATCTTGCGCAGCAGCCAAAGCAGCTTTTGCTTCTCTTCCTGGTCCGACTGCAGCTGGTGGAACTTGGTCGCGACGGCGGCCTGGCCTTCCAGCTTTTCCAGGTTCGAATTCAGTTCGCGCAGGATGTCGTCGACGCGCAGCAGGTTTTCACGGGTGTCGTGCAGACGGTTTTCGGTTTCCCGGCGGCGTTCCTTGTACTTGGAGACGCCGGCCGCCTCCTCGAGGAACACCCGCAGTTCCTCGGGACGCGATTCGATGATACGGCTGATCATGCCCTGGCCGATGATGGCGTAGGCGCGCGGACCGAGGCCGGTGCCGAGGAAGATATCCTGGATGTCGCGCCGGCGCACCGGCTGGCCGTTGATGTAATAGGTCGAGGTGCCGTCGCGGGTCAAGGTGCGCTTGACGGCGATCTCCGCGTACTGGCCCCACTGGCCGGCGGCCTTGCCGTCGTTGTTGTCGAAGACCAGTTCGACGGAGGCGCGCCCGGCCGGCTTGCGGTGGGTCGAGCCGTTGAAAATAACGTCCTGCATCGATTCGCCGCGCAGCTCCGAAGCCTTCGATTCCCCCAGCACCCAACGCACGGCATCGATGATATTCGACTTGCCGCAACCATTCGGTCCCACCACGCCAACCAGCTGGCCCGGCACCTGGAAATTGGTGGGATCAACGAAAGACTTGAATCCCGACAATTTAATGGAAGATAGACGCACGTGATTATCTGGGCTATGGGCTGTAAAAGATCACAATAATACCATTTAGCGCATTAAATAAGGTCATAACACGGTCAAAACCCCGGCCGGAGCCGGGGTCCGCGTTACAACTCTACTCGTGCCCGCGATGCTTGGACTCCGCCCACATGGCGCGGGTGTAGGGCTGGTCGCGGCCGGAGAGGTACAGCGCGGCCTGGGTGATCCATTGCTCCGCCGGCACCGGCTCGACGCGCGGCGCGATCAGCACGATCGGCAAGCACAGCACGACCAGCATGCGGCTGAGCGCCCAATGATGCTCGGTGCTGGCGAAGCGGATGAAGGCGGCGGCGATCGTCAGCCCCAGGATGCAGCCGGTGACCGACTCGGAGACCGAGTGCGCCATCATGGGCACGCGCGAAATGGCGATCAGGATGGCGAAGACGACGCCGGCGGCGGTGGCCGCGTACCTGATGCCGCTGCTGGAACTTCTGAAAGCGAGGAAGGCGGCGACCGGATACACGGCGGCGGCACGCATCGCGTGGCCGCTAAAGCCCGCGAACTCGACTGACTCTACGCCGATGCCCCAGCCCACGAACGCCATTTTGGTCACGACGACCAAGGTCATGCCTATGCCGAACAACAGCGCCCACATCCATGAAAGTCTCCAGGACTTGCCCGCGAGCAGCCATACGCCGATCGCCACACCGATTGGTCCCGTCACCGCCAAACTACCCGCTACGCTTAAAGCATGCCACCACATCATCCAATCACCGCCTTTCAATTTTTTTGCACTGCACCATCATTAAAGCACACCCGGCCGTATTTGACCGAACAATTGCCGCGCACCAACTTCACTAAGGCGAAAGATAAGCATGCAAGGAAGGTGCCCGCCGCCAAAAAACAGTCCCGCCAGCAGCCTCGGGCGGCGCGTGGCATACTGTTGCTCATACTCACTGTTGTTTGATCGGATACGCTTTATGACACTCTCGACCTGGCTGCTGTTCCTCTCCGTTTCCCTGGCGGCGGCCTTCAGCCCCGGACCGGGCGTTCTGATGGCCATCTCGACGGCCGCCACGCAAGGCGCGCGGCGCGCATTGTATAGTTCCCTGGGCAATGCGCTGGGTGTGTTTATCGTCGCCACCACCGCCGTGGCCGGCCTCGGCCTGGTGCTCAAGACCTCGGCGTTGGCGTTCGGCGCGCTTAAGGTGGCCGGGGCCGCCTATCTGATCTATCTCGGCGTGAAAACCTGGCGCCAGGCTTCGAAAGCGCCGGCCCCGGCCGACGACTCAGCGCAGCCGGTCCAGGTCGCTCAGGCCAGCCGCTGGAGCACCTTCCGCTCCGGTCTGCTGGTGGCGGTCAGCAATCCCAAGGCGATCCTGTTCTTCACCGCCGTGTTCCCGCAATTTATGCCGCACGATCACATTGACCCGACGCGCTTCCTGCTGCTGACGTCGACCTTCACCGCCTGCACGCTGCTCTCGCACTTCTTCTATGTGGCGTGCGCGTCGTGGATGAAGCGCAAGGTGCGCCAGAGCGCGGCCCGCTCGCGCTTTACCAAGCGCACCACCGGCGCCTTGTTCATCGGCATGGGCGGCGCGCTGCTGACCGTGAAGTAATCCGACGCGGCCGGGCGCACCTCAACCGAAGGCTGACGCCTGCCGGGCCGGACTGGCGGACGTGTCGTTGACGGCGCCGCGCGCCAGCGCTTCGGACAGCGCGAGGGCGACCACGCCGTCGTTGCGCACCACCCGCGCGGTGTCTTCCCGGAATTGCCGCGCCAACTGCTCGCCCGACACCGAAAAAGCCTCCTGCCGCGCGGCGGTGGAGAAGATATACAAGGTGCGCAGCGGACTGATCCACGCCAGCTTGACCTTGCGCCGGCCGCCGTCCGGTTGCGCGAACTCGAGCCACATGCCGCGCCTTAGCCCCTCGACCTCGATGGCGGCCTCTTCCTCGGCCGCTTCGAGCTCCGGCTGGCTGGCGCGCGCGTCGGCCTCGGCCTTGTCGGCCGCGTCGGCTTTCGCCTGCAATTCCAGACGCCGCTCGGCGGCCTGCTTCGCTACCTGCACCGATATTTCCAACTGACGCTCCGGCGACAGGTCCAGCGGCGCGCGCACGATGGAGGCATGGCATTCGGCCAGCTCGGCGAAGAATTGCAGGCGGTCGGCGTCCTGCCACTTGATCACGTCGAGCCACTTGTTCAAGGTCGCCAGCATGCCTGGCAATTTCGAAATCAACAGCTTGCGGTCGTCGGCGTTCAGCTTGGGGCGCACGCTCCAGATCAGCTCGTCCATGGCCCTGGTGGCGTTGTTGACGGCGCCCGGCTTGCCGTCTTCGATGCTGTAGGCGACGGTCAGCACCGAGACCCAGCGCTGTTCGAGGAAGGCTTCCACCACCGCGATGACCTCGCCGGTGCCGATGCGCAAGGCCACGGCGTTCTTCGCCAGCTTGGCCGATTCCGCCATCTTTTCCTGCTTCAGCGCGGCGGCGATGGGTTCGGCGATGGCGGCCGCGGCGGCGCGCTCTTCGGCCTGGATCGACGCTTCCAGGTCGTTGACCGCCTGCGCGAACACCGACAGTTCCTGGTCGTAGTCGCGGCCGACGCGGTCGACGCTGCGCCGCATCGCCTTGAACAGCGGATCTTCCGGCCCCTTGCGTTGCTCCCAGCCCATGCGCGACAGCAAATCGATCATGCGGCGCGCCGGGTGTTCCTCCTGGAAGAAGAAGTTCTTGTCGACCAGCGCGGCCTTGAGCACGGGAATCTGCAGGAAACGGATCAGGTCACGTATTTCCTGCGAGATGTTCTGGTCGCTGAACACGGTGTCGAAGATCGCCGCCAGCAAATCGATGGTGCTTTCGTCGGCACGTGTCAGGCTGCCTTGCGGCACGCTTTGTTTGATGTTGGGCAGGTAGAACACGTTGGCCGGGACGGCCGCGCCGCCGGGCGCCGGGCCGCCCCCGGATTCGCCCTTGGATGCGCCGCCCCCCTCGTCGTTGCCGACCGCGCCGGCAGCCGTGGCCTGCAATCGCGCCAGATAGGCGAACAGGGGCTGCTTGGCGCCGATCTGCGACTGCCGCTGCGCCTGCTCGTTGCTGACGCTCCGCGAATGGAAACCTTGCGCCGGTCCTTGCACCCATGCGCCGCCGGGCGCGCCCCCTGGGGCGTATCCCGGCGCCGAACCCGCGGCGGCGCCGAAGCCGGCGGCGGCCAGGCCCACACCCGCCGCGCCCGCCGCACCGCCCATCGCCTGCGCCGGCGCGCCCTGCCCGGCCGCGTTCGGCACCCAGACGGCGCCCGAATTCAGCGCCGACATCGGCAAATCCGGAATGCTCAGATCGATACCGCCGGCGCCCTGCAGCAGGCCGCCGGCGATGTTGTCGACGATCTGGCCGGCGGCCGATCCGGCGACGTCGCTGGAGGCGAAAAACTGGCGCAGTTGCTGGGCCAGCGCCGCCTGGTTGCCGCGTGCGCGCTCGCCGGCCGCCGCCCTGGCGGCGTCGGCCTTGCGCCCCTTGTAGCCGTCCACCGAGCCCGGCAGCACGCCCTTGCTTTGCAACGCCAGGTTCAGCGCCTCGAGCATCGGCCCCAGTTCGATGAACATGCCTGGTTTGATGAGCGGTTGCAACAAGGGCGCCGATTCAGGCTCCGGATCGAATTCCAGCCAGGCCCGCTGCAAGGCCACCAGGAACACCTCCGGGCGGAACGGGTTCTGGCTCACGCGCAAGATATCGCGGTCCAACAGGAACGCCAGCCGCACGTTCAGCGTCTGCAAGGCGTCCGAATGCAGCGATTCGAACGGCTTGCTGACGCCGCCGAGCGCCACCCTGGTATCCATTTCCTCGAACGGCACCAGCGACATCGGCTGGTCGGCGCCGCCCCGCTGATCTTTGACGACCGGCGCCAACTCGGCGATTTCGTGCCGCAGCGCTTTTTCCAGGGCCTCCGTCGCCAGGTGCAGGAACGCGAAGTGGCGGTTGCGCAGCATATTGCCGGCACGCAGCCGTTGCTGGATGGCGCGCGTATCGCCGTCGGTGGCGTCGATCAGCGCGCCGGCCAGTTTGGTGGCCAGTTCCAGATATTGGTCGCCGGCATGCTTGACGGCGATACCGATCAAGTCCTCCAGCAAGCCATGCCGCGGCGAGACCGTCTTTTTCGGCGCAACGCTGGTGATCGGAGTGGTTGAAGTGTTAGCCATCGTGTCGGCCTGCTGGTGATCGATCCGTAGACCCCATTCTTACACAGTATTTCCATATGGCAATACCAACAATGAAAGAATTCGGGATTTTTTTGCCCGTTTGCGGGCCCTGTACCACTTTCCCCGTTCCAACAGCGGCTTTGACGAGGCGCAATGAACAAGCTTGGACTTTGCTTAACATCATCATCTGGTCCGCCCCGCGTTCCCGCCCCCGCCGCCGCTTCCCTCACCAAGGACACCCATGAAATTCCTGCATAACCTGGAAACCTCCAGCAAATTGCTGGTCGCCTTTGCCACCGTACTGGTCCTGACCGTGCTGCTGGGCCTGAGTTCGCTCTCGCGCATGGGCGAGATCAATCAGGCATCGACGCAATTGTCGGGCAGTTGGCTGCCCCAGACCATCGCCGCGTTGTCGCTGAAAAACGATCTGCAGGAATTACGCAAACTGGAGCACGTGGTTATCAGCGACAAGGCCAGTATCGAAGGTTCCGAGCAAAAACTAAGTCTCGCACTATCCGCGTTCCGTGACAATGCCGACCGGCTTGGCAGGACGGTCAACGATGCAAACGTCAAGGCCGAGGCGACCGAATTACAACGAATGGCCGTCGCCTACCTCGCCGAACACGACAAAATGATGGCGCTGGCCAACGAAGGCAAAAAGGACGAGGCGGTCGGCGTCCTCAAAGGGTCATCGCAGCCGGCCCTCGATGCGGTCAACGGCCAGCTCGACAAAATACTGTCCAGCAATATGTCGGGTAGCCAGCAGGCGGCGCGCGGCGCCGGCCAGGTCTACACGATCGCGCGCGTCACCACGCTGGCCATGCTCGGCGCCGCGATCGGCTTCGGCGCGCTGCTGGCGCTGTGGCTGGCGCGTTCGATCTCGGCGCCGCTGCGGCAGGTGATGCTGGTGGCGCAGCGCATCGCCGACGGCGACCTGAGCACCCGCATCGAGGTGCGCTCCAACAATGAAACCGGCAAGCTGCTGCAAGCGATGCAGCACATGAACGATAGCCTGACGACGATGATCGTCCAGGTGCAAAGCGGCGCGCGGGCGATCGGCCAGGCCTCCGCCGAGATCGCCGAAGGCAATCTGGACCTGTCGAGCCGCACCGAGCAACAGGCCGCCTCGCTGGAGGAAACCGCCTCGTCGATGGAGCAGCTGACGGCCACCGTCAAACAAAACGCCGAGCACGCGGTGCAGGCCAACAAGCTGGCCGTGTCGGCGTCGGCGGTCGCGGTGCGCGGCGGCAACGACGTCGAGCAGGTGGTCGGCACCATGGCGTCGATCAACGACAGCTCGAAGAAAATCGCGGAAATCATCGGCGTCATCGACGGCATAGCGTTCCAGACCAACATCCTGGCGCTGAACGCGGCGGTGGAGGCGGCGCGGGCCGGCGAGCAAGGCCGTGGCTTCGCCGTGGTCGCCTCCGAGGTGCGCAACCTGGCCCAGCGCAGCGCGGCGGCGGCCAAGGAGATCAAGAGCCTGATCGACGACTCGGTCGACAAGGTCGTGCGCGGCACGCAACTGGCCGACCAGGCGCGCCTGACAATGGACGAGGTGGTGGGCAGCGTCCAGCGGGTAACCGGACTGATCGGAGAAATCGCCGACGCCAGCGCCGAGCAGACCGCCGGCCTGGAGCAGGTCAATCAGGCGATCGCGGCGATGGATCAGGCGACCCAGCAAAACGCCGCGCTGGTCGAGCAGGCGGCGGCGGCCGCGTCGTCGATGCGCGATGAAACAGGCAAGCTGAACGAGGCGATCGGCGCGTTCGCCGTACACGACGGCGCGTACCGCGACGCAGGAACGCAGCCTTCGTTGGGCGCCGCCGCCGGCATGACGGGCGCGGCGAATATCCCGGGCGACCAGGAAATGCCGCCCTTGCCGTCCAGCACCCGGCGCGATCGGATCAAGCCGGCGCTGCCGTCGCCGGACCGGCGCGGGGACGCCCCACGCCGCCCGAGCGCCAATACCGGCCCGGCCAACAGCGCCAATGCAGGCGCCGAGGCGCGCGCCAAGACCAGCCAGGCCGGCCGCGCCGGCTCCACAAGCGGGCTCGGCAAAGCATCCGGCAAACTCAGCAATGAAGTGGAGTGGGAAGAGTTTTAAGGTCGAGTGCGAGGCATGCTCCTACAGTGCCCCAAGACGCACTCCGATAGCAAGTGCCTGAGCGAAAACGCATCATTGCCCTACCAGAAACGCGTACCGTCGCCAGTCCTTCCAGTAGGCACGGCGCGCTTTTGGCGAGTACGTTCTTTCACTTTCACAAAGGAATTAAAATGAACTCGAATCAAAAAGGCGGCAGCAGCAAGCAAGGCTCCAATCAGGGCAGCAGCAAGCAATCGGGCGACCAGGGTTCTTCCAGCGGCTCGCGCTCCGGCACCCAGGGCGGCACACATGAGCAACATGTGGAAGCCGGCCGGCAAAGCCACAAAAATGACGGCAACAAACAGACGGGCAACAAAAACCGCTAATCAGGCTGCACCATAATTAGCGGCATCGGCGGCGCCTCCCTGGCGCCGCTCCGTTTTCGGCTTGCGATCCGGGCTTGCAATCCGAACTTGCAATCCGAACTTGCACTCAAATATTGGCCACGCGCTGTCCGCGCGGCGGCACGAAGTCCTTCACCGCGTTGACCATTCCCACCGCCACACCCTCGGCCGCCGTCAGGTGCAGGTCGGAATACGCATGCGTCCGCCAGTGCTCCTCGGTCAGCTGCACATGGTCGCGCAGGATCTGCTCGGTGCGGGCGTCGTCGGCCTGCAAGCCTTCGACGATGATGCGCAGCGCGTCCGGCCGGGCGCCGTGGGGGGCGCTGGCGTGCGATTTATGCACCATGAAACGCGCCGTGTCGCTGGCATAACGCTCCTCGCCGGACAGGAACAGGATCACCGCGATCGACGCCACGGCGCCGGCGTTGTAGGTGACGATCTTGATCGGCAGCTTGCTCAGGTAGTTGTACAGGCAGATGCCGTCGCTGACATAGCCGCCGTTGGACTGGATCAGGATATGGGCGGTGGTGATGCGGTCCTCCGTCATATCGGCAACGGCGTCGAAGACACGGCGCACCATGTCACTATTGACGTCGCCAGACAGGGTGAACCACGCGTGGCCCTCGTAGGAATTTTGATCTTGGCTCATGGGTGGGCTCTCGAATAGGTGTGATTTATTCTAGCAAATAGTTGTTTATATGGCGTTTTTATTGTTCGCCATTCGTGCGCGGCCCTGATTCGGCCTTGCCCGCAAGATTGACATTCAAGCCCTTCTGACATATATTCCCGAGTCTTGATCGGGAGAGGGTTGCGGGCCAATTGGCCAACGCGGCCGCCGAAGGGGCACTACCCAAAAACTCTCAGGCAAAAGGACCGATCAAGGGACCAACGCGGCCGCCGTTTGATTTTTGATCACGGCGGGATGCCAACTGGTCCAACTCTGGAGAGCGGCCGCGGCATACGCCGGCGGCCCACCGAAGGGGCGCACGGGAACCGAGTCCGGCTGGATGGCTCGCCCGTAATCTCTCAGGTACCAAGGACAGAGGGGTCTGCGATCATTGCGGAAACAGCTTTTTAGCCGTTCCTTGTATGTTCTGTTAACCCCTTTTCGATTTGGACCGAGGAATCATGACGCTCAAAGCCACCCCACTCAATAACGCACACCGCGCCGCCGGCGCCAAGATGGTCGATTTCGGCGGTTGGGACATGCCCGTCAACTACGGATCGCAGATCGAAGAACACAACGCCGTGCGCACCGACGTCGGCATGTTCGACGTCGCCCACATGTGCGTGGTCGACATCAAGGGTGCCGACGTGCGCGCCTTCCTGCGCGGCCTGCTGGCCAACAACGTCGACAAGCTGCAGGTGTCGGGCAAGGCGCTGTACTCGTGCATGCTCAACCCGCAGGGCTTCGTCATCGACGACTTGATCGTCTACTTCATCGACGAAAGCTGGTTCCGCCTGGTCGTCAACGCCGGCACCGCCGAAAAAGACGTGGCCTGGATGCAGGCGCAGAACACCGCCACCAACGGCGGCGTGACGATCACCCAGCGCAGGGATGGCGACCGCGCTAGCGCCATGGCGCTGATCGCCGTGCAAGGACCGAACGCCCGCGCCAAGGTGTGGGAAGTCATTCCAGAATCGAAGGCCGGCACCGCCGACATGAAACCGTTCAACGTCGCCTTCGCGCACAGCGCCGCCTTCGGCGAGGCGATGATCGCCCGCACCGGCTACACCGGCGAAGACGGCTTCGAGATCGGCGTCGCCGCCGACCAGGCCGAGAAGCTGTGGAACGCGCTGGCCGCCGCCGGCGTCAAGCCCGCCGGCCTGGGGGCGCGCGACACGCTGCGCCTGGAAGCGGGCATGAACCTGTACGGCCAGGACATGGACGAAACCGTCAACCCGCTCGACGCCGGCCTGGCCTGGACCATCGACCTGGTGTCGGAGCGCGATTTCATCGGCAAGGCGGCCTTGCAGGCGATGGGCCAGAACGCCCAGTTCGTCGGCCTGATCCTGCGCGAAAAAGGCGGCGTGCTGCGCGCCCACCAGAAAGTCATCGTGGCCGGCACCGACGCCGTCGGCGAGATCACCAGCGGCACCTTCAGCCCGACCATGCAGCAGGCCATCGCGCTGGCGCGCGTACCCAACGGCGTGGCCGCCGGCGACACCGTGCACGTGGAGATCCGCGACAAGAAGCTGGCCGCCTCGGTGGTCAAGCTGCCTTTCGTCCGTAACGGTAAAATCCTTGCTGTTTGATTGTTTTAGCCACCCGAATTAGCCCCCCTACCCTCTGGAGCCTTACATGAATATTCCTGCAGACCTGAAGTACACCGAATCCCACGAATGGGTACGCGCCGAGGCTGACGGCACCGTCACCGTCGGCATCACCGAGTACGCGCAAGACGCGCTGGGCGACATCGTCTTCGTCGAACTGCCGAAGGTCGGCAAGAGCTACACCGCCGGCGACGACGCCGCCGTGGTGGAATCGGTCAAGGCGGCCAGCGACATCTACGCGCCGGTGTCGGGCGAAGTCATCGCCGTCAACGAAGACGTGGCCAGCGCCCCGGAATCGATCAACACCGACGCCTACGCCGCCTGGCTGTTCAAGATCAAGCCGGCCGACGCCAGCGCCATCGACGGCCTGCTGGACGCCGCCGCCTACGGCAAGACCACCGAAGCGTAATAACGGTTCGACAGGGGCCGGCCTGGCGCCGGCCCCGCGCTAGTTTGCCTGCTTGCTCGTTTTGCCTCCCTTGCCCGCGCGCCGCGCCGGCACTTCGCATCTCTTTTGGCCCTGACAAATCATGACCCGCTCCAGCCTGACCCAACTCGAAGCCCGCGACGCCTTCATCGCACGCCATATCGGCCCCGACGCCGCAGAACAGGAAGCCATGCTGGCGGTCCTGGGCTACGCCTCGCGCGCCGCCCTGATCGACACCATCGTCCCTGCCAACATCCGCAACAAGGCCACCTTGCCGCTGGGCGCGTACACGCAGCCGATGCCGGAGCAGGAAGCGCTGAACAAGCTGAAAAAAATCGCCGGCAAGAACAAGGTCCTGAAGTCGATGATCGGCCAGGGCTACTACAACACGCTGACTCCGGGCGTGGTGCTGCGTAACATCTTCGAAAACCCGGCCTGGTACACCGCGTACACGCCGTATCAGCCGGAGATCTCGCAAGGCCGCCTGGAAGCGATCCTGAACTTCCAGCAGACCGTCACCGACCTGACCGGCATGGGCATCGCCAACGCCTCGATGCTCGACGAGGGCACCGCCGCCGCCGAAGCGATGACGCTGATCCAGCGCGTGGGCAAGTCCAAGTCGAACGTGTTCTACGTCGCCGATGACGTGCTGCCGCAAACGCGCGAAGTGGTCGAGACCCGCGCCAAGCCGCTGGGCATCGAAGTCAAGGGCTTCCACCCGGCCGAACTGTCCGGCATCGGCGACGCGTTCGGCGTGTTGCTGCAATACCCCGGCGTCAACGGCGTGGTGCGCGACTACAAGGCCGGCGTCGAGGCGGTCAAGGCCAAGGGCACGATGGTGGTCGTCGCCGCCGACCTGCTGGCGCTGACCATGCTCACGCCACCGGGCGAATGGGGCGCGGACGTCGTCGTCGGCAACAGCCAGCGCTTCGGCGTGCCGCTGGGATTCGGCGGCCCGCACGCCGGTTACCTGTCGACCCGCGACGAATTCAAACGCAGCATGTCCGGCCGCCTGGTCGGCGTCACCATCGACGCACAAGGCAACAAGGCCTACCGCCTGGCGCTGCAAACCCGCGAGCAGCACATCCGCCGCGAAAAAGCCACCTCCAACATCTGCACCGCGCAGGTGCTGCTGGCGGTGATGGCGTCGATGTACGCCGTCTACCACGGCCCGAAAGGCCTGCTGCAGATCGCCCGGCGCGTGCACCGCTACACCGGCGTGCTGGCGTCCAACCTGAAGACGCTCGGCTACACCGTCACCAACGACACCTTCTTCGACACGCTGACCGTCGCCGTCCCCAACGCCGAGCAGCTGCACGCGTCGGCCCACTCGCACGGCGTCAACCTGCGCGTGATCGACGCCTCGCACGTCGGCGTCTCGCTCGACGAGACCACCACGCGCGAAGACATCGCCCTGCTGTGGACCGTGTTCGCCCATCCGGTCGGCGGCCCGGCCCACGGCCCGGCCTTCGACACCGTCGAAGCGGCCGTCGCCGAATCGTTCCCGGCGTCGCTGGCCCGTTCGAGCGCCTACCTGACGCACCCGGTGTTCAACCGCTACCACTCCGAAACCGAGATGCTGCGCTACCTGCGCAGCCTGGCGGACAAGGACCTGGCGCTGGACCGCACCATGATCCCGCTGGGTTCGTGCACCATGAAGCTGAACGCGACGTCCGAGATGATCCCGGTCACCTGGCCCGAGTTCTCCAACATCCACCCGTTCGCGCCGGACAGCCAGACCATCGGCTACCGCGAAATGATCGCGCAGCTGGAAGAGATGCTGTGTGCGGTGACCGGCTATGCCGCCATCTCGCTGCAACCCAACGCCGGCTCGCAGGGCGAATACGCCGGCCTGCTGGTGATCCAGGCCTACCACCAGTCGCGTGGCGAAGGCCATCGCAACATCTGCCTGATCCCGTCGTCGGCGCACGGCACCAACCCGGCATCGGCCAACATGGTCGGCATGCAGGTGGTGGTCACCGCCTGCGACGCCAACGGCAACGTCGACCTGGCCGATTTGAAGGCCAAGGCCGAACTGCACTCGAAGAACCTGGCCGCCGTCATGGTGACCTACCCTTCGACCCACGGCGTGTTCGAGGAAGGCATCCAGGAGCTGTGCGAGATCATCCATTCGCACGGCGGCCAGGTCTACATCGACGGCGCCAACATGAATGCGCTGGTCGGCGTGGCCGCCCCGGGCGCGTTCGGCGGCGACGTCTCGCACCTGAACCTGCACAAGACCTTCTGCATTCCGCACGGCGGCGGCGGTCCGGGTGTCGGCCCGATCGGTGTCGGCGCCCACCTGGCCAAGTTCCTGCCGAACCAGCGTTCGAACGGCTATATCCGCGACAACGCCGGCATCGGCGCGGTCAGCGCAGCGCCATACGGCTCGGCCAGCATCCTGCCGATTTCGTGGATGTACATCGCGATGATGGGCGCCGAAGGCCTGACCGCCGCGACCGAAACCGCGATCCTGAGCGCCAACTACATCGCGCGCCGCCTGTCGCCGCACTACCCGGTGCTGTACTCGGGCCACGACGGCCTGGTGGCGCACGAGTGCATCATCGACCTGCGCCAGCTGCAGGACGCGACCGGCATCAGCAACGAGGACGTCGCCAAGCGCCTGATGGACTTCGGCTTCCACGCGCCGACCATGAGCTTCCCGGTGCCCGGCACCTTGATGATCGAGCCGACCGAGAGCGAATCGAAGGCCGAGATGGACCGCTTCATCGACGCCATGATCGCCATCCGCGGCGAGATCGCCAAAGTGGAGAGCGGCGAATTCGACAAGCTGGATAATCCGTTGAAGTTCGCGCCGCACACCGCCGAGGTGCTGACCGCCGACAAGTGGGAGCATAAGTACAGCCGCGAAGTGGCGGCCTATCCGGTGCCGTCGCTGCGCAAGCAGAAGTACTGGCCGCCGGTCGGCCGCGCCGACAACGTCTACGGCGACCGCAACCTGTTCTGCGGCTGCGCGCCGATGAGCGACTACGAGTAATTGACGGCACGCGCACCGGCCGGGAGCGCGTGCACGAAGATGAAACACGTAGGGCGGATTAGCGCGCAGCGCGTAATCCGCCGTGAGCCGCCACCGGCCTGTGAGTGCGCTCAATTCCTAATCGACGCCAGCCGCAGGCGCACTACCCGCGGCGAGCCCGGTTGCTGGGGGACGTTCGGCTCCTGCCCTTCCTCCAGCTTGAACATCGCCACCGCCTCCGACAGATTGAGCGCCTGCCGCTGCAAGCCCGTGGAAGCCGCCGCCGCCTGGCGCACCAGCGCCAGATTCTGCTGCGTCACCTGGTCCATCTCGAGGATCGCCATGTGCGCGCCCTGCAAGCCCTGGGCCTGTTCGGCGCTGGCCTCGCTGATCTGGCCGATGATGTCGCCCACCTGCTGCACCGAGGCCACGATCTCCGCCATGCTGTCGCCGGCCTCCTCCACCGAGCGCGCGCCGCCCTCGATTTCGGCCACCGACTCCGCGATCAAGGCCTTGATCTCGTGCGCCGCCGTCGCCGAGCGCTGCGCCAGGGTCAGCACCTCGCTGGCCACCTGGGCGAACGCTTCGCCTTGGGCGCCGGCCCGCGCCGCCTCCACCGCCGCGTTCAGCGCCACCAGATTGGTCTGGAACGCCAGCCCGTCGATGACGCCGACGATGTCCACCACCTTGCGCGAACTGCCGCGTATCGACGCCATCGTCACCACCAGCCGCTGCACCACGCTGCCGCCGCGCACCGCGAAGTTGGTGGCGCAGCGCACCAGCTGATTGGCCAGTTGCGCGTTGTTCGCCGTCTGCGCGACCGTGGAGCTGAGCTCACGCATCGCGCCGCTGGTCTCCCCCAGCGAGCTGGCCTGCCTTTCGGCGCGCTGGGTCAGATCGACGCTGCCTTGAACCACGGAGCGCGAAGCGGAGTCCATCGACTCGGCCGACGCCAGTATCGTCTTGAGGGTGGTGTTCAGGTTGCGGATGCTGGTGTCGAGAGCGCGCGAGGTCTCGGAGATCTCGTCCCTGCCGTAGACCCGGTTCTTGACCGTCAGGTTGCCCTCGGCCAGATCGATCGCCGCCGCGCCGATCTCGCGCACCTCCTTCAGCAACGCGTTACGCACCGCCATCGTCACCAATAGCGACAAGATAATTGATATCGCTACCATGATCGGCATCCAGACCGACACGCTGGTGAACTCCGCTTCCGCCTCCGTGAAGGCGCGCTCGCTGAGCGACTGTTCGAGCCTGGACAGCTCGTCGAGCCGCTGCGACACCACGTCGAACGCCCGCTCGGCCTTGAACATGGCGTTGGCGGCCATCGAATGATCGGCCATTCCCAGCTCGATCACATCGGCGATGGCCTTCACATACTGGGCATGCGCGGCCTGCGATTGCACCACGAAACGGCGCTCGGCCGGACTCGATTGGGTCACCATCTCCAGCTGCGCGAACTGGCGGTCCAGCGCCGCGTGGCGGGTGTGGATGTCGCGCACCAGCGCGTCGATGCGCGGCGGCGCGAAGCTGGCGTTGATCCATGTGAGCAGCTGGTAGATTTCAGTGTGCGCGCGGTTGGCGCCGGCCACCAGGTCGGCGGTCGCCTTCAGGCGCACCGCGCGCTGCTGCACCATGTTTTCGAGCGAGGCGTTTTGCCGCACCATGCCGAGGTAGGCCCCGGCCGACAGGCAAATCAACAAGATCAGCACCACACCTGGCGCCAACAACAGTTTGGGACCTATACGAAGTTTGCTAAGCATGACATTGACCGGTCAGTGTTTGTAGATGCCCGCTTCCAGCGCCACGTCGTCCACCCGCAGCACGTAGGTGCTCTTGGGTGCGACCTTGCCGGTTGCGGGATTGCGGAATTTGTAATCGACCCACCCTTTGCCGCTGCCCTTGGCCACGGCCACCATCTCGTGGCGGAAGGCCTTGCCGTCGGCGTCCGGCACGTCGAGGAAATCCTTGCCGATCAACGCCGTGGTGGGATGGGCGATGGTGATGCCGCGCATGTCGCGCATCGCCAGATAGAGCGCGCCCTGGTTGAACAGCGGGTCCTTGCGGTTGATGCGGGCGATCATCTCCGCTTTGCCGTAGGTTTTGATGAACAGCGCGCCCTTCTCGGCCAGCGCGATGGCATCCTTCTCGCCGGGCTCGGCGTTGGCGGCGACGTTGACCGATAGACAGCTTAGCAATGTGACGATTCCGAATATGGCGCGCATGATTTTCCCCCGCAGGTAACATGCTGTAATCTACGCCTCGTACTCCCACGCAATCTTGCGTTGTCTCAACTTGGCGCCAGCCCTACCAATAAACAACAGCCACAAGGAACGGAACCACGCACGCATGATGAAATCCACTACCAAGGCGGCCCTGGTGTCGGCGCTGATCTTTCCCGGCCTCGGCCATCTGGTGCTGAAAAGGCCGCTGCGCGGCTGCCTGTTCATCGTGCCGGCGCTGCTGGCGATCGGCTTCCTGCTGCGCACCACGCTGGAATTGGCCGCTACCCTGGTCGACGAGATCAACAGCGGCAAGCTGGCCATCGATCCGTTCGACATCATCGCGCGCGTCCACGCTTCCGGCGTTGACAATCCGGCCACCAACGCCGCCTCGCTGGTGATCCTGTTGTGCTGGATCGGGTCGGTGGCCGACGCCTATTGGCTGGGGCGGCGCGGACAGGCGTAGAATCGAACGGCGCTCCCGCGCTCCGAGGTTCAATCCATCACAGAAAGGATACGCCATGAGACAGCCGCCGCTTCCCCGCCCCTACCCGAAGATCCTGCCGATATTGCTGCTGGCCGCCAGCGCCGTGACGGCGACCGCGCTGGCGCAATCGTCGGCCATCCGCCGCACGGTGATTCAAAAAGGCGACGTCTCGGTGCCGGGACGCGAGGCCGTCGTCGCCCGCGTGGAGCTGGACAAGGGCGCGACGGCCGGGCGCCATTCGCACCCGGGCGATGAAATCGGTTATGTGATGGAGGGCGAAGCGGATTTGATCGTCGACGGCGAAGACCCGCGCCGCATCAGGGCCGGCGAGTCGTACATCATCCCGGCCGGCACCGTGCACGACGCCGTCAACGCCGGTCCCGGCACGCTCAAGCTGGTGGGCGTGTTCGTGGTCGACAAGGGCAAGCCGCTGGCGACCGCCGCCAAGTAGCGCGAGCGCCTGCGCGGCCCCTTGCGGCCGCGCCTATTGTTCCTCGGAAGGCTGGTCCTCGTTCTTGAAGGCGCCGCGAATATTGGTGGCGACCAGGCATAGTTGAAGCGCGATCAGCGCGTACGCCCCGTCGTGCAAGCCCCACAACACCCACAGCACATTGCTGGCAAGAAAACACCAGAACCCGACCTTGCGTCGGGTGTGTTGGGTGGACGCGACCAGCCACGCGGCGAGCACCGTCACCGCCATCGCTGGCCACTGCAAGAAATCGATCCAATCGGGCATGCTCACAGCTTATGGGTTCGGCACCCCACCCTATGTGCGCTGCCTCACCGCCGCCGCGATTTGACTCAGCACCAGGGCGCCATGGCTGCGGCGTGCTGCATATAATGCAATGAAATCGCCGGAACGAAGCGGCCGAAAATCGTACGGGAGAAAAGCATGTTCGACATGGAATTGCCGTGGTGGGAATTCGTCTTGCGCGCGAGTATCGTGTATATCGCCTTGCTGGTCATGATGCGCTTTTCCGGCAAGCGCACGGTGGGCCAGTTCACGCCGTTCGACCTGCTGGTGGTGATGCTGCTGAGCGAGGCGGTATCGTCGTCGCTGTCCGGCGGCGACGACTCGATCCCCGGCGCATTGATCCTGGCGCTGACACTGATCGTGCTGAATGTGGCGATCGCGCTCGCCACCTCGCGCAGCGAAAAGATCGCCGCCATCATCGACGGCGAGGCGGTGCTGCTGGGACGCGACGGCCAGGTGTTCCAGGACGCGATGCGCCGCAACCACGTGGCCAAGGGCGACGTCGACCAGGCGCTGCGCGAGGCCAACTGCGCGCAGGATAAAATGAAATGCATATTCCTGGAGGCGAACGGCCAGATCACCGTCCTCCACGACGAGTAGCCCACAAAACACAAGGAGATCCATGCGCATCGCCACCTTCAACGTCAACGGCATCGGCAGCCGCCTGCCCGCCCTGCTCCAATGGCTGCACGAAACGCAGCCGGACGCCGTCTGCCTGCAGGAGCTCAAAGCGCCGCAGGAAAAATTCCCCGAGGCGGCGATCAACGAAGCCGGCTACCAGGCCATCTGGCACGGCCAGAAAAGCTGGAACGGCGTCGCCATCCTGGCGCGCGGCGTGGCGCCGATCGAAGTCGGGCGCGGCCTGCCGGGCGATCCGGACGACGAACAAAGCCGCTACATCGAAGCGGTCGTCAACGGCGTGCTGATCGCCGGCCTGTACCTCCCCAACGGCAATCCCGCCCCCGGACCCAAGTTCGACTACAAGCTGAAATGGTTCGAGCGGCTGATCACGCACTCGGCGCGCCTGCTCGACAGCGGCGCGCCGACGGTGATCGCGGGCGACTTCAACGTCATGCCCACCGAGCTCGATGTCTACAAGCCGGAACGCTGGGTCGACGACGCGCTGTTCCGGCCCGAGGTGCGCGAAGCCTTCCACCGGCTGCTGGCGCAGGGCTGGACCGACGCGCTGCGCACCATGCATCCGGGCGAGACGATCTACACGTTCTGGGACTACTTCCGCAACGCCTATGGACGCAACGCCGGGCTGCGCATCGACCACCTGCTGCTCAGTCCCGACCTGGCGCCGTCGCTGAAGGCGGCGGACGTCGACCGCGACGTGCGCGGGCGGGAAAAACCCAGCGACCACGCGCCGGTGTGGATCGAGCTCGATATCGACGGAGGCAAGTGATGGAGCGCGAACAAAAATGGCCCGATCAAATCTGGCTGGTGCGGCACGGCCAAAGCGCCGGCAACGTCGCGCGCGACGCCGCCGAAGCGGCATCGCAGTTCCTGATCGACATCGCCGAGCGTGACGTCGACGTGCCGTTGTCGCAGCTGGGCGAACGCCAGGCGCAGGCGCTGGGCGGCTGGTTCCGCGCGCTCGGGCCGGACGGCCGGCCGACGGTGGTGCTGTTCTCGCCGTACATCCGCGCGCGCGCGACGGCCAGCGCGGTGCTCGATCAGCTGGGGCGCGAGAACCTGAGCACCGTGGTGGCCGACGAGCGCCTGCGCGAAAAGGAGTTCGGCATCCTCGACCGCCTCACGCCGCTGGGCATCCGCGACAAATACCCGGAGCTGGCCGAGCAGCGCCAGCACGTGGGCAAATTCTATTTCCGGCCGCCGGGCGGCGAAAGCTGGTGCGACGTCATCCTGCGCCTGCGCAGCACGCTCGACACCATCAGCCGCGAATACCGGGGCGAGCGGGTGCTGATCGTCGCGCACCAGGTGATCGTCAACTGCTTCCGCTACCTGCTCGAGCGGCTCGACGAGGAAGGCATCCTGGCGATCGACCGCATGGGCGACGTGCCCAATTGCGGCATCACCGAATACCGCTACGACCCCAAGGCCGGCAAGCACGGCAAGCTGGCGCTGGTGCAGGCCAACTTCGTCGCGCCGCTGGAAGAAACCGGCACGCCGGTCACCCACCAGCCGGACATGCCGGCCGCGCCCAAATCATGAGCGCCGGAGTTGCCATCACAGCCGGGTCGCTGCGGGACTGGAAGCTGCCCATGCCGGGTGCCGATGCCGACAAGGAGGTGCGCGGCCATGTGTTGATCGTCGCCGGCTCGCGCGAGATGCCGGGGGCTTTGCTGCTGGCGGCGACCGCCGCGCTGCGGGCGGGCGCGGGCAAATTGACCATCGCCACGGCGGCCAGCGTGGCGCCGCAGCTCGGCGTGGCGCTGCCCGAGGCGCGTGTGATCGGATTGGGCGAGACGCCCGATGGCGGCCTGGTGGCCGATGGATGCGCGAGTTTGTTCAAGGCGTGCGAGCGCGCCAGCGCGGTATTGATCGGTCCGGGCATGCAGGACGAGGCGGCCAGCGCGGCGCTGGTGCGGGCGTTGCTGCCGCATTGCGCGCACGCGCCGCTGATATTGGATGCGGGCGCCATGTGCCTGGTGCGCGACGGGTTCCGCTTCGATAGTCCGGTGCTGCTGACGCCACACGCGGGTGAGCTGGCCGGGCTGACGGGGGATGAAAAGGAGGATATCGCGGCGCGGCCGGAACTGGCGGCGCAGGGGGCTGCGGGCAATTGGCGGGCGGTGGTGGCGCTCAAGGGGGCGGTGACGATCATCGCGGACCCTTCCGGCAGGTGGTGGCGTCATGAGGGGGGTAATACGGGGTTGGCGATCTCGGGGTCGGGCGATGTGCTGGCGGGGTTGATCGCGGGCCTGGCGGCGCGCGGGGCGGCGTTGGAGCAGGCCGCCGCGTGGGGCGTGGCCTTGCATGCGATGGCCGGGGAGCAGTTGTCGCTGCGGCATGGGCCGCTGGGGTATCTGGCGCGCGAGATCAGCGGCGAGGTGCCGGCGTTGTTGCGGGCGCTCGCGGCGCATTGAACCCCGCGCCAACCTCGGGGACACGTAGGCGGATCAGGCGGAACGCCTTAATCGGCCATCTATGCGCCGCCGACGGAGCGTGCATGGCCGATTACGCTGCGCTAATCCGCCCTACGTGTCTCCGTGGTGGGGCGATACCGTGGTGTCGTCTGCCGGCGTTAGACCAGCTTGGCCGAGTGCTCGCGCGTCGCATGGAACTTCAGCTTCGGCCAGCGCTCCTCGGTCAGCCGCAAATTGACGCTGGACGTGGCCAGGTACGCCATGTTGCCGGCGGCGTCGTAGGCGACGTTGTGGCCCAGCGCGTTCTCGAAGTCGGCCAGCGCCTTCTTGTCGTCGCTGGATATCCAGCGCGCGCTGCTGATGCTGGTGCCTTCGAACACGGCGTCGACGCCGTACTCGTTCAGCAGCCGGCTCGCCACCACCTCGAACTGCAGCACACCGACCGCGCCCAGTACCAGCTCGCCGCCCTGCACCGGCTTGAACACCTGCACCGCGCCCTCCTCGCCCAGCTGCTGCAAACCCTTGTGCAGCTGCTTGATCTTGAGCGGATTACGAATCCGCACCGAACGGAAGAAGTCCGGCGCGAAGTAAGGAATCCCCGTGAAGGTCAACAGCTCGCCCTCGGAGAACGAGTCGCCGATCTGCATGTTGCCGTGGTTCGGCAGGCCGATGATGTCGCCGGCGTACGCCTCCTCCACCTGCTCGCGCGACGACGCCATGAACGTCACCACCGACGAGACCTTGATCTCGCGCCCCAGGCGCAAATGCTTGACCTTCATGCCGCGCTCGAAACGTCCCGAGCACACGCGCAGGAAGGCGATGCGGTCGCGGTGCGCCGGGTCCATATTGGCCTGGATCTTGAACACGAAACCGGTGAACGGCTGCTCCTTCGGATCGACCGAACGCACCGTGGCGTCGCGCTCGCGCGGCGCCGGGGCCCAGTCGACCAGCGCCGACAGGATCTCGCGCACGCCGAAGTTGTTGATCGCGGAGCCGAAGAACACCGGCGTCTGCACGCCCGACAGGAACTGTTCCAGGTCGAACGGATGCGAGGCGCCGTTGACCAGCTCCACTTCCATGCGCAACTGGTCCATCTCCAGCGGGAACATCTCCTGCAGTCGCGGATTGTCGATGCCCTTGATGATCTCGAAGGCGCCGTCGGCCTTTTCCTCACCGGCCTTGAACAGCATGATCTCGTCGTTCAGCAGGTGATACACGCCGCGGAAGTTCTTGCCCATGCCGATAGGCCAGGTCACCGGCGCGCACTGGATCTTCAACACCGATTCCAGCTCGTCGAGCAGTTCCAACGGATCGCGCGTCTCGCGGTCCATCTTGTTCATAAAGGTGACGATGGGCGTGTTGCGCATGCGGCAGACGGCCAGCAGCTTGATGGTCTGCGCCTCCACGCCCTTGGCGGCGTCGATCACCATCAGCGCCGAGTCGACCGCCGTCAGCACGCGGTAGGTGTCTTCCGAGAAGTCCTGGTGGCCGGGGGTGTCGAGCAGGTTGACCACGTGGTCGCGGAATTCGAACTGCATCACCGACGAGGCGACGGAAATGCCGCGCTGCTTCTCGATCTCCATCCAGTCCGAGGTCGCGTGGCGGCCCGATTTACGCGCCTTGACGGTGCCGGCCATCTGGATCGCGCCCGAGAACAGCAGCAGCTTTTCGGTCAGCGTGGTTTTACCCGCGTCGGGGTGGGAAATGATGCCGAAGGTGCGGCGGCGCTGCACTTCGCGCGCGATCAGCGCAGGCGTTTTGGCGCTGGCCGCCGGGGCCGCGTCGTCGTTATTTTCGGGTATTGCGGTTTCGATATCGTTGACCATTTGTTCGCGATCTAAGGCGGTTCTGCAAAACCCTCGATTTTACCGGCACTTGGCTCTGCCGTGTGAATTGTTTCACGGGCCGGCGGGACCTCGTCCAGCCCCGTGGCCCCGCTTCGGCGGACGGTCACTCGCCCCGGACGCGGCGCCAGCCCACCCGGTGCGCCTCGGCGCCGGCGTCCTCGGCGCCATCGTTGACGACCTTGCGGCCGTCGGCCAGGGTGGTGATCAGTTTCAGCTGGCCGCTCGGCAGGCGCACGATGATGAAGCCGACCGCCGCCGAGGTGCTCGACAAGGTGACGCCCGCCGGGTGGGTGCCGATCGCGTGGCCGTTGCAGACGTTGACCTGGTACAGGTTGCTCGAACCGCCCACCGAGCACGACGACGAGGACGTCGGCAAGTTGGTCACCACGTTGGCCACGCCGCTGACGATCTGCGGGTCCAGGTTCATGCGCTCGCCCGGCACCAGCGACCAGTCGAAGAACCAGCCGTCCTTTTGCGACAGGTCGACCGGATTGGTGGTGATCGCGTAACTGTTGGTGTTGCTGCCCGAGCCGAGCAGGCTGAGGGTTTGCTGCACCATCGTCGAGCCGCGCACGTTGCTGATCGGCACGCCGCTGTCCTTGAGCAGGTACAGGCTCTGGATGGCGGTGCTGGAGGTGTCCGGGATGTCGAGCAGGCGCCCGGTGCCGTACAGCACCACCCGCACGCCCTGCACGCTGGTGGAGGTCACGCCGCCGGTGCTGGTGGTCACCGGCACGCCGCACATGGTCACGTCCGGACGGGTGGTGATCGGCTTGTTGACGCCGGCGTCGCCCATCTTGATCACCGACACCGCGCCGCTGTCGGCCGTCAGGTCGAAGCGCCACATCTGCCCCTGGTTGTCGCCGCCGTAGATATAGGTCGCGCGCGGGTCGGAGCTCGGATCGTCGGAAATGGCGGTGATCTTGGCCAGCCCCGACGGCGTGGCGGCGTCGCCGGAATTGGTGCCGACCTTTTTCAGCAACTGGCCGGTGTAGGCGTCCAGGATGTACAGGTAGCCCTTGCCGTCGCCGCCGCCGACGCCGTCGGTGCCGGTGATGTTGTTATAGCCGGAGGTGACGAACACCACCCACCGGCCGTCGGCCAGGGTGCCGAATTGCGGGTTGCCGAAGGTCAGCCCCATATCCGGGTCGTTCAGCGCGCACACGGCCGGATCGGCGCAGAACTCCCACAGCTGCTTGGGCGCGCTGCCGGTGTCGGTGATGTCGAGCGCGTAGTAGCCCCTGCCCCCGCCGTTCAGGCCGGCCACCAGGATGGTCTTCCACTGCTTGCCGGCGGGCGTGTCGACCTTGACGTCGGCCACCTCGGGCGAGCCGTCGGTGGTGTACTGGTGGTTGGTGCCGTAGGTGGTGCTGGCCTGCAGGTGCAGCTTTTTCATCGTGATGCGCGGCACGTAGGCCCAGATCTCCTCGCCGGTGGCGGCGCTAAACGCATGCAGCATGCCGTCGTTGGCCGCCGCGTAGACGGTGCCGCCGCGGTAGGACAGGCTGTCGGGACTGCCGTACTTGTCCTTGAAGGCGTCGTAGTCGGCGTCCGGGTACTCGCCCAGCGGCGCGCGCACGAAGGCCGGCTTGGCCGAGGCGATGTCGCCCAGCACCAGCGGAATCGGCCCGGTGGCGCCGGCAGGCGTGTCGGAGGTCAGCGTGTAGGCGCGGAACAGGTTGTCGTCGGCGTGCTGTTGCTGGCCGCGCAGCCAGTTGACCAGGTTGTCGCCGTCGTTGACGATGGCCCTGTCGGCCGCCGACAGCAAGGTGCACTGCGACAGCGCCGCGCATTTGTTGCTGAACCAGCCGGCGGTGATGCCGCTCATATTGGAGAAGCGGAAATCGATCAGGTCGCCGCCGGCCGCGCCGGTCGGATTCATCATGTAGATGCGGCGGGTGTCGGTGGCGCCTGCCACCCGCTTGCCCAAGGTGTCGCTGGTGGTCCAGTTCGGCGTCTGGCCGACGCTGCCGTCGGTGACGTCGATTTTCTGGTCGGACAGCTCGCTGTACCACTTCACCGTGGTGAAGGTGGCCGAGAAGATATCGTTGTCGGTGCGGGTGATGTTCGGCGTCGAGGTGGCGGCGGCGGCGGCCGCGCCGGTGCGCACCTGCATGTTCGACAGCGCCTCGCTCAGGCCGCTGACCACGTCCCTGGGCTCCTGCGCGCTGAAATACTTGCCGTGGCCGTTGATGGCCGCGTGCCACAGGTCGTCGACCCGCTCCTGCACCGTGTTGGCGGTGCTGGCGGTGGCCGGGTCGGGCCAGACGTAGGCGCCGTTGCCGTTCCACGGGCAGCCGCTGGTGGCGCCGGTGATCAGGTTGTAGAAGTCGCCCCCGGTCCTGGGCGCGGTGTCGTAGTTGCGCTCGTAGGTCATGACGCCGTCCACGCCCAGGCCCAAGGTGTAGGTGCTCATGTGCAGGTGGGTGTTCTCGCCGGCGCGGGCCGGCACCGAGCCGGGACGCGTCATGTCCGGCTCCAGCGCCGGGCGCAGCGACACGGTGGTGGTGCTCGAGCCGCCGTTGTACCAGTGCAGCGCGACGTCGGCGATCGACGGCTGCGCCTGGCCCCGGCCGTCGACGCAGCCGCGCGCCTGGGTGCAGAAACGCGCCGGGTTCTCCAGGTTGTCGTTGTTGGCGACGTTGTTGGTGGTGCTGCCGTTCCAGTAGCCGTCCGTGGTCAGCACCAGGAAGTTCTGCTGGCACGGATACTGCACCACCTCCTGCCCGGCGCCGTAGTTGTAGGGCGCCAGGTTGCCGAACATGCGCCCGACGTTGTCCATCGCGGTGCGGATCGGCGTCGAGCCGGAGGTGGTGGTGTTGTACAGGTTGTTGTACCAGTTGGTGCGGGCGGTGCCGGTGAAGTCGGCCGGTTTCTGGTCGATCGCCTGGCCGGCGCCCGCGCTCGACAACCTGACGTAGCCGACCTTGTAGTTGCCGGTGATCGGCGCGAAAGCCAGGCCGACCGAGGTCTTCATCATTTGCAGGCGGCTCTTGTAGTACACATACCAGTTGGCGAAGTTGGTCATCTCCTCGTCGTAGGTGCAGCTGGTGGCGCCGGCGCAATCGACGCGGTCGACGCCCTTGGGATAGGTCTGGCCGCTGACGATGTTGACGCGCACGAAGGGATTGGGCGCGCTCGATCCGGCCGAGATGGCGGCGGTCGACACGGGGATGCCGTCGTTGACGGCGGCCTGGTAGCCGGCGGTCGCGCCGCGCGTCCAGGTCACGCCGCCCTGGTTGTCCATCGTGAAGGCGCTGATCGCGGCGGCGTTGGAGGTGGCGCCGTAGTCCAGCAGGCAAACGTTGGTGTTGTTCAGGCCGGGACACAAGGTGCTGCCGCCCAGATAGGCGCGGATGGTGCCGGCCGTGCCGATGCGCCCGGCCAGCGCGTTGGCCACGTAGGCGGCGCTGCGGTTGCGGCCCAGGTTGAAGTAACTTGGATTGCTGCCGCTGCTGCCGCCGATCAGGGTCGTCCCGCCCAGCGACAGGTTGCGGATGATGGCGTCCTGGCTGTTGGACGTATTACCGGAACTATTGAAGGTGATCACCGACGTGGCCGGCACCAGCGCGCTCACCTGCGCCTGCGGCGCGGTCACGGTCAGGCCCCATCCGGCGCGGCTGGCGTCGGTGATGGTGACGCAGCCGCTGACGGTTTTGGGCGTGCTCGAACACGTCACCGGCACCACGGCGACGATATTGTCGGCCGCCAGCGTGATGCCGAACACGCTGCAGGCCGGCACGCTCGACTGGCTGGTGGGCGTGCGCACGCAGGCATACATCTGCTTCTGCGTGGGGTTGGTGGTGGCGATGATGTTGGCCGCCAGCGCGCTGGCCACGGCCTGTTGCTTGATGGCGCTGTTGGTGCCGGTGGCGGCGGTGATGGTGGTGTTGGTGAGGCTGGTCTGGACGCCGCCGGCGTCGGTCAGGGTGACGGCGGTGATGGTCATCGAGGTCGCCGTGGCCGAGGCGCCGATGGCGATGGTGCCGTAGGCGGCCACCGCGCCGGCCGGCGCCGAATAGCTGGGATAGACGAAGGTGCCGACCCGCTTGCCCTGGCACTGCGTCAGCAGCCGGTCGCTGCACCAGCGCACCTTGACCGGCACCGGATAGCCGGCCGGCGCGGTCGCCCCCACGGCCGTCGACCGGCACACCTTCATCGTCTCGTCGGTGCAGAACTGGCCGACGCCGATGGTGTAGTAATACGGACCGGTGGTGACCGCGCTGGCGGTCTGGTAGGTGGCGTCCGGATAGGTGTAGCTGGACGTGTTGGAACGGCAGGTGCCGCCGGAACACCAGCGCAGGTCCGGGAAGCCGGTCACCAGGTTGATGTCGGCGGTGACGGCGTTGCCGGCCAGGTCGCGCTTGCTGGCGCCGAAACCGTCGCCGCTGACGACGGTCCAGCCGCTGGTGGCGGCGCGGTTCTGCTCGGCGTAGAAGCTGCCGTCGGCCTTGACCGGCACGGCGTAGCGGATCGCCGGATTGTAGTACTGCTTGTTGAAGTCAGGGCTCATGAACGGCGGATGGCCGACCGCGCACACGGTGGTGCCGGCCTGCAGCGAGGCGCCGCTGCGGCACAGGCTGTCGTTGACGTAGTCCGGCGTGTAGGTCTGCTCCATCGAGCCGGAGTTATCGAACAGCAGCATCAGGTTGGGCTTGACGGTGCCGGTGCCGGTGATGTTGAGCAGCGGCACCTGGGCGATCTGGGTGGCGGCCGCGCCGGCGGACGATGGCGCCAGCGCCAGGGTCAAAGCCAAGGCCAAGGCCAGCGCCAACGAAAAGATGTGTTTGTTCATGATCAGGGCCCCTTCAAGACCACCGCTTGCGTTACCACGTTGCCGCCGCGCGCGCCGTTGATGCGCGCCGTCACCACATAGTGGATCTGCGGCTGCTGCGAGAATTTCGGTCCGCCCAGCGCCAGCGAGGTGCCGAACGGCTGCGGCGCCCGGCTGTTGGGGCGCGCCGACGTCGTCCGGCAGCTGTTGTTGCCGCTGTTGTATTCCCCCGGAAAGGTGCACATCCGATGGATCACGTACTGGACCCGGTCGCCGGTGAGCGGATTGGCCGGCATCGTGACCGCGCCCAGCCAGAAGGCGGCGCTGCTCGCGGTCCAGGTCGGCGTCAGGGTGGCGACATAGCCCTGGGCGGGCTGGTCGACCAGCAAATCGGAACGGTTCGCCACCGAGCGCAGATAGGCGAAGCCGGCGTGCAGCCCGGCGTCGGCCGACTTGCTCAGCGCCGAGTCGTAGGCCAGGTTGGCGGCGGTCATCGTCGTCGACGTGCTGGACTTGAGCAGGTAGATGCTACTGACCAGCATCACCGTCAGCATGATCAGCATGACCGGCAAGGCGATGCCGCGCTCGCGCCGGCGGCGCGCGGGGCCGGCCGCATGGGCGCGCCGGGGCGTGGTCGACTGCGGGCGGGCCGTCGTCATCATGGCCTCCACTGGGCGTTACGGATCGGCACGATGGTCTCGAACACGCGGTAGCGATAGCACTTCCAATCGACCGTGTCGCCCGCCACCGCCACGTTGACCTGCACCGGCGCGGCGGCCACCGTGGCCGGCGCATTGCCGGCGAACACGGTCGGCCGCACGGTGGTGGCGCGGCACTGGCCGGCGCCATCGGGCTTCTCGGCGTGTTTGCCGCGCGCCACCACCGCCAGCCGCACCGAGCCGATGCGCTGATAGTCGCCGGCGCCGCCGACCACGCCGTCGTTGTCGGCGTCGATCATGGTCGAGCTCCACACGCCGATGCGCATGCCGCTGGCGGTCGACACTTCCGCCACGCCGTTGCCCGGCGTGTTGGGGTCGTATTCGGCCACGGCGCGGTTGTCGAAGCCGTACTGCGCCTTGAGCGACACCACGTTGTCGATCACCGACGCGCCCTGCTGCGCCGAACCGGGCATGTCGGTGGAACGCAGCAGCAGCACGCCGTTGTTGACCGACCAGGTATGGAAATGCAGGCGGGCCGCGCTGCCCAGATTGTAGACATAGCTCACATTGAGCGGATACGCCGTCGTCAGGCCGGCCTGCGGGTTGAACGGGAAGCCGGCGCCGCTGGCGACCTGCAACTGGTTGGCGTTGAGGCCGATGCCGAAGCCGGACAGCTGGAACAGCGTGCAGCGCCGCGCCCCCGGTGTCATCGGCGCCACCACCAGCACGTCGCCGACTTTGAAATCGTAGGGATTGCGGCTGTCGACGGTCAAGGTGCTCTCGCCGGGCACGTAGTTGGTCACCAGCTTGGTCGAGCCGACCCCGGTTTGCGAGGTGCCGCTTTGGAACTGCACCACGTCGCTGTCGGCGCCGTTGGACTGGATCACCACCGGCGCCAGCGGCGTGACGTTGGCGCCGCCGCGCGGCTCCGTCGCCAGCTGGTAGCCGTTGGCGTCCGAGAACACGGTGTCGCAGCCGGCCAGCATCGTATCGTTCAAGCCCCAGCCGGCGTCGGCGGCGTCGCCGCTGAGGGAAAACAGCGCCAGCATGCCGTTCTGCATGGAATCGGAACCGCCGACGGCGGCATCCTTGTTTTGTTCGCCGCTGATGACCAGGCGCGTGGCGAACACCAGCGCCAGCAGGCCGATCACGACGCTGACCATCAGCTCGACGAGCGAAAAGCCGCCGCCGCGCCGGCGCGCGCTCGACAGGACCGGGGAAGGATGGGCGTCCATGTCAGTTCGCGATGTAGGAAGTAAGCAAATGCCGGTTCTGGTCCGTATTGGCCTTGCGCTGCCAACGGATGGCGATATCGACCTGGGTTTGAACCGTCTGCCGGGTCACATTGACGGACACGATCGCGCCGGGAATGGCCGCGCGCGTCTCGGCCACCCACGGCGCGATGGCCGCGCCGGGCGTGCCGTTCTCGGCCAGGTTGTAGTCGGCCAGGTTGGCCGTATCGGCCATCATCACGCCCAGCAGCTTCTCGCCGGCCATGGTGGCCTCGGCGCGCATGGCGGCGTCCGACAGCGCCGAATAGGCGCGCGCCTGCAAGCCGATCGTGCCCAGCAGGCCGATGCCCAGGATCACGATGGCCAGCATCGCCTCCAGCAGCGCGATGCCGCCCTGGCGGCGGCTCGGGACGGTTTTCATGGCGGACAGCTCCGGTTGTCGGTGTCCGGCAAGGCCGGATTGCACTTGGTCGCCATGCCGGCCAGGGTCACCACCAGCGCCACCGGCTGCACCTCGTCGGCGAACGCCGCCGACGGCTCGAGGCGCAGGCTGTTGAGACGGCCGGCGAACTGCGGATCGACCCAGCCGAGCGGCGTGTAGTACACCTGGCTGGCGCCGGCCGGCAGCGTGGTCGGCTGCAGGACCTCGGCCGGCGGCAGCGCGTTGGCGGCGCGGAACACCGACTTCCAGCCGGCGGCGCCTTCCGGATCGCCGGCCGACGGCGCTTCCGTGGTCGACCAGTCGCCCTGGACGTCGGTGCACGGGCCGGCCTGGCTGACGAAACAAATATCGACCTGCCAATCCATCTGGCCGGTGTTGACGTTGGGTGTGAGCGAAATACGGCTAAAGGCGTTGTGGGCCACGGCCTGGCGGCGCGCCAGGCTGAAGCCGTCGGCATAGAACTCGCTGGCGCCGCGCGCGCGGTTGGCCAGCAGCCAGCGGCTGGCATTGGGAATACCGACCGCCAGCATGATGCCGAAAATGGTGATCGTCACCAGCAGCTCGATCAGCGTGACGCCGCTTTGGCGACGCCGACGGTGCGGGCGGTGCCGGAGCGGTGGGCTCAATTGGTGCATGCGCCACCCTTGTGGTCGACCCAGCAGGCGGCGTTGACGCCCCAGCCGGCTGGACTGGCGGTGGTCGCGTGGGTGCCGTTCTGGTCGATGGTATAAGTGAAGCCGGCCATCTTGCCGGTGCCGGTCGCGGTCAGGGTGTAGGTCGACGCCGACTCGCCGCTGAGGGCGTAGGTGAAATAAGGCGTATTGGCCGGAAAGGTGTTGGCGGCGCCGAAGCCGACGTAGGTGCGGTTGTTCGACCAATACTGTTCGGCGGCGGGCTGGGCGCCGCCGAGCGCGGTGAAAGCCTCGCTCAGGCGGCCGCGCACGACGTAATCGCTGTAGGCGGGAACGGCCACGGCCAGCAGGATGCCGACGATGGCCACGGTCACCATGACCTCGATCAGCGTAAAACCGTTCTTCATACGTCGTTTCATGGCCGGCTCCAGGGATGTTGTCTGCTGGAACCAGTCTACGCGCCCAAGCTTGCATTTCCCTGAGGAAATGCTGACAAACACCTGACAAACAACACTTAGGGGAAGCGGACTGTGAACAGGGCGCCCTGTCCGCCGGCGGCGTCGGCTATGCTCAGCGAGGCGCCGTGGACGACGGCGATGTCGCGCACGATCGCCAGCCCCAGGCCGCTGCCGTGGGTCTTGTCGTCGAGCCGGACGTAGCGGCTGAAGACTTGCTCGCGCTTGGCCGCCGGGATGCCCGGGCCGCTGTCCTCGACCGTCAGCACGCCGCCGCCCGCGTCCGCCCGGCATGCCACCGTCACCGTGCCGCCCGCCGGCGTGTAACGGATCGCGTTGTCGATCAGGTTGTCGATCAGGTCGCGCAGCAGGAAACGGTCGCCGCTGATCTGCACCGGCCGCAAATCGAAACCGATGTCTATTCCCTTGCCCGTGGCCTGGTCGACAAAGGATTGAATCGCGTCCTCGACCAGCACGTCCAGCGCCACCGCTTCCAGCCGCGTCCTTTCGAAGTGGTCCGGTTCGGCGCGCGCGAGCGCCAGCAACTGGTTGGTTTGCCGGATCATGCGCTCGGTGGCCGACAGCATCAGCTGGACCGAGTGCGCCGTGTCCGGCTCGACGTGGCGCGCCCCCAGCCATTCGAGCTGCGTCTTCAGCCCCGCCAGCGGCGTGCGCAGCTGGTGCGCGACATTGGCCAGGAAATCCTGCCGCGCCCTGGCGCCCTCGCCCACCTTGTCCAGCAGGCCGTTGAAGGCCGAGACCACCGGTTCCAGCTCGTACGGGACATCGGCGACGGCGATCGGCGCGAGGTCGTCGCCGTCGCGTGCGTCGAGGCCGGCACGCAGGCGGTTCAGCGGCCGCAGCCCGTTGCTGACCGAGAACCAGATCAAGCCGATGCAAGCGAGCGCGATCAGTACTTCCAGCAGCACCAGCCCGCGCACCATGGCTTGCTTGATCTGTGCCTGCCGCTGCGTTTTGTCGGCCGCGATCCGTCCCGCCGGCGCCGCCGGTCCAGCGCCGGCCGGCCCCGATCCCCGCGCCTCGGACTGGCTTTGATCGAAGGCGATCTGCGTCGGCAGCCACGCCAGCATGTAGGCCAGCGCCCCGCCCGCCAGATTGATCAGCAGGATGGGCACGATCAGCGTCTTGAGCAGCCGCAGCCGTATGCTAGTCATCCGCACCCCGCGCGGGCGCCAGCTCCAGCATGTAGCCGAAGCCGCGGATGGTGCGGATCGAGACGCCGGCGTCGGCGATCTTCAGCCGCAGCCGCGAGATGTACACCTCCACCGCGTTCAGGGTCAGGTCGTCGCCCCACGGCAGGATGGCTTCGATGATCTGCTGCTTGGACACCACGCGCGCGCCGTGCTGCAGCAGGTACTCGAGCACCGCCCATTCCCGCACCGACAGCTCGACGGTTTTGTCGCGCACCCGCGCCCGCTTGGCCGACAGGTCCAGCGCCAGGTCGCCCAGCGCCAGCACCGTCGGCTTGGGCGCGTTGCGCCGCGCCAGCGCCTTCAGCCGCGCGACCAGCTCGGCGGTGGCGAAGGGCTTGACCAGGTAGTCGTCGGCGCCCAGCTCCAGCCCGCGCACCCGGTCCTCGACGGCGTCGCGCGCCGTCAGCAACAGCACCGGCACCTGGCTGCCGCGCGCGCGCAGGCGGCGTACCACCTCGAAGCCGTCGATGCCCGGCAGGCCGATGTCGAGCACGATCACCTCCGCTTGCGCGGCGCGCTGCAGCAGCGCGTCGGCCTGGGCGCCGTCGCCGACCACCTCCACCACCATGCCGTGGCCCCCCAACACGCGGCTCAGGCCGTCGGCGAGTACGGCATCGTCTTCCACTACAAGTACATGCATGTTGTGCGCCCTTCGACTGGGATTTGTGCATTATGCACCGGCGATAAACAGAAACATAGTCACCGTGTAGGAGTAGACCTACGTCCAACCATGTTGCAAGCCTACATTTGTGCGTCCACTCCTCTTATGTTCGCAAACTAACATTCCCCCTAAAGTGCTACCAGCACGTCAGATAACCCCCGACGTGATTTGTATAGCCAGAGATTAGTGAGGAAAAATATGAACAACACCCAAGTCAACGCAACCAAGAAATCCACCGCATCCGGCACCATGGCGGTCGATTCAAAAGAATTTAAGGTTGCGTCGCGGCCTGTTGTCAGCTACAGCGGCACCCAGCAAAACGAACTGCTGGCCGCGCTTCCACGCGACGTGCTCGAATCCTTGTTCGAACACCTGGAACTGGTCACCCTGCCCTTTGGCAAAGAACTGTTTGAATTCGGCGGCGCGATGGAGTACGTCCATTTCCCCACCACCGCCATCGTGTCGCTGCTGTATGTGATGGAAGACGGCGCCACCACCGAGATCGCCGTCGTCGGCCATGAAGGCGTGGTCGGCGTGTCGCTGTTCGACGGCGAGCGCGCCATGTGCAGCGCCGTGGTGCAGGCCGCCGGTTACGGCTACCGCATGAAGGCCCAGCACCTGCGCGACGCCTTCAACCAGGGCGGCGCCCTGCCCGCGCTGCTGATGCGCTACAACACCGCGCTGTTCGCGCAGATGGCGCAAAACGCCGTCGGCGGCCGTCACAGCTCGATCGAACAAAAGCTGTGCCGCTGGCTGCTGGACCGCCTGGACCGCTCGCCATCGAACGAACTGAAAGTAACGCAGGAAATGATTTCGATCATGCTGGGCGTGCGCCGCGAGAGCATCACCGCCGCCGCCGGCAAGCTGCAGGAGGAAGGCTTGATCACCTACCGCCGTGGCAACATCACCGTGCTTGATCGCTCAGGCTTGGAGGATTATGCGGGTGAGTGCTATAAGGTTGCGAAGACTGAGTATGATCGTCTGCTGGTTGATGTAGCACGCTGTTAAGCACATCGGTGATGGCCGCCGGCAGCGGCGGCAAAGGTGCCGGCGTTGGCGCCGCTGTCGCCATCATCGCCTCCACCGTCCTCGGCTGCATGCGGCGCTCCTGTCCCGGCGCCGGGGCCGGCTGACTTGCCGCACCCTTCCCGCCATCGCTCTTACGCAGCGGAATGGCCACCTCGATACAGGTCCCCGTATCGTTGCGTCCCCGCCGTATCGTCATCGTCCCGCCCAGCAGCAAGGCGCGCTCGCGCATGCCCAGCAGGCCGTGCGACATCGGCTTGACGATGTTGTTGGCGTCGATGCCGATACCGTCGTCGATAATGCGCAGCATCAGCACTTCCTGATTGCGGTTCAAGGTCACCGTCACGCGGCTGGCCTTGGCGTACTTGCGGATATTGGTCAGCGATTCCTGCACGATGCGGAACAGGGCGATCGACAAGTCGCCGGAATCGCGGCCCAGCGCCTCGATGTCGGCGGCGACGTCGCAATCGCAGCGCACCTGGGCCATGCGGCTGAACTCGTCGCAATAGCTTTCGATCGCCGCGCACAGCCCCAGGTTGTCCAGCAAACTGGGGCGCAGGTTCTCGACGATGCGGCGCTTCATCTCCACCGCCTCCATCAGGGTGCCGCGCGCGCGCTTGAGCTGGGCGGCCAGCTCGGGCTGGTTCTTTTGCAACTGCTGCGTGACGGCGGCGATGTCCATGCTGATCGACGTCAGGAAGGCGCCCATCTCGTCGTGCAGCTCGCGCGATAGCCTGACCTTTTCCTCTTCGCTGATACTGATCAGGTGGCGCGACAGCACCGATAGCTGCTCGGTCCTTTGCTCAACCTGCGTTTCCAATGTTTCGTTGGCCGCCTGCAGCGCGTGCTCGACCTGGGCCCGGTTGGCGAAGCTGCGCCGCACCAGCTGGTAGAACATGATCAGCACCACGATGGCGACGGCGTTGATGCTCATGCCGAGCAACACCGCCTTTTGATATTCCTGATAGAACATGGCGCTGCGTGTGGCCATGGTCTCGTTCTGCTCCTGCTCCATGATGACCACCTGCAGGCGGATCTCGTCCATGCTGCCGCGCCCGTCGCTCAGTTTGGCGATCTTGACGATCTCCTCGAGACCGCCCTCGCGGTAGACGTCGATCGCCTGGCTGACGGTGGTCAGGCGGCGGCGGACCAGGGTTTGCAGCTGGGTCAGATTCTTGAGCTGGGTCGGGTTATCGGCGAGCAGCTTTTGCAGCTCCTTGAATTCGTGTTCGCTGTCGACCAGCGCGGTGCGGGTCGGCCCCAGGTAGGCGTCGCTGCCGGACAGGAAATAGCCGCGCATGCTGCTTTCGGCGTCGAGCACCAGGACGTTGAGGTATTGCAGGCGGTCGGCCACGCGCGCGCTCTGCCCCAGCAGCACCTGCGCGCCGCGCAGGGCTTGCAAATTGTAAAACAGGCTGAAGCCGTTCACGATCAGCAACAAGGCGCAGGTCACGCACAAGACGGTCTTGTACAGCGGCAGGCGATGGTGCGGCGCTGTTTCGACGGTGAAATACATCCACTTCCTTCGCGGGTTATGACGGCCGGCAACACGCCAGGCTGGCTAATTATAGTCCGTTAGGGAAATAGATGCAGCAGCTGCGCACCCCAAGAGTGCGCAACTGTATCCATTAAGCAAGTGGTCTCAGGAAGAGACCGGCGTGCGAAATTTCAGTCCAGCAAGTTATTTTTCATTGCGTAATATGTTAAATCGCTGTTCGACTGCATCCCCATCTTTTCCATGATGCGGGTGCGGTAGGTGCTGACGGTTTTGATGCTCAGCGACAACGCCACACCGATATCGGACACCGTCGCGCCGCGCGCCAGCCGCAGGAAGACCTGGAATTCGCGGTCGGACAACTCGGTGTGCAGCGCCGTGTTGGGATCGCGGTCGAAGCTTTGCGCCAGCAATTCGCCGACGGTCGAACTGACATAGCGGCGGCCCTGGTACACGGTGCGCACTGCGGTGATCAGCTCGTCGGCCTCGCATTCCTTGTTCAAATAGCCGTTGGCGCCCATTTTGAACAGGTTCAGCGCGTACTGCTGGGCCGGATACCCGGACAGGATCAGCACCGGCAGATCGGGCTGCCCCTGACGTATCGTACGCAAGGTATCGATGCCGCTCTGGTCCGGCATGGCGATGTCGAGCAGCAACACGTCGCAAATCTCACGGCGAGCGATATCGAGCGCTTCACGCCCCGTACCGGCTTCCGCGACCACGTCGAAATCGTCCGACGCCGAAAAAATCTGTTTAAATCCTGCTCTTACTATCTGATGGTCGTCACAAATGGCAACGCGTATCATTGTTTCCCCTCGTCTTGTCCGGCCCGCGCCCTCGGGCACGCCGGACTTCACGCCACCGTGTATATCAGCGTCGCTGATAATTGAATAATATTGAAAGTATATCAGGAATTAGCTTCTTGCCACGCCCCGTGCAGTGGTGTGCGCGCTAGTCTTGCTGGAGCAGGCTCAGGATGGAAAGCAGTTCGCTGCGTATCATTTCGCGGTCCAAAGGAGCGGGAACGGCTTTCGCCTCCTCGCCGAAACCGCCATCATACTCCGCCGCCGCGCCATCGACAGCACGGCTGTCCAGTTTATTGCGCGCCCCGCTGATGGTGAAGCCCTGCTCGTACAACAGCTCGCGGATACGGCGTATCAACAGCACTTCGTGGTGCTGGTAATAGCGGCGGTTGCCGCGCCGTTTGACGGGCTTGAGCTGGGTGAATTCCTGCTCCCAGTAGCGCAGCACATGCGGCTTGACGCCACACAGCTCGCTGACCTCACCGATGGTGAAATAGCGCTTGGCCGGTATCGGCGGCAGGACGACCAGTTCGGACTTGGCGAGACGATCGTTCATCACTTCTCAGCTCCCACTCAGGCGGCACGCGCCATCGGATTGGTCTCTTCGACCATGCCCTTGAGTTTTTGGCTCGCATGGAAGGTCACGACGCGGCGCGCCGTGATCGGGATTTCCTCGCCGGTCTTGGGGTTGCGCCCCGGACGCTGCGGCTTGTCGCGCAGCTGGAAGTTGCCGAACCCGGACAGCTTGACGGCTTCGCCACGCTCGAGCGCGTTGCGGATCTCGTCGAAGAAGGTCTCCACCATGTCCTTGGCCTCGCGCTTGTTCAGACCGACCTGTTCGAACAGCAGTTCGGCCAGCTCCGCCTTGGTCAGCGTGGGCAAATCTTTTTCCGCATCCTGGCGTACCTTGGCGACCTGCATGGCCCGATGCAAATCGGCAGCCAATGCGGATTGGAGTACGGCGGAATCAACGTCGTTGTTATTAATTTTCCTGCCCTGCCTTATCAAAGAACGAATGAGTCCGGCCTTTGCCGGACTCCCGAATGATCAAAAAAAGAAAACGGAACCGCGTGGCGATGGCCTTAACGGCAACATCAGGTGCGCAAGCGGGCGCCGTGTTTTTGCTTGGCCGCATCGCCGGCCGAAGCCATGACGGCCTCGACGACTTCGTCCTGCAGCGTGTTTTGAGTATCTTGCAAGCTAAAGCGGAAAGCAAGTGATTTTTCGTCCTGCTCCAAACCTTTGCCACGATATTCATCAAACAAAACAATGGCTTGCACGATCTTTCCTTGCGGACTTGCTTGCACGGCAGCATTAAATGCGTCCAACAAATCCTGCGCCGGCACGTCTTGCTTGACGACGACGGCCAGATCGCGCGTGGCGCCGGGGAACTTGGAGATCTCGGCGTATTCTGGCACGGATCGTTGCTGCAAAGCAATCGCATCCACCTCGAACACGACCGGCGCCTGCGGCAGCTCGTACTTCTGCATCCAGCGCGGATGCAGCTCGCCGATGAAGCCGATCACCTTGCCATCGAGCAGCACCTGCGCCGAGCGGCCCGGGTGCAACGCCGGATGTTCGGCCTTGACGAAGCGCAGTTGCAGCGGCGCGAACAGGTGCTCCAGGTCCGCCTTCAGGTCGAAGAAGTCGACCGCGCGGCTGTCCTGCCCCCATTGTTCGTCCGCCACGGTGCCGTAGGCGATCGCGGCGACCCGTTTCGGCTGCTTGTAGCCGGCCACCGTCAGCGGACCGTCCGGCACGCTGTCGTCGCGCTGGTAGATCGCGCCGACTTCGAACACGCGCACGCGGTTGGTCTTGCGGTTCAGGTTGTAGCGCACGTTGGCGACCAGACTGCCGACCAGGGTCGAGCGCATCACGCTCATCTGGCTGGCGATCGGGTTCTGCAGCTTGATCGGATTGGCGTTGCCGCCGAAATCCTGCTCCCACGCCGCTTCCACAAAGCTCATGTTGACCACTTCCTGGAAGCCCAGGTCGGCCAGCTGGTGGCGCACGGCGAACAGCGAACGGGTATTTTCCGGCGCGATGATCATCGTGTTGGCGGCCACCGGGGCCACGGTCGGGATGTTCTCGAAGCCGTAGACGCGCGCGACTTCCTCGATCAGGTCTTCCTCGATTTCGATGTCGAAGCGGTAGCTCGGCGCGGTCACCGAGAAGACTCCGTCTTCCAGCGTGAACGGCAGCGCCAGGCGGGTGAAGATGTCGGCCACGGTCTTGTCGTCCAGCGCCACGCCGATGACTTTCTGCGCGCGCGCGGTGCGCATTTTCACCGGCTGGCGTTGCGGGATGTTGACGATCTGGTCGTCGATCGGACCAACCTTGGTCGCCGCCGTGCCGCAGATTTCGATCAGCAGCGAGGTGATGCGCTCGATGTGCTCGACCGTGGTCGCGTAGTCGACGCCGCGCTCGAAGCGGTGCGCCGCGTCGGTCGAGAAATTGTACTTGCGGGCGCGGCCCTGGATGGCGTTCGGCCACCAGAATGCCGCTTCCAGGTAGATCGACTCGGTCTCCAGCGAGACGGCGGTGGCGTCGCCACCCATGATGCCTGCCAGCGATTCGATTTCCTTGTCGTCGGCGATCACGCCGACCCACTCGTCGATGTCGACGGTGTTACCGTTCAACAGCTTCAGGGTCTCGCCGGCCTTGCCCCAGCGGACGTCGAGGCCGCCGTGGATCTTGGCCAGGTCGAACACGTGGGTCGGACGGCCCAGTTCCAGCATGACGTAGTTGGAGATGTCCACCAGCGCCGACACCGAGCGCTGGCCGCTGCGCTCGAGGCGCTGCTTCATCCAGTCCGGCGTGGCGGCCTTGGCGTTCAGGTTGCGGATCACGCGGCCGGAGAAACGGCCGCACAGGTCCGGCGCCGAGATTTTCACCGGCAGCACTTCGTCGCTGTTGACGGCGGCGTTGCGGAACTGCGGCGCGTGCAGCGCCACGCCGGTCAGCGCCGAGACTTCGCGCGCCACGCCCAGCACCGACAGGCAGTCCGCCTTGTTCGGGGTCAGCTTGATGGTGAACTTGAGATCGTTCAGCGCGTAGTAGTCGCGGAAGTTCTTGCCGACCGGCGCGTCGTCCGGCAGTTCCAGCAGGCCGCTGCCCTCTTCCGACAGTTTCAATTCCTTGGCCGAGCACAGCATGCCCTGCGACTCGACGCCGCGCAGCTGGCCGACCTTGATTTCGAACGGCTTGCCGTCGGCGCCCGGCGGCAGCACGGCGCCGGCCATGGCGCACACGACCTTCAGGCCCGGGCGCACGTTCGGCGCGCCGCAGACGATGTTGAGCAAGGTGCCGGTGCCGACGTCGACCTGGCAGACGTTGAGGCGGTCCGCGTTCGGATGCTTGGCCATTTCGCGCACCAGACCGACGACGACGTTGGAGAACGGCGGCGCGACCGCTTCGACTTCTTCCACTTCCAGGCCGGACATCGTCAGCAGGTGGGCCAGTTCGTCCGAAGTCATCTTCGGATCGACCATGGTACGGAGCCAGTTTTCGGAGAATTGCATAATCAAGCCTTCAAAGAGTGTCCAGCGGGAGCGCGTGCCTTGCTAACTGGCCGCGCTCGACCGCGTGTAGTGTACTGAACCTTGTTCCTAGTTGAACTGCTTCAGGAAGCGCAAGTCGCCTTCGTAGAACAGGCGCAGGTCGCTGACGCCGTAGCGCAGCATCGTCAGGCGCTCGAGGCCGGAGCCGAACGCGAAGCCGATGTACTTTTCCGGGTCCAGGCCGAAGTTGCGCACCACCGACGGATGCACCTGGCCCGAGCCGGAAATCTCCAGCCAGCGGCCCTTCAGCGGTCCCGAGCCGAAGGCGATATCGATCTCGGCCGACGGCTCGGTGAACGGGAAATACGACGGACGGAAGCGCACCTGCAAATCGTCGGTCTCGAAGAAGGCCTTGACGAAGTTCAGGTACACGCCCTTGAGGTCGGCGAAGCTGATGTTCTCGGCGATCCACAGGCCCTCGACCTGGTGGAACATCGGCGAGTGCGTGGCGTCGCTGTCGACGCGGTAGGTGCGGCCCGGCGCGATCACCTTGATCGGCGGCGTATGGCTGCGGGCGTAGCGCACCTGCATCGGGCTGGTGTGCGTGCGCAGCAGCAGCGGCTTGCCTTCGCTGTCGTTGCCTTCGATGTAGAAAGTGTCCTGCATCGAACGGGCCGGATGGTTCTCCGGGCTGTTCAAGGCGGTAAAGTTGGTCCAGTCGTTTTCGATCTCGGGGCCGTCGGCCACGTCGAAACCGATCGAGCGGAAGATTTCCTCCACCCGCTCCCAGGTGCGCATGACCGGATGCAGGCCGCCGCCGGCGCGTCCGCGGCCAGGCAGCGAGACATCGATGGCCTCGGCGTTCAAACGGGTTTGCATCTGGGCGTCGGCCAGCGCGTCGCGCCGGGCCGTCAGGGCCGCTTCGATCTGCCCTTTGGCCGCGTTGATCAGGGCGCCCTGCGCCTTGCGTGCCTCGGGGTCGAGCTTGCCCAGACCCTTCATCAATTCGGTGATCTGGCCGGTCTTGCCCAGATATTTTGCTTTGGCATTTTCCAGCGCGGCGGCGTCATCTTGCGCGGCCGTGAAATCCTGCACTGCTGAGGCGACGAGTTGTTCCAGGGAGTCCATGCGTTTTTCTTATCCTCAATCAAAAACGGGGCACAGGTCTAGACCTTTGCCCCGTTCTCACCACCGGCCCGGTGAAGGGCCAGCGATCAACAATCAATGCTTACGCAGCGATTTTTGCTTTCACAGCGTTGACAATCGCGGCGAAGGCCGGCTTGTCCATCACTGCCATATCGGCCAGAACCTTACGGTCCAGTTCGATCGAAGCTTTTTTCAGACCGTTCATGAAGACGCTGTACGTCACGCCATGCTCACGGGAAGCGGCGTTGATACGAGCGATCCACAGGCGGCGGAAGACGCGCTTCTTGTTACGACGGTCGCGGTAAGCGTATTGGCCAGCGCGCATGACTGCTTGCTTGGCAACACGGTAAACCTTGCTGCGACGACCACGGTAACCTTTGGCCAGGTTTAAGACTTTTTTATGACGGGCACGAGCTGTAACCCCACGTTTTACTCTAGGCATAGTAACTCCTTAAATTGAGTGTGAGATTAAGCGGATGGCATCATGCGCAGGACGGATTTCACGTCAGCCGCATCGACATTCGTGATACCGCGCAATTGGCGCTTCGACTTGGTGGTTTTCTTCGTCAGAATGTGGCGTTTGAACGCGTGACCACTCTTAACAGTACCACCTGGACGCACGCGAAAACGTTTCTTCGCGGAGCTTTTGGTTTTCATTTTTGGCATAGCAATCTACCCTCTTGGGTAGCTCCATATCAAACAGGATTGCAGGTGGTGACACGACGTCACACTTAGATGCCTGCTTTCACTTGTTTTTGCAGCAGATGCGAGTCCACTACATTTACAACAGCCGGCAATTATAGACCAGTTGCGGCAAATCTGCACCACAAATTACTAGGGGCGCCCGAGGGCGCCCCTAGTCGATCCACACCAGCCGGATTTACTTCTTTTTCTTAGGAGACAGCACCATGATCATCTGGCGGCCTTCCATCTTCGGGAACTGCTCGACCTGGCCGTACGGCTCCAGATCGGCTTTCAGACGTTCCAGCATGCGGAAACCGATATCCTGGTGCGCCATCTCACGGCCGCGGAAACGCAGCGTGATCTTGGTTTTGTCGCCTTCATCGAGGAACTTGATGAGGTTGCGCAGCTTGATATTGTAGTCACCGTCATCGGTACCCGGACGGAATTTGACTTCCTTCACGGCGATGATTTTCTGTTTCAATTTAGCTTCGTGAGCCTTCTTCTGCTCCGAATACTTGAATTTGCCGTAGTCCATCAAACGGCAAACCGGCGGCACCGCCGTTGGCGCGATCTCGACCAGGTCGACATTGGCCTCTTCCGCCAGGCGGAAGGCTTCGGCCAAAGTGACGATACCGAGCGGCTCGTTCTCGACCCCACTTAAACGCATTTCAGGGGCAGTGATTTCGCCGTTGATGCGATGCGACTTGTCAGTAGCTATGGTGATTCCTTTTAAAATCTAATGGTAAGGCCAGTGCGATCAGGCTTTATTGGCGACGTCTTGCTGGAGTCGCTCGATCAGGGCATCGACGGACATGACGCCCAGATCGACATTGCCCCGCGCCCGCACGGCCACGGTGTTGGCATCCCGCTCTTTATCGCCGATTACAAGGATGTAAGGCAGTTTTTGGACGGAATGTTCACGTATTTTATAGGTTATTTTCTCGTTGCGCAAATCGCTCTGCACGCGGAACCCGCTGCGGCGCAGCTTTTCCGTCACTTGGCCCACATATTCGGCCTGCGCGTCGGAGATGTTCAGCACCGATACTTGCACAGGCGCAAGCCAGGTCGGCAAGGCGCCGGCGTAGTTCTCGATCAGGATGCCGATGAAGCGCTCCATCGAGCCGACGATGGCCCGGTGCAGCATGACCGGCACCTGGCGGGTGTTGTCGGCCGCGACATATTCCGCGCCCAGGCGCTCCGGCATGAAGAAGTCGACCTGCATCGTGCCGACCTGCCATGGGCGGCCCAGCGAATCCTTCAGGTGGTATTCGATCTTCGGACCGTAGAACGCGCCCTCGCCCGGCAACTCGGTCCAGGTCACGCCGCAGGCGCGCAGGCCCGAACGCAGCGCGTCCTCGGCCTCGTCCCAGACTTCGTCGGTGCCGATGCGGTTGTCCGGACGCAGCGCCAGCTTGACGTCGATGTTGTGGAAATCGAAGTCCTTGTAGACTTCCATCGCCTGCGTGTGGAACGCCACCACTTCCGGCTCGATCTGCTCTTCGGTGCAGAAGATGTGACCGTCGTCCTGCGTGAAGCCGCGCACGCGCATGATGCCGTGCAGCGCGCCGGACGGCTCGTTGCGGTGGCACTGGCCGAACTCGCCGTAACGCAGCGGCAGGTCGCGGTAGCTGCGCATGTTGCTGTTGAAGATCTGCACGTGGCCCGGGCAGTTCATCGGCTTGAGCGCGTAGGAACGGTTTTCCGATTCCGTCACGAACATGTTTTCGCGGTAGTTGTCCCAGTGGCCGGTCTTGCCCCACAGGCTGGAGTCCAGGATCTGCGGCGCCTTCACTTCCTGGTAGCCGTTGACCTGGTACTTGTTGCGCATGTACTGCTCAACCTGTTGCCAGATGGTCCAGCCCTTCGGATGCCAGAACACCAGGCCCGGCGCCTCGTCCTGGAAGTGGAAGAAGTCCAATTGCTTTCCAAGCTTCCTGTGGTCGCGCTTTTCCGCCTCTTCCAGCTGGAACAGGTATTGTTCCTGATCTTCCTTCTTGGTCCAGGCGGTGCCGTAGACACGCTGCAGCATTTCATTCTTGCTGTCGCCGCGCCAGTAGGCGCCGGCCAGCTTCATCAACTTGAATACCTTCAGCTTGCCGGTCGATGGCACGTGCGGGCCACGGCACAAGTCGGTGAACTTGCCTTCCGAGTACAGCGACACGTCCTGGTCGGCCGGAATCGACGAAATGATTTCAGCCTTGTAGTCTTCGCCGATCGACTTGAAATACGCCACGGCCTCGTCGCGCGGCAGCACCTTGCGGGTGACCGGCTCGTCCTTCTTGGCCAACTCGGTCATTTTCTTTTCGATCGCGACCAGATCGTCGGGCGTGAACGGACGCTTGTACGAGAAGTCGTAGTAGAAACCGTTTTCGATAACCGGGCCGATGGTCACTTGCGCGTCCGGGAACAGCTCCTTGACGGCGTAGGCCAGCAAGTGGGCGGTCGAGTGACGGATCACATCGAGGCCTTCCGGATCCTTGTCGGTGATGATGGCCAGATCGGCATCCTTCTCGATCAGGAAGGAGGTGTCGACCACTTTGCCGTCGACCTTGCCGGCCAGGGCGGCCTTGCCCAGGCTGGTGGCGATACTGGTCGCCACTTGAGCCACGGTGACCGGGCCGTCGAATTCGCGGGCGGAACCATCTGGAAGGCGGACTGAAAGCATAGTGATCTCCTGTTGGCGCAAGGCCGGTGTACGTTAAAGCGAAAATTGATAATAAAAACGCGGACGAAAAAAAACGCGGGCTAGCCGCGTTTTCTCTTTTTTTGAGCAAAAGAATCCCGATCGACTAGCGTCACTCCCAAAGCTTGGTAGTAGTTCGCGGTGTCATAACCGGATTGCCTTTCTCGCTCTTACATATGTTCTGGTGGGCGGTGCAGAATTCGAATCTGCGACCCCTTGGATGTCGACCAAGTATTCTAACCAGCTGAACTAACCGCCCGTTGTACTTCTCTACTTCTATTTTACCGCTTTTTACCGCTTATTTACTACCGTACTACGTAATCTGGTGGGCGGTGCAGAATTCGAATCTGCGACCCCTTGGATGTCGACCAAGTATTCTAACCAGCTGAACTAACCGCCCGAAGACCAGCATTATAGAGAGCGATTCGGAGAAAAACAAGGGTATTCATAGGAAACATTTACAAAACGCACTATGACGGCGCAAGACGCGCAGGGCGGCATCCTTTAAACTGTGGTTTATTATCATCACCGATAGAACCCATGCAAGCTGAAACCCGCATCAACGCTAGCGCGGAGGCTCCGCCCTCGCCTTCCGCCCATCTGCACGAACACCGTGACGGCGACGCCAAGCACGCACACTTCACCGTGCAGCGCAGCCAATCGGTGCTCGCGTGGTCGCTGGCGTTGACCCTGGGCTTCGCGGTGGTCGAGGTGATCACCGGCCTTATGTCCAACTCGCTGGCGCTGATTTCCGACGCCGGCCACATGGTCACGGACGCCGCCGCGCTGGGCCTGGCCTTGCTGGCGCAGCTGATCGCTAAACGGCCGCCGTCCGCGCGCCACTCGTTCGGCTTCGGCCGCGCCGAGGCGCTGGCCGCGTTCGTCAACAGCCTGGTGCTGTTGTTGCTGGTCGGCTGGATCGCGTTCGAGGCCGCGCAACGCTTCACCCATCCCGAGCAGGTGCACGGCGCGACGGTGTTCATCGTCGCCACCATCGGTCTCGCCATCAACATCGTGCTCGCTTATATGTTGTCGCGCGGCGACAGCAACATGAATACGCGCGCGGCGTTGGTCAACGTCATGGGTGACTTGCTGGGATCGGTGGCGGCGTTGGTCGCCGGCGCCGTCATCTATTACACCGGCTGGATGATGATCGACCCGCTGCTATCGATCTTCGTCGCCTTGCTGATTTTAAAATCGACCGTCGGTGTGCTGCGCGAGTCCTACCACTTCCTGATGGGCGGCGTGCCAGAGCCGATCGACTATCTTAAAGTGGGCGCCGACCTGGAACAGATAGCCGGCGTCTGCTCGGTGCACGACCTGCATGTGTGGGACATGTCACCGGGCGAGCCGGCGCTGATCGGCCACGTCGAGATCGTCGACCTCGAGCGTTGGCCGGACATCCTGCACGCGATCAAGGCCATGCTGCTCGACAAGCACGGCATCGACCACATCACCTTGCAGGCCGAAGTCGCCCCGCAAGCATCCCTCTAACAACAGCCCTGGAACACCATGCACAATTTTGAAAAGCGCCGCGATCGGTACAACCTGTTTGCCGCGTTTGAAAAGCCGCTCGTCAACGTCAGCTTCGAGATGCCCCTGCCCGACTTCCGCCCCTACTGCAAGGAGCACAAGCTGCCGCCGTTCCATTTCTTCCTGTATTGCATACTCAATTCGATCAAGGAAATCGACAATTTCATGTACCGCATCAACGACGGCGAAGTGATCAAGATCGAGGAGTTCTGGGCGTCCTACACCGTGCTCAACAAGGACAAGAATCTCAATTTCGCGTGTTTCGCCATGTCGACCGACTTGAAGGAATTCGTCGCCCGCAGCCTGGAAGCGAAGGCCGCCGCCGAGGCCAGCACCGAGATGATCAACTCCGCCAAGGAACAGTCCGAGCGCGAGCAAAAGAACAACGTCCACATCACCTGCATGCCGTGGTTCAAGCTGACGTCGATCGAGCATCCCATCTACAGGCACGGCGGCTACGACATCCCCTCGCTGGCCTGGGGCAAGTTCAGCGATGCCGACAACGGCAAAATGACGGTGCCGTTCTCGGTGCAGGCGCACCACGGCTTTGTCGACGGCTACCACATCCATTTGCTGGCCGAAACCATCGCCGCGCGGATCGCAAGAATCATCAGTAGTTAAGCAAAACAAACTCCGGGGTCAGGTCCTGAGCCTTCCCCTCAAATTTTAAATGTCGGGATCAACGATCTCAGCTCATCAAGAGCGATGGT
>NZ_JBWKQJ010000014.1:0-147084 GCF_059418705.1 Duganella sp. GW821-FHT07F09 | reverse complement strand
GCATCACACCAAAACAGAAGCTTGCCCTGGCCGCTTAACCTCTACTTTTAGCGCGCTCTAAAAATGGGGGGATTACCCTTCTACATGCTGAGCCCTTTATATTTCGTCACCTGCAAAACTTGCGTGACCAGCTATCAAATCCCTCCAAGAATTTTTTGCATCAGTTCGATGCAATCGAGACATTGCACTACAGTCCTAGTCTAGAGCATGCGATACAGATCACGGGAAAATATCTTCATGGTCTACAAGAGAAATCGAACCAATCGCTCCATGCAATTTGTGCGGTCATCGAGCGCGCTGGGCATGCACATTTGCGACCCGACGTGCAACGCGGCGAATACACCGGTAGGCTCCTCTTCACAAGTTCGCACCACATTGCTCAACTTGAGGCTACAGGGACAGTTGTAGTTCACGAGCGCCACCGCATTGCAAACGGAGAATTACCTCCCGACGGCAACGGTTCTGAAGTCAAGATTCGCTACGTCCGCGGGCAAGGCGATTTGCGCCGGCTAGCCAACCGTCGCACTCTCCGTTCGGCTCAACGAAAGAACAAACCCTAAGAATCAACAACCGTTTCGTACTAAGCGCCAGTCAACCTCAATCCCATCGTGACCGTTCGCGAACGGCGCGATTTTCGTCAGCAAGCGCGAGTCACGCGAATATACCGACGAGCTGAGCGCGCTGCTGCTGGACCGGCCCATCGCGCCGATCGCGGCCGACGGCGCCTATGTGCGCCTCTACATCGACAGGTACCAAGCCGCTCCTTACAAATCGTCACCGCAGTGGCGCAAAGCGCATTGAGGCCGCAGGTGCTCATACCGGCGCAGTTGCCGACAGGTGCCGATCTGGTCGCTCACGTCCCCGCCCAGGCACCGCTTACTGACAGACCAACGCATTGCTCGCATGAACTGCTAGCGTGGCTACGAATGTCATGAATTGCATTTTTGTGGCCGACTTCAAAAGTTCGGGGCCACTCAGTTTTGACATCCATGCCGCCAATTTGATTTACGCGCGGCCATTCCCGCAGGCTAGGGCGGCGGAGAGGTTTTCCCATCAAGATGGAAAAGGTAACCCACATACGCGTAGCAATATGGACCCGCTAGTTTACAAGGATGCGCTGGAAGGCGATTCGGGAATTTCCGAGGATGGAGGCGCGACCAAGAGCGAGCACGTGGTGACGATCGAACCGGGAAAGCGCCTGATTCTACGCCTGCGCCTGGCCGCACCTGTTGATTGCTCACAGTTCAAGAGGCCCTATGAACTCAAGCATGTCTACATCAAAGTCAAGCCGATACACCAGAACCTTCGAACACCGGAATATCTATTCATCGGCCCTTGGAAATTTAGCGAAAGCGAGTTGCATGACTCGCCCTGCGTGGGAAGCCGACCGCTGCCCACGGATCGATGACGTTGATCATGGGGTGCGGGCGAAGATCCGAATCCTCGGTGCTTGGTTCGCCACAATGTCGTACTCGCCGGTGAAGCTCACGTAATCGGAGACCTGCAGCATGTCGTTGATATCATCCATTTCGTATTGGTCCTCCGGCTGGTGCTCACCATCGACCACCGTGACCAAGCGCACGTCGACGTCGCCCAGCGTCGGCTTTCCCGACACATAGCTTCCGAACACGTCGAGGCTCTCGACGAACACCCGCGCGCCAAGCCTAGCATTGACTGCTATGGCCGCGGCGATCAGATCCTCGACAATCTTCTCCGCGTCGGCGCGTGAGATGCGCGGCAGGCCTTTGTCATGCGCGAGGCCCATGCCCTTGGGCAACGGCGTCAGGCGTGAGCCATCCAAATATTCGCCGCTGATCAGCTCCGCTAACAGAAGCTTGGCCTTTTCATGGCCGCATTTGAAATGCCGCTCAATAAACGCGCTGTCCAAAATTTTTCGATGGCGCACAAAGGCCCCATCGACGAACTCACTCTTTGATTCAATGCCGATGAACTTCCGCAAAAGCTCCTGCACTTGGCCTGTGTCGAATTCTGAAAATGAGACGGTTGAGAGATCCATGCGCGTCCTTTCGAGTGATGGTTGGGCGCCGCGCTCCCTCGAAACCAATCTGTTCGCGAACCTGTCAACACTTTATTTTCAACTTGACGTAAAAACAAAAAAACCGGCCTCGGCCGGTTTAATCATGGTGCAGCGAATTTCGCATTGCCCCAAATCTGCCCCAAATTTCCCATAAGCCTCATCAATATGATGTAAGCCTTTGAAAACTGAAGATATTCTTGGTGGGAAGTGCAAGTTTCGAACTTGCGACCCCTGCAGTGTGAATGCAGTGCTCTACCCCTGAGCTAACCTCCCGAAGCGGGGCGAATTATCGCATACATCCCCGGGGAAATGGAAGGGCCGGCGTGAAAATTATGCATTCGGCCCGACTATCCATCCCGGTCAGGCGGCCGGCGCCAGGCTGGCGGTCCAGATGCACTGCCCCTTGACGGCCTTGTCGAGGCCCGCCAGGGTCGCCTGGTGGGCGGCGATTTCCTCGTCAGACGCCGGCAGGAAGATGATGTCGGCCAGCGGCACCGGTTCGAGCAAGGCGCCGCCGACGACGACCTCCTCCTCCACATCCATGCCCAGACTGTTCTGCCCGCGCGTCATCGACAGGTAGACGTCGGCCAGCAGCTCGGCATCGAGCAACGCGCCGTGCAGCTTGCGGTGCGAGTTCGACACGCCGTAGCGGTCGCACAGCGCGTCGAGCGAGTTGCGCTTGCCCGGGTGGAGTTCCTTGGCGTGCACCAGCGTGTCGATCACGCCGCCGATGTGGGTCGAGAAGTCCGGCAGCTTGAGCAGACGGAATTCGTGGTTCAGGAACCCCAGGTCGAACGGCGCGTTGTGGATGATGACTTCGGCACCCTGGATGTATTCGCGCAGCTGGTCGACGATCTCGTGGAATTTCGGCTTGTCGCGCAAGAACTCGGTGGTCAGGCCGTGGACGTTGAGCGCGCCCTCTTCCGATTCGCGTTCCGGATTGATGTAGACGTGGAAGTTATTCCCGGTCAGCATGCGGTTGTGCAGTTCGACGCAGCCGATCTCGATGATGCGGTTGCCCAACTTGGGGTTGATACCGGTGGTTTCGGTATCGAGAACGATTTGGCGCATAAGTACTCTGTGGTTGCTACGGTCAGGCGGAGAAGTATAACAGGCGGCTCATCGGCTTCGCGGCCTAGCGGCCCCGGGCCACTTCGACGCCGCGGTTGGCCAGCATGTCGGCGCGCTCGTTGCCCGGGTGGCCGTTGTGGCCGCGCACCCAGCGCCATTCGACCGTGTGCAGGGTTTGCGCGGCGTCCAGCGCCCTCCACAAGTCCTCGTTCTTGACCGGCTCCTTGGCGGCGGTCTTCCAGCCGCGCGCCTTCCAGCCGTGTATCCATTCGCTGATGCCTTTTTGAACATACTGACTGTCGGTGTGCAGCACCACCGTGCACGGGCGCTTGAGCGCGCTCAACGCTTCGATCACCGCCTGCAATTCCATGCGGTTGTTGGTGGTGTCGCGCGCGCCACCGCAGATTTCCTTCTCGGCGCCGTCGGCCACCAGCAACGCGCCCCAGCCGCCCAGGCCAGGGTTGCCCTTGCACGCGCCGTCGGTAAAAATTTCCACCTTATCCATACTGCTATTCCCGCCTTTTGTTTGTTGCAGGGACGACCACCTGGGCCGTCGCCGATTTTTTGGTCCAAGCCGGACCGATCAGATGCATGCCCTTGACCCGCTTGATCGCTTGCACGATATAGACGCCGCCGAAGAACGGCCACCAGCGCGGCCCGGCATTATCCATGAATGCGTAGCGATGCAGCCATTTTTCTGTGCGGCAGGCCGGCGCGTAGCAGCCGAAATGACTTTGACTGGCGCTCATGTTCAATAATTTTAACCAGTCTTTCATGCGCGGCATAGTAATCAACTCCTCGGTGCGCGGCAGGAACGAGGTGCCGCCGACGCGCCGCATCACATGGCGCGCGCCCCACAGGCTGGCCGGATTGAAGCCGCAGATGATGACCTGGCCTTCCGGGATCAGCACGCGCTCGACCTCGCGCAGCACCTGGTGCGGGTCGGTGGAAAATTCGAGCACGTGCGGCAGCACCACCAAATCCATGCTTTGCGACGCGAACGGCAACTCGGTGTAGTCGAGCGTGAGCGCAACCGGACGCGGCGGCGGTGCCGGTTCGATCACCGGTCCGCCGTGCGCCGGCGCGACCTGCTGCTGCGGCGCGGCAGGCGGCCGGACCTTGCGGTCGGCCAGCCATTTGTACGGCATGCGGTTGGCCGCGAGCGCATCGATTTGAGGCATGCCGATCTGCACCGCGTTGAATCCGAAGATATCGGCTGTTAAATTATCGAGACATGTTTGTTCCCACGCACGCAAGTACACGCCTGCGGGCGTTTGCAGCCAGCCTTCCAGCGCTATAATGGATTGCTCCGATCCCGCTTTATCCATGTTTAGCCTTTTGCGATCCAATGACCATATCTTCTAACCAAGCTCTCTGTGTTCTGACGGTTCCAGCATTCCACGACAATTACCTGTGGCTGATACATGATGGTGTCCATGCCGCCGTAGTCGACCCGGGCGACGCCAAGCCGATACTGGCGGCGCTCAAAGCAAACGGACTCAAGCTCACCGCCATTCTACTCACCCATCACCACGCTGACCACATCGGCGGCGTTCCCGAATTATTACAGCATTATCAGGTTCCCGTTTTCGGCCCGCGCAACGAGACCATCGCCGCCGTCACCTTGCCGGTCGGCGAAGGCAAGCAGTTCGACGTGCCGGGCCTGGCGCTGCGCCTGTCCGTGCTCGACGTGCCCGGCCACACGATGGGCCACATCGCCTACGTGCGCGAACCGTCCGCCGACGAGCCGACCTGGCTGTTCTGCGGCGACACCTTGTTCGCGGGCGGCTGCGGACGCCTGTTCGAGGGCACGCCGGCTCAGATGATCAGCTCACTCGGAAAACTCGCCGCGCTACCGGATGATACCAAGGTGTACTGCGCCCACGAATATACGCTGTCCAACCTGCGCTTTGCGCGCGTGGTGGACCCGGACAATGTGGCGCTGCGGGAGCGTGTAAAAGTGGAGACCGACAAGCGGGAGCACAATCTGCCGACGGTGCCGAGCACGATCGGCGTCGAGAGGGCGACCAATCCCTTCCTGCGCTACCGGGAACCGGCCATCGCGGAACAACTGGTCAAAGCCGGACGACTCGATCGTATCGATACGGCGCTGGCCACCTTCACCGCGCTGCGCTTGTGGAAAAATGATTTTTGATGTGAAAACCGGCGGATAAACCTCATCCGCCGGCCTTGGTTCTTAAAACCTAGCTTTAAATCTCTTCATACAACGGCAGGGTCAGGAACTCCGCGAACTCCGTCGACGTCGACATCTGTTCGAAGATCTGGCCGGCGCGCACATAGGTCGGACCGTCGCCGCCGGGCGCGTCACGCTGCACCTTGGCCAATTCCTCCGGGATCATCGCCCGCACCATGTCGGCCGTCACTTTGCGGCCGTCGTCCAGCACCCCTTTGTCGGACCGGATCCACTGCCACACCTGCGAGCGGCTGATTTCGGCCGTGGCCGCGTCTTCCATCAGATTGTGGATCGGCACGCAACCGTTGCCGGCCAGCCAGCTGCCCAGATAATGGATGCCGACGTTGATGTTGTAACGCAGGCCCGCCTCGGTGATCGGCGCTTCCGGCTTGAAGTCCAGCAGTTGTGCGGCGCTGACGTCGATGTCCGGACGTTGCTTGTCGATCTGATTCGGTTTATCGCCCAGCACCTTGGTGAATTCGGTCATCGCCAGTTCGACCAGGCCCGGGTGGGCGACCCAGCCGCCGTCGTAACCGTCGGTGGCGTCACGCGCCTTGTCGTTGCGCACGCCGCCCATGGCCACCTCGTTCTTTTCCGGATCGTTCTTGATCGGGATCAGCGCGGCCATGCCGCCGATGGCCGGCGCGTTGCGTTTGTGGCAGGTTTTGAGCAACAGCAACGCATAAGCGCGCATGAACGGCGCCGTCATCGTCACCTTGGCGCGGTCGGCCAGGCAGAAATCCTTGTCCAGCTTGAACTTCTTGATGCACGAGAAGATGTAATCCCAGCGGCCGGCGTTCAGGCCCGAGCTGTGCTCGCGCAGCTCGTACAGGATCTCGTCCATCTCAAACGCGGCCAGGATGGTCTCGATCAACACGGTGGCCTTGATCGTGCCCTGCGGCAGGCCCAGCTCGTTCTGCGTCATCACGAAGATGTCGTTCCACAGCCGCGCTTCCAAATGCGATTCCATCTTCGGCAGATAGAAGTATGGGCCGGCGCCGCGCGCCAGCTGTTCCTTGGCGTTGTGGAACATGAACAGCGCGAAGTCGAAGATGCCGCCGGAGATGCGCTTGCCGTCGACCAGCACATGTTTTTCATCCAGGTGCCAGCCGCGCGGACGCACGACCAGCGTGGCGATCTTGTCGTTGAGCTTGTAGGACTTGCCGTTCTGCTCGAGCGCGATGGTGCGGCGCACGGCGTCGAACATGTTGATCTGGCCGGTGATCTGGTTGTCCCAGTTCGGCGTGTTGGAATCCTCGAAGTCGGTCATGTAGCTGTCGGCGCCCGAGTTGAAGGCGTTGATGACCATTTTGCGCTCGACCGGACCGGTGATCTCGACGCGGCGGCATTCCAGCGCTTTCGGAATCGGCGCGATTTTCCAGTCGCCGGCGCGAATGTGCGCGGTCTCGGGCAGGAAGTCCGGACGCTCGCCCGCGTCAAGGCGCTTGGCGCGCTCGACCCGCACGGCCAGCAGCTGTTGGCGGCGCGCCTCGAACTCGCGCGTCAGCTTGACCACCAGCGACAGCGCCTCGGCGGTGAGGATGTTTTCGTAGCCGGGCTTGATCTCGCCGGTGATTTGCATGCCTGCCGGCAAAGTGATGGTGGACTGCGTCATGGGATAGGTCTCCGTAAGAAAATATTAACTTCCATACCAAATTATAAGCACTGATGATGCGGATGCGCGCCTGAATCTTTTAGTGTGGCTGCTCGGTTACGCGGCGTTCTGTTTTACAGTATATTCACTGATAAGTTATGCAAACGAGACTAAAAATCACTTCATCTATGCGTTTTTATCACAAGTGAGAGGCATGCCGCTTCATGGGCCAGTTCAGACAAATATCCACCTTCGTTGAAGTCGTCGCCAGGGGCAGCCTGTCGGCCGCCGCCCGGGCCGAGGGCATCGCGCCGGCCATGATCGGACGCCGCCTGGACGCGCTGGAAAGCCGCCTTGGCGTCAAGCTGTTGCAGCGGACCACGCGCAAGCTGGCGCTGACGGACGAAGGCGCGGCCTTCCTGGAGGATTGCCAGCGCATCCTGGCGGAACTGGAGGAAGCCGAGTCGGCGGTGGCCGAACGCAGCGCGCACGCCACGGGCCATCTGATGATCTCGGCACCGGCAGGTTTCGGCCGCCAGCACGTAGCGCCGCTGCTGCCCTCCTTCCTCAGCGAGCACCGCGACGTCACAGCCACGTTGAACATGAGCGACCGCGTGGTCGACATCGTCGGCGAAGGCATCGACGTGGCGATTCGCATCGCCAGCCTGGCCGATTCCAACCTGGTGAGCGTCAAGCTGGCCGACAACGAGCGCGTGGTGGTCGCCGCGCCCTCCTACCTCAAGCGCTACGGCGAGCCGAAGACCTTGGCCGACCTGGCCAAGCACAATTGCCTGGCCATCAGCAGCGAAGGCAGCCAGCGCGGCTGGACCTTCCGCGACAACGGCAAGAACGTGGTGCTGAAGGTGAACGGCAACATGGGCTGCAACGACGGCCAGGTGCTGCACGACTGGGCGCTGGCCGGCAAGGGGCTGGCGTGGCGTTCGATGTGGGAGGTGGGCAGCGAGATCGAGGCGGGCAAGCTGCAGACGGTGCTCGATCAACACGCGGCGCCGGGCAACGATATCTACGCGGTGTTCGCGCAGCGCCGGCATTTGCCGTTGCGGATACGCGCGTTCGTCGACTTCCTGCGGCATACCTATGCGCAGGGGGATTACTGGCGCAAATCAGGAAAGCAATAATTCTGATAAAACTGCAACAACAAAAACGCGGACGAAAAAAAATCCTCGGGTACCGAGGATTTCTTTATTTCGTTTGATTCAGCGTATTACAGAGGCTGAATGTTCGAAGCTTGCTTGCCCTTAGGACCAGCAGTCACTTCAAAAGAAACACGTTGGTTCTCTTGCAGCGACTTGAAGCCTGCCGACTGAATCGCCGAGAAGTGAGCGAACAGATCTTCGCCGCCTTCGTCAGGGGTGATAAAGCCGAAGCCCTTCGAATCATTGAACCATTTTACGATACCAGTTGCCATTACAATTCCTATTTCAGTTAAGTTGGGCTTGCGCCCGTGATATCGTTTGAGGCAAGAAAGAAATGACAGACTAACTGCACTACTCTTGAATCTAAACGATCCCGCATTATACCCATTTACGAGAGAAAAGCACGTGTTCACGAAAATAAATGCAAACCGTCGCTTTTTTTGGTAGAAAAACCGAGTTGTTCGGGGTTCCCGCCGGTACTTCCTTCCCTCTCCGTGAGTGGTGTAACTGTCACTATAGACAAGTAAATGATAACTGGTTTGATTTACATCAAGCGCACGCCTCAACCGAAAACTGTTGCGTGCGGGTCACGCGCGGCCCAGCGCAGCAGTTTTTCCACCTCGGGCGGCACCGCTTCCCAGCCGGAACCGGAGGCCATCGCCTCGCGCAGCATGTGCTCGATGCGGCGCGCCTCCTGGCCCAAGGTGCCGAAGCCGAAGGTGCCGGCCGATCCGGCCACACCGTGCAGCAGCGCGTGCAACTGATGCATCGCCGCTTCGGTTGGCGCTCCCCCGCCCCCGCCTTCCGCGACACAGACGGCCAGCGCCGACGCGATCTTTTCCATCGTCACCGGCACGGTCGCGGCGAACTTTTCGTTCAGCGCCGCCAGGCGCGCGCGGAAATCGGGATCGACTGGAGTGGCCATGACGTTATTACTTGGTGCCGAAGATGCGATCGCCGGCATCGCCCAGGCCAGGCACGATGTAGGCGTGCTCGTTCAGGTGCGAATCGAGCGAGGCGCAGTAGATCTTCACGCCCGGGTGCGACTTCTGGAATACCTCGACGCCTTCCGGCGCGGCCACCAGCGCCAGGAAGATAATCTGCTCGTCGGTCACGCCGCGCGATTTGAGCACGTCCACCGCGTGCACCGCCGAATTGCCGGTGGCGACCATCGGGTCGCACAGGATGAAGGTGCGCTCGGCCAGATCCGGCAGACGCACCAGATACTCCACCGGCTGATGGGTGTCGGGGTCGCGGAACACGCCGATGTGGCCCACGCGCGCCGATGGCACGAGGTTCAGCAGGCCGTCGCTCATGCCGATGCCGGCGCGCAGGATCGGCACGATCGCCAGTTTTTTTCCGGCGATGACGGGTGCGTCGATGGTCATCAGCGGGGTTTCGATGGTGCGGGTGGTCAGCGGCAGGTCGCGGGTGATCTCGTAACCCATCAGCAGCGTGATTTCCTTGAGCAGTTCGCGGAAGGTACGGGTCGACGTATCCTTCTCGCGCATATGACTCAGTTTGTGTTGGATCAGCGGATGGTCGGTGATGAACAGATTGGGGAAGCGCGGATCTTGTTTCATTGTTTGCTCTTTTTAGACGGGTTATCGTGTCATGATCGCGCCATTATACTAGGCAAGCACGAGCGCCCGGCCAAGAATCGCCTCGCAATCCACGCCCGCCGGCAGCCGTCCGAACGCTCCTCCGGGCTCGCGCGCCAGCCGCGAGGCGACGAACGCCGACGACACATACAACGGCGCGTGGCGCAGCAGCAGGCCCGCCTGCACCGCCAACACCACGCGCTCGGCCAACAGCCGCGCGCCGAATTCGTCGGCCTGCGGCTGGCCCAGGTCCGCGAGCAGCGCCTGGGTGTAACGCACATAGTCGCCCAGTCCCGGGATTTCCCCGGCGCCCTCGCCGGCGCCGGCCAGCTCCAGCTCCGCCGCCAGCGCCTCGCGCGCGGCCGGTGTCTTGCCGAAGGCCCGCAACAGGTCCAGGCACATCACGTTGCCGGAGCCCTCCCAGATCGAATTGACCGGCAGCTCACGGTACAGGCGCGCCAGCGGCCCGTCCTCCACATACCCGCTGCCGCCGATGACCTCCATCGCCTCGGCGCCGAAGGCCGGACCACGCTTGCAGATCCAGTACTTGCCGGCCGGCGTCAGGATGCGCGCCAGCAGCTGCTGCGCCGGATCGCCGCCCTGGTCGACGCAGCGCGCCAGCCGCATCGCGAAGGCGGTGGCGGCCTCCGATTCGAGCGCCAGGTCGGCCAGCACGTTGCGCATCAACGGCTGTTCGGACAGCGGCCGGCCGAACGCGGAGCGGCCGCGCGCGTGGTGCAGCGCGTGCGTCAGCGCCGCCCGCATCGCGCCGGCGCTACCGAGCACGCAGTCGAGCCGCGTGTGGCCGCCCATCTCCAGTATCGTCGGGATGCCGCGTCCCGGCTTGCCGATCAACCAGCCGTGGGCGCCGGTGAACTCGACTTCCGACGAGGCGTTGGAGCGGTTGCCCACCTTGTCCTTCAGCCGCTGCACGCGGATCTGGTTGCGGCTGCCGTCCGGCAGATAGCGCGGCAGGAAAAAGCATGACAGCCCGGCGCTGCCGCCATCGTCGGTTTGCGCCAGGATCAGGTGCGCATCGCTTTGCGGCGCCGAGAAAAACCATTTGTGGCCGACGATGCGGTACACATCGACGCCCTCGTCGCCGTACCTCGCCTTCGCATCGGCCGGCGACAGCGGCTCGGCGCGGGTGGTGTTGGAGCGCACGTCGGAGCCGCCCTGCTTTTCCGTCATGCCCATGCCGACGATGGCGCCGCGCTTTTGCTCGACCGGCAAGGAGCGCGGGTCGTATTCCATCGACAGGATCTTCGGCAGCCATTTGGCGGCGAGCGCCGGCGCCTGGCGCAGCGCGGGCACGCACGCATAGGTCATCGTCACCGGGCATTGCGATCCGTTCTCCACCTGGCCGAACATCAAATACTTCGCCGCCCGCGCCACCTGCGCGCCGTCGCCGCCCAGCCAGGGGGAAGCGTGGGCGCCGTTCTCTATTAATAGCGTCATCAGGCCATGCCAGGCCGGATGGAACTCCACCTCGTCGATACGATTGCCGGCGCGGTCGAAGTTGTGCAAGGTCGGCGGATACCGGTTGGCCAGGCGCGCCAGGTCCAGCGTTTCGGCGCGGCCCAGTTGCCCGCCCAGCGCCTGCAGCGCATCGGCATGCGCGCCACCGCCCTCGCGCATCAGCGCCTCCCGCAACGCGGGGTCCGCCGTAAACAGGTTGAAATTCTCCAGCGGCGCGACGCTGTTGCGCACCTGATGGGTATCGAAAGGGGTGTCGAAATCGTTCACGGCAGGCTCCTCCCGGGCGGTGCCGGGGCTGAATTGACAAGCCAGACTAGCGCAAACAAAAGTGCCAGGCAAGCGCACGCACCGTCACCGCGTCCGGGCGCCGCGCAGCGGCGAAACGCGCCCGCGCCGGCCATACCTTCCGCCTGACAGCATATTTTTAGAGGTTTCTCAATAGAAATGAGTAAAACTCGACGGAATGTTGTCTGTTTTCATGTAAATCCAAACTCATCAGTGATACATTTCGTTCTGGTTTTGCAAGATAAAAGCAACCCAATTGTTACATGAACAACTTGAAAGTGTAGAACCACGCGATGCACCCCACTCATCCATCACAGCCCGGGCGCGACGAGCGCAACGAATCGGACCACTACGCGGGCCACCTAATGGAGGAGGCTGGCGATGTCGTTTTCCGTCTCGACGCGCTCGGCGAGATCGCCTTCGCCAGCCGCCGCGCGACCGCGCTGCTGGCCCGTTCGGACGCGCTCACCGGCGGCACGCTGACCAAGCTGATATGCGAAGCCGACCAGGCGCCGCTGGCGGCCGCCCTGGCCGAAGCGACCGAAGCGCGCACCACGCGCCTGGTCGAAGTGCGCTTCAAAACCCCGGACGCGGAGGTCTGGCACGAGTTGCGGATCTCCTGCCACGTCAACCGGCAAAACGAGGTCGCCGGACTATTTGTCGTCGGACGCGACATGTCGATCCAGCACGCCACCGAGGAACGCCTGCGCCACATGGCCACGCACGACGCGCTGACCGAGCTGCCCAACCGCCTGCTGCTGTCGGACCGCATGCGCATGGTCATCGCCAACGCCCGCCGCTCCGGCCAGGGTTTCGCCGTCGCCACCATCGGCCTCGATGGCTTCAAGAAGGTCAACGACGGCCTGGGACACCCGATCGGCGACGCGCTGCTGCGCATGGCCGCCGCCCGCCTGCGCAAAACGCTGCGCGACAGCGACACCCTGGCGCGCGTCGGCGGCGACGAATTCGTCGCCATCCTGCCCGGCACCGCCACCGAAGCGCAGATCAAGCTGGTCACCGGCCGCCTGATCGCCACCTTGCAGTCGCCGTTCGAGATCGACAGCCACACGATCTATGTCGGCGCCTCGGTCGGCGTGGCCGTCTATCCGACCCACGCCGAGGACGAGGTGCGCCTGGTCGCCCTGGCCGATGCGGCCATGTCGCGCGCCAAGGAAACCGGCAAGGCGCGCTGCGTGGTCTACAGCCCCGCCGAAGCCGGCCCGCCGGCGCACGACATCTCGCTCGAGGCGGCGATGTTCCAGGCGGTGCGCGAGGGCGAGTTCCTGCTCTACTACCAGCCCATCGTGGACGCCAAAACCCGCGAGATCCAGGGCTTCGAAACGCTGATGCGCTGGAAGCATCCGACCCTGGGCATGGTGCCGCCGGCCCGCTTCATCCCCATCGCCGAGACCAACGGCTTGATCAACCTGCTGGGCGCCTGGGCGCTCAAGGCCGCGTGCGTGCAGCTCAAACAGTTCGAGGAGGTGGCCAAACGGCCCCTCTACATCTCTGTTAATATTAGCCCCCGGCAATTCCGTAATGATAAGTTTCTCGACGTGCTCGACGACGCCATCGCGTTCTCGGGCCTACTTGGTGAGCAATTGGTGTTAGAAATCACAGAAGGCACATTGATGATCGATCCGGTCCACGCCGAATCGATCCTGTCCAAAATGGCGGAGCGCAAGGCCCGCATCGCCATCGACGATTTCGGCACCGGCTACTCCTCGCTCGCCTACCTCAAACGCTTCCCGATTTCCGTGCTCAAGATCGACCGCGCGTTTATCCGCGACCTGCCCGAATCGCAAAAGGACGGCGCCATCTGCAACGCCGTGCTCGACCTGGCCAAGCACCTGGACTTGTCGGTGGTGGCCGAGGGTGTCGAAACCGAAGAACAGCTGCACTTCCTCGAGCGGCGCGGCTGCCAGTACATCCAGGGCTACCTGACCGGCAAGCCGATGGCCGCCAACGTCGCCCTGGCCGCGCTCAGGGAAAGCATCCACGTCAAGATGGTGCCGGCCGAACTGCGTCAGGTGGCGCAATGACGGACAGCTTCAAAGCCAGCACGCCGTTGGGCGACAAAACGCTGGCCGAGCTGTGGGACTGCACCCGCCGCCGCGGCGACATGCCCGGCTTCGCCAAGGCCATCACGGCCATCCTGAGCGCCATGCGCGGCGAGGACGAACAGGAATTCAACATGACGCGCACCGTGCTGTCCGATCCGGTGCTCACGCAAAAGGTGCTGCGGCTCGCCAACAGCGGCATGTACTCGGCCTTCGGCCAGCACGTCAACACCGTCTCGAAAGCGGTGCTGGTGCTGGGCACCGAGGCGATCGGCCATCTGGCGCTCGGCCTGAAGCTGATCGAGGAACTGGCCGGCACGTCCAACGACGCCACCATCGCCCACATCGAAATGGAAAAGGCCGTGCTGGCGGGGATCGTCGCCCAGCAAATCGCCTACACGGCCGAAAGCCAGCATGGCGAGGCGGCCGTGGTGTGCTCGATGCTGCACACCCTGGGCCGCATGATGATGACCTTCTATATGCCGCAGCGCTGGAACGAGCTGCAGCACCTGGCCGACCAGGATGGCCGCGCCATCGACGACGTCGCGCCTGAAATGCTGGGCCTGAGCATGGAGGAGATCGGCCACGCCGCCGCCCTGCACTGGGGGCTGCCGGCCAGCCTGGTCAAGGGCATGCGCAAACTGGCGCCGACCGCGGACGGCGCCGAAGTCAGCGCCTCCGACTGGATCGCCGGCCTGTCGACGATGTCGGCCTTGTGCGCCGAATCGCTGTGGCACGACGACCCGGCCGGCGCGGCCATCGTCAAGCAGCTGACCGAAAGCTACTCGGTGATGCTGGGCGTGGAGCCGGCCAATCTGATGCACGCCATCGAGCAGGCCAAGGTGGTGGCGGCGAACGACCTGACCATCGCCCCGCTGTCGCGGCCCGCCGAGCGGCGCGCCAAGGCGCTGGCCAAGACGCGCCAGCGCGCGGCCGGCAACAAGATCCTGCTCAGCGGCCTGGCCGACATGCGCGACATGCTCGACACGGCCAGCCCGGGCCAGATGGTGCAGATCGCGCTGGAAACCGTCTACAAGGGATTGGATTTTTCGCGCGCGGTGGCGTTCGTCCGCAACCGCAAGGAGAGCCACTATTCGGCCAAGATCTCCTTCGGCGAAGGCACCAAAGAGCTGCTGGCGGCGCTGACGTTCGACGACGCCTACGAACCGAACGTGTTCCACGCCGCCCTCAATAGCGACCGCGTGATCTTCATCGAAAACGCGCGCGACGCCAAGTTCGCCGCCAAGCTGCCGCTGTGGTGGAAAAGTTCGCTGGCCGAGGCGCGCAGCTTTGTGATCCTGCCGTTGTCGGCCAACGGCCAGCCGGCCGGCTTCCTGTACGGCGACTGGGACGACTCCTTCCCGCCGATCCAGCTAAGCCAGACCGAATTCTCGCTGCTCAACGACATGCGCACGCTCGTGGTGCGCGCGGTGGAACGCCGGCACGCGCAGGAAATCGTCAGCAGCCGCGTGTAAGCGGGCCGGCCATGGCGCCGGCCGCTTCGCTTACAGCGTGATATCCGGAGTCGATACCTTGACGTCGCCGCATTGGGCGCGGTGCATCAGCGCGTGGTCGATCAGCACCAGGGCCAGCATGGCCTCGGCGATCGGCGTGGCGCGGATGCCCACGCACGGATCGTGGCGCCCGAACGTCTCGACCACGACCGGGTTGCCGTCCTTGTCGATGGAGTCGCGCGGCGAACGAATGGACGAGGTCGGTTTGATCGCGATCGACACGGTGATGTCCTGGCCGGTCGAAATGCCGCCCAGCACGCCGCCGGCGTTGTTGCCGATGAAGCCCTGCGGCGTCAACGAATCGCCATGCTCGGTGCCCTTTTGCGCCACCGACTTGAAGCCGGCGCCGATTTCCACACCCTTGACGGCGTTGATGCCCATCATCGCGTAGGCGATGTCGGCGTCGAGCTTGTCGTAGATCGGCTGGCCCAGGCCCACCGGCACGTTGCGCGCGATAACGTCGATGCGCGCGCCGATCGAGTCGCCGGCCTTGCGCAGCTCGTCCATCGCCGCCTCCATGCGGGCGATCAGGCCGGCGTCGCCGCTGGCGGCGAAGAACGGGTTGTCGTGCACGTGCGACCAGTCCTGGAACGGCACCGGAATGTCGCCCAGCTGGCTCATGCAGCCGAGGAATTCGGTGCCGTATTGCTGCTTGAGCCACTTCTTGGCCACGGCCGCAGCGCCCACCACCGGCGCCGTCAGGCGCGCCGACGACCGGCCGCCGCCGCGCGGATCGCGCACGCCGTACTTATGCCAATAGGTGTAGTCCGCGTGGCCGGGACGGAAACTGTCGACGATATTGCCGTAATCCTTGCTGCGCTGGTCCTCGTTGCGGATCAGCAGCGCGATCGGCGTGCCGGTCGTCACGCCCTGGTACACGCCGGACAGGATCTCGACCGTGTCGGGCTCCTTGCGCTGGGTGACGTGGCGCGACGTGCCAGGCTTGCGGCGGTCCAGTTCCGGCTGGATATCGGCTTCCGACAAAGGCAAACCCGGTGGGCATCCATCGATCACGCAGCCGATCGCCGGGCCGTGCGACTCACCAAAAGTAGTAACAGAAAACAATTTGCCAAATGTATTGCCGGACATAGGAAGAGAATCTTCGGAAAAAGGTGGAAAGTTCCTCATTCTACCAGCCCCCCGCCGCTCGCGGCCGGCCACGACAATAATTTGCATAAAAACAAGTATTGCTTGATACTATGCCCGTTGAGAACCTTGGCAAAATATTATCCAGTTGTGACAAGTAACAGACAACTATGCGGCAAGTTGCATTCAGGTACGTAACCTTACGTCCAAAGCTCGGGAAATCCGCGTTCTTTTTGACATTCCGCTATATACTTGATTACAAGAACACCGAGAAATCCTGGAGAAGCTACACATGCCCCCACCGATCACGCCACTTGAGCCTTCAGCGGCCAAGGATGATCAAGACGATCTGGTATTCTTGGAAGAACATCCGGCGGCGCCCGCTTCCTCGCGCGCGCGCAACGTATGGCGCGTCATGATCATCGACGATGACGAGGACGTCCACTCGACCACCACCTTCGCGCTCGGCAACCTCGACATGCAGCACCGGCCGCTCGAATTCGTGCACGCGTATTCGGCCAGCCAGGCGCGCGAAATGCTCCAACACGAGCCGGAGATCGCCGTCATCCTGCTGGACGTCGTCATGGAACAGGACGACGCCGGCCTGCACCTGGTGCGCTACATCCGCGAGACCCTCAAGCTGGCCGACGTGCGCATCATCCTGCGCACCGGGCAGCCCGGCTACGCACCCGAGATCGACGCCATCCGCGATTTCGACATCAACGATTACAAGACCAAGTCCGAGCTCACCCGCATCAAGCTGTTCACGACGGTGACCTCGGCGATCCGCTCGTACGAGCAGATCCGCAAGATCAGCGACAGCCGACGCGGCCTGACCCAGATCGTCCAGGGCAGCACCGAACTGATGAGCCTGCACGGCGTGAAGAATTTCGCCGCCGGCGTGCTGGCGCAGATCGGCGCGCTGCTGTGCCAGGACGACAGCGGCGTGCTGTGCGTGAAGGAATGCCCGGACGAGAGCTGCCACGAGCTGGTGGTCATGGCCACGTCGGGCGCCTACGGCCACCTCGACAACACCATCCTGACGGCCGACAAGGACCCGCGCGCGCACGAGGCCATGGAACTGGCGCTGCTGGAGCGCCGCAACGTCTACCGCCCCGATTCGGTCACGCTGTATTTCGCCGGCAAGGCCAGCCGCGACTTCGTCGCCCACATCGACGTCCGCCGCCAGCCCGGCGAGATCAACGAGCGGCTGCTGGACGTCTTCTGCAGCAACGTCGCCGTCGGCCTCGACAATGTCGAACTGGTCTCGCACCTGCACAACGCCGCCTTTTACGACCAGCTGTCCAAGCTGCCCAACCGCACCCGCCTGGTCGAGATCCTCGACGCCACCCTCGCCGGCCCGTCGCGCGAGGCGTCCACGCTGTCGCTGGTCGACCTCGACCACTTCGCCGAGACCAACGACGCGCTCGGCCACCAGTTCGGCGACCTGCTGCTGGTCGCCGTCGCCGGCCGGCTGCAGTTCGAGCTGGGCGGCCAGTTGACGGTGGCGCGCATCGGCGGCGACATCTTCTGCCTGGTGGGCGACTCGGCGCAAGTCAATCCGGGCAAGATCCTGGCGCTGTTCCAGCCCCCGTTCAGCATCGACGGCCAGGACGTGCAACTGTCGGCCACCCTGGGCCTGGTGCGGTTGTCGGAGCACGAAGGCAGCGGCGCCGACGCCCTGAAGGACGCCGACATCGCCCTCAAGCGCGCCAAATCGCAGCAGCGCGCCGGCCACTTCTACTTCTCGCGCAGCATGGGCGTCGAGATCCGCGAGCGGGTGCGCATGATGCACGCGCTGCGCACCGCCTTCGGCCAGAACCAGCTGTTCGTCGTCTACCAGCCGCAGATCGACCTGGCCACACGGCGGCCGGTGGGCGCCGAGGCGCTGCTGCGCTGGCAAACGCCGGACGGCAAGTTCATCTCGCCGGACCGCTTCATCCCGATCGCCGAATACTCCGGCCTGATCATCGATTTGGGCGAATGGGTCATGCGCACCGCCTGCCGCGAGCTGGTCGACCTGCGCAAGGCCGGGCACCACGACTTCATGATGTCGATCAACGTCTCGCAGGTGCAGTTCCGCCATCCGCACTTCCTCGAGATGCTGCGCAAGGCGCTGGAGGACACGCAGGCGCCGCCGCAATACATCGAACTGGAGATCACCGAGTCGATGGCCATGGAAGAGCCGGACATGCTGATCAAAATGCTGGGCCAGATCAAGCAAACGGGCGTCAGCATCGCCATCGACGATTTCGGCACCGGCTTCTCGTCGCTGTCGTATTTACAGCGGCTACAGATCGACCGTTTGAAGATCGACCGCGCCTTCGTCACCGAGATCACCGGTTCCGCGCGCGGCAGCAGCATCGCCGAGATGGTGATCCAGCTGGGGCGCAACCTCGGCCTGTCGGTCATCGCCGAAGGCGTCGAGGACGAGCGCCAGGCGCAGATCCTGCAGGCGCTGGGCTGCCCGCTGGCGCAAGGCTTCCTGTTCGCGCGCCCGATGACGGCCGCCGCCCTCGACGGCTGGCTCAGCAACGACGCCCTCGAAGGCGCCGCCTAAAAGCAACTCCGGGGTCAGGTCCACCATTTCTACACGGGCTGGTCCCTGGAGCCCGATTCGCGCCCTGCACTGCCGCGTTCGTGTAGCAATGGTGACCTGACCCCGGATCTATAAATGCAAAAAAACGCCATGGGCGCGGGCCAATGGCGTTTTTTTGTGCGCGTCGTTTTTTAGTCCGGGTGCTGATCCGCCGTCTCGGCCGGCCAGTCGCGGATATACGCCTTGAGCATGCGGTTCTCGAAGCTTTGCGCCTCCAGCACCGCGCGCGCGACGTCGTAGAACGAGATCACGCCGAGGATGGTCTTGGCGTTCATCACCGGCAGATAGCGCGCGTGCTTTTCCAGCATGATGCGGCGCACTTCGTTGACCTCGGTGTCCGGGGTCACGGTGATCGGATGGTCGTCCATGTGCTTGCGCACCGTGCCGCCGCCGACCGTGCCGGCGTTGTCGTGCAACGCCCGCAGCACTTCGCGGAACGTCAGCATGCCGACCAGATCGCCGAACTCCATGACGACCAGCGAGCCGATGTCCTTTTCAGCCATGGTGTTGGCGGCGTCCGCCAAGGGCTGGTCAGGAGAGATGGTATAAAGGATGCTACCTTTTACCTGAAGAATTTCGGAGACTTTCATTTTGGCCGTCCTGTCCGCTGAGATATAGGCTGTGTGAATGGGGTTTGTAGTTGTTCTAGCCTTATAGCGAATGTAGCCTATGCCCGGCAAAAAATCCAGCGCTGCGGATAAGCAAATCACAACATTCTTGTGCTTATGTTGCCCGGGTGTGATTCAGCGCGCAGTGCGATGCCCCGATATCGGCGCCGATACAGCACGATGCCGAAGGCCGCCGTGATCACCACCGCGCCCACAGTCAGCAGATCCCGGCCGCCGTGCGTGGTCACCGCCGGCTGGCTCGAACGCATCGTCGCTGCCTCGAAGCGCTTGGCCGAGTACTTGGCGCCGATCACCAGTTCCTCGGCATTGATGCTGTTGACCAGATACAGGCCGTAGCCGCCCGGATGCACCGTCATCTTGCCGTCGCGGTAGACGAAGGCACGCCGCTCGTCGCCGATGCGCACGCTGCCCACCACGTGTCCGGCGGCGTTGACGGCGGTGGCGAAACTGTTGCCGTAGCCGATCAGCGCCCCGAGGTCGACCATCTTCGCGCCGTCATGCATGAAGGCGTGCCAGCGGCGGTCCGCCGTCTCCGACGCGCCAACCACGATGCCGTTGTCGCTGATCGCCGTGGCGCTGCTGGAGCGCCCGCCCAAGGTGCCCAGGTTGGTCATGCCGGCGCCGGGCCGGTACAGGAAGGCGCGCCGGTAGCCGTCGCCCAGCGCCGCCGTGCCGACGATGTCGCCGTGGCTGTTGATGCCGGCCGCGTAGCTGATCTTGCCGCCCAGCGTACCCAGGTCGGTCAGCGGGCCGTCGCCGTTGGTGGCGAAAGCGCGGAAGTAGCCGTCGCTGGTGTCGGCATAGCCGACCACCTGGCCGCTGCGGTTGATGCCCATGCCGTAGCTGCTGCCGCCGCCCAGTGTGCCCAGGTCGCGCATGCCCAGGCCCGCGCGGCGGATGAAGGCGCGCCAGCGGCCGTCGCTGTCCTGGGCCGTACCGACGACGTCGCCGCCGGCGTTGATACCGCGCGTGAAGGCGCTGTCGCCGCCCAGGGTACCCAGTTCGATCAGGCGCTTGTCCCACAACACGGCGCGCTGGCGGCCATCCTCTTCCTCGATGATGCCGGCCACCTGGCCCGCCGAATTGATATCGACCGCGATGCTCGATTCGTCCGCGCGCTCGCCCAGGCCGGGCGGATGCAAACGCTGCGCCGACGCCATCGCGGCGCATCCCAACAAAACAACCGCCGCCGACATTTTCAACATGACGCGTCTCCAGTTTTTTGAATGTTATCTATATAGCATTCAAAAAATGAAAGCTCAAGAACTATCGACAGTCCGGCGTTCCGAAATGCTCGGCCAGGGTTTTACCCAGTCCGGTTTCGACGGCGTTTTCCACCTCGCGCGCCAAGCTGGCCGCCTCGCGCGCGGCCTGCAGATCGCGCGCGTCGTCGCCAACGGCCACCACGCCCGAATTGACCGCCATGCCACCGAAAACAAACAGGCGATAGACCTCGGCCAGGGTCAGTTTCTCGACGTTGGCCAGCAGCACCCAATGGTCGGAACCGTCGCTGACACGCTTGCCCCATTGAACCCGTGGCGGCGCCTCCACCTTGACCCGCCCCACCCAGCCCTCGGCCATCATTTTTTCCAGCAGATTGTCCATCTCGTCGAAGCCGAGGCGGGTGCGCAGGCGGATCGCGCCTGCGCCCACCAGCGCCGTATCGCCGCATTTACAGGCCACGTAAAGCACCTTGATGATCGCCATGGCGTCGACAAACTCGCCGCCTGGCTGGGCCTCGTGCCACCAGCGCTCATACTTCACCACCGGCAGCGCGGCCACCAGCAGCGCGCCGATCAGGGTAATCACCCACGACACGTAGACCCACAGCAGGAACAGCGGCAGCGCCGCCAAGGCGCCGTAAATCTTCGAATAAGTCGGGAACTGGGTGATGAAGATGGCGAAGCCGCGCTTGGCCAGTTCGAACGCCAGGCCGGCCACCAGCCCGCCCCAGGCCGCATCCTGCCAGTCGACATCGCGGTTCGGCACCGCCAGGTACAGCAAGGTGAAGCCGGCCGTGGTCAGCGCCAGCGACGCCACCGTGTAGATGATCGCGCCGAGCACCGGCACCCGTCCGAACAAATCGACGGTGGCCATGAACACCTGCGACGACAACGTCAGCGACACGCCGATCAGCAGCGGCCCAAGCGTGATGATGGCCCAGTAGACCAGGATGCGGCGCGTCCAGCTGCGCTCCCCGCGCACGCGCCAGATGCGGTTGAACACGCGCTCGATCAGGTTCATCATCGCGATCGACGTCACGATCAGCGCCACCGCGCCCACCGCCGACAGCCGCGTGGCCTTGGAGGCGAACATCGTCAGATAATTGAGGATGGTCGTCGATATCGACTTCGGCATCACGCTCTGGACGAAATACGCCTCCAGCGACATGCGGAAGGTGTTAAACAGCGGGAAGGTGGTGAAGATCGCCAACGCGATCGTCAGCAGCGGCACCAGCGCGAACACGGTGGTGAAAGTGAGGCTGCCGGCCACCTGCGGCAGGCTTTCCTCGCGCAAGCGACGGTGGGCGAACAGCACCAGGTCGCGCACCTCCGGCCAGGACAGCGAGCGCATGGTCTCGACGCCGTTGCGGCAGGTGCGGAATACATAAAGCAGAATCGGGTGTATATATTTTGCGTACATGAGCGATAATCAGATTACAAGACTGGCAGTGTTGCCCCCAGTGAAAGCGCCCTATAATACCGCCGATGAACCAACCTAATCTGATTATTCTTGTATTGTTTTATTCGCGCCATGGCGCGACGCGCAAATTGGCGGAGCTGATCGCGCAGGGCGTCGAAAGCGTGTCCGGTTGCGACGCGCGCCTGCGCACCGTGCCCGCCGTATCGACGGTGGCCGAGGCCACCGAGGCGGACGTGCCGGCCGAGGGCGCGCCCTACGTCGAGTTGGACGATCTGCGGGAATGCGCGGGCCTGGCCGTGGGCTCGCCCACCCGCTTCGGCAATATGGCGGCGGCGATGAAGTATTTTTGGGACGGCACCGCCACCGAGTGGCTGGCCGGGACCCTGGCGGGCAAGCCGGCGTGCGTGTTCACCTCCACCGGCAGCCTGCACGGCGGCCAGGAATCGACTTTGCTGTCGATGATGATACCCTTGTTCCATCACGGCCTGATGGTGATGGGACTGCCCTACACCAATCCGGAGTTGATGACCACCTCCAGCGGCGGCACGCCCTACGGCGCCAGCCACTGGTCGGGCCTCGATGGTAAAAAGACCATCACGGAAGACGAGAAACGCCTGGCGCTCGCGCTGGGCCGGCGCCTGGCCGAAACGGCCGTGAAGCTGCGCGCCGCCACCTGATTTCAAGATACAAGACGGGGACGCAAAATGCAAAACGCGATGCACAAGTATTTTCACTGGGGCGCCATCGGCAGCCTTGGTCTGCTGATTGTCTGGTGCGTGCTGTGGGAGATGGTGCTGGCGCCGCTCAAGCCGGGCGGCTCGTGGCTGGTGCTCAAGGCCGCGCCGCTGCTGCTGCCGCTGTACGGCGTGTGGAAGCGCGACATCTATACCCTGCAGTGGACCTCGATGATGATACTGCTGTACTTCACCGAGGGCGTGGTGCGCGGCTGGAGCGACAAGGACGAGCTGTCCTCCTGGCTGGCCTGGGGCGAGGCGGCGATCGTCTGCGTCTACTTCGTCTGCGCCGTCATGTATCTGCGTCCGTATAAGAAAGCGGCCAAGAAGCTGTCCAAGGAATTGCTCGACAAGGTGAAGGGCACCACGGTCAAATGATGGAGTTTCTGCTGGAGTGCCGTGGGCTGCTCGGCGATGCCTACGTGCTCGACACCGACGCCGACATGGCGCCCTTCCTCACCGACTGGCGCGGACGCTTCACCGGCAAAGCCGCCGCTGTGCTGCGTCCCGGTTCGGTGGAACAGGTGGCCGCGCTGGTGAAGGCCTGCGCGCACTGGCGCGTGCCGCTGGTGCCGCAAGGCGGCAATACCGGCCTGGTACTCGGCAGCATCCCCGACGCCAGCGGCACCGCCGTGGTGCTGTCGCTGGCGCGGCTCAACACCATCCGCCAGATCGACACCATCAACCGCACCATGACCGTCGATGCAGGCTGCATCCTTCAACAGGCGCAGGAAGCCGCCGCTGCCGAGGGCTGTCTGTTCCCGCTGTCGCTGGCGGCCGAGGGCAGCTGCACAATCGGCGGCAACCTGTCCACCAACGCCGGCGGCACGGCGGTTCTCCGCTACGGCAATACGCGCGAGCTATGTCTCGGACTGGAAGTGGTCACGCCGCAGGGCGAGATCTGGAGCGGCTTGCGCGGCCTGCGTAAGGATAATACCGGCTACGATCTGCGCGATCTGTTCATCGGCGCCGAGGGCACGCTGGGCGTCATCACCGGCGCGGTGCTCAAGCTGTACCCGCAACCCAAGGCCGGCATCACCGCGCTGGCGGCCCTGCCCTCTCCCACCCACGCGCTGCGATTGCTGGTACTGATGCAGGACCACTGCGGCTCCAGCCTGACCGGCTTCGAGCTGATGTCGCGCTACTGCCTGGAGCTGGTCGCAGCGCAGTTCCCGCAACTGCCCAAGCCTTTCGCCGACGCCCATCCCCAATACGTGCTGCTGGAGCTGTCGAGCAGCGAATCGGAGCAGCATGCGATCGAGCTGCTGGAGCGCGCGATCGGCGCGGCGCTCGAGCGCGACGTGGTCACCGACGCCGTGGTGGCGACATCGACCACGCAATCGGCCGGTTTCTGGCAGTTGCGCGAACATATTCCGCTGGCCCAGGCCAAGGCCGGCAAGAACATCAAGCACGATATCTCGCTGCCGGTGTCGCGCATCGCCGACTTCATCGACGTCACCGCGCCGCAATTGCAGGCGGCCTTTCCCGGCTGCCAGCTGGTGTGCTTCGGACACTTGGGCGACGGCAACCTGCATTTCAACGTCGCGCCGCCCGAGGGCATTTCCAACGAGGATTTCCTTGTCAATCAGGACAAGGTCAACCGCCTGGTGCACGACAGCGTGGTCAGTTTCGGCGGCTCCATTTCCGCCGAGCACGGCATTGGCGCGCTGAAACGCGACGAACTGGCGCACTACAAATCGGCGGTGGAGCTCAACATGATGCGGGCCATCAAAGCGGCGCTGGACCCGCTGGGTATCATGAATCCCGGGAAAATTCTGTGAACGGGAACGCCATGAACCACCATCTTCGCACGCCTTGCGCCGCCATGCTGTGCGCCGCCGCGCTGGCGGGCAACAACGCCGTCGCGCAAAGCGTCTATAAATGTACCGTCGACGGCAAGATCAGCTACAGCGACATGCCCTGCCCGGCCGGCGCGGCCGCGTCATCGACGCTGGCCGTGCCGAAGGCGCCCGCCGGCGTCGAGGGCGCGGCGGCGGACTTGCAGCGGATGCAAAAGGAATCGGCCGCGCTGCAAAAATCCCGCCATAAGGTCGAGGAACGCGAGGCCCGCGAATCAGAGCGCGCCGCCCGCGCCGCCACGACACAACGCAAGCGCTGCGCCAAGCTCGCCCTGACCAAAAAGTGGGCGGACGAGGACGCGCGCGGCGCCACCCACGCCAACGCCGACAAGGCCAGGCTGCGCGCCAAGCGCGCCGGCGAATCGTTTTCGCTGGAGTGCGCCCACTGATGTCCGATCCGGTGAGCGCGGCAGGCGACAAGGACGGCATCGCATCAGAACGCGAGGCGGCGTCGATGCGCCGCCTGTCACGCTGGCTGCTGCTGGGCGAATGGCGCGCGCACCCGATGCGCGCGCTGGTGGCCATCGCCGCCATCGCGGTCGGTATCTCGCTCGGCTTCGCGATCCACCTGATCAACGCCGCCGCCTTCAACGAGTTCTCGTCGGCGATCAAGGGTCTGTCCGGCGTGGCAGACGTGCAGGTGCGCGGCACCGAGCCAGCCTTCGACGAGGCGATCTATCCGATACTGGCACGGCGCGACGGCGTCACCGTCGCCTCGCCGGTGCTCGAATTCGACGCCTCGGTCCCTGGCCAGCGCAGCGCGCTCAAAATCGTCGGCATCGATGTGTTCCGGGCCGGTTTCGTCGCGCCGGACCTGATCGGCGTGCCGGTCAACGGCGACCCCAGCTCCACGCTCGCCGACGATACGATTTTCCTGTCGCCCGCCGCGCAGCAGTGGCTCCAACCCGCCGCGGATAGGGTAACCCTGCAAGTCGGCGTCGATCAACTGCAACTGCGCGTGGCCGGATCGCTGCAAAGCGCGCGCGCCGGCCAGCGCATCGGCGTGATGGACCTGGGCGCGGCGCAATGGCGCTTCGACAAACTGGGCCAGCTGTCGCGCGTCGACCTGAAACTGCGCGACGGCGTCAATCGCGACGCCTTCAAGGCGCAACTCGAACAGGACCTGCAGCGCGAGTACCCAGGGCGCTTCCGCGTCAACCAGCCCAACGACCAGGAACAGAACAGCCGCAACGAAGGCATGAGCCGCGCCTACCGCGTCAATCTGACGGTGCTGGCGCTGGTCGCGCTGTTCACCGGCGCCTTCCTGGTGTTCTCCACGCAGGCGCTGTCGGTGATACGCCGCCGCAGCCAGTTCGCGCTGCTGCGCGTGCTGGGCATGGACCGCCGCCACTTGCTGCGCCAGATCCTGCTGGAGGGCCTGAGCCTCGGCATCGCCGGATCGGCCATCGGCATCGCCGCCGGCTACGGCCTGGCCGCCGCCGCGCTGCACTTCATGGGTGCGGATCTGGGCGCGGGCTTCTTCTCCGGCGTACAGCCGACGGTGCACTTCACACCGGTGGCCGCCGCCGTCTACTTCGCGCTCGGCGTCGGCGTGTCGCTGCTGGGCTGCGCCGCGCCGGCCTTCGACGCCGCCCGCGCCAAACCGGCGGTCGCGCTTAAATCCGGCACCGAGGAAGCGTCGATGTCACGCCTGGCGACGGCATGGCCGGCCCTGGCCAGCATCGCGCTGGCCGCGCTGCTGTCGCAAGCGCCGCCGCTGTTCGAACTGCCGATCTTCGGCTATCTGTCGATCGCGCTGCTGCTGGTCGGGGTGATCGCCCTGATGCCGCGCCTGGCCGCCATCGTCTTCCGCATTGCCCACAAACGCTGGAGCGCCGCCACCGCCAGCCGCCCCGGCGCCTCGCCCGTATTGACGCTGACGCTATCACGTCTGGCCAACGCCTCCAGCCAGGCGGGTATCGCGCTCGGCGGCGTGCTGTCGAGCTTCAGCCTGATGGTGGCCATGGCCATCATGGTGGCCAGCTTCCGCGTGTCGCTCGACGACTGGCTGCACCAGGTCCTGCCGGCCGACATCTACGTCAGCACCGTCGGCGCCGGCACCACGGCGGGCATGCGGCCGCAGGAACAGGCGGCCATCGCCGCCCTGCCCGGCGTGCAGAAAGCAAGTTTCCTGCGTGTGCGGGGCATCTCGCTGGCGCCGGGCCGCCCGCCCGTGGCGCTGCTGGCGAGCATCGTCAATGCGCAAGATCCCGCCCAATCGCTGGCCATCGTCGGCGAGACGAAGCCGCCCACGCCGGACGAACCTCCGCCGGTCTGGGTATCGGAGGCGATGGTCGATTTGTACGACATGACGGTCGGCAAACGGGTGGAAATCCCTCTCAACGGCAGGCTGCATCCCTTCCAGGTGGCAGGCGTGTGGCGCGACTACGCCCGTCCCACGGGCTCAATTCAAATGCGGCTGAGCGACTACCGCGCCATCACCGGCGACCAGCAGGTCGGCAGCGCCGCCCTGTGGCTGGAACCCGGCGCAAAACCCGAGAATACCGTGCAAGCGTTGAAGCGGCTGCCGTTCGCCTCCGCGCTGGAAACCAGCGCGCCGTCGGAGATCCGCGACATGAGCATGAAGGTGTTCGACCGCAGCTTCGCCATCACCTATCTGCTGGAGGCGATCGCCATCGTCATCGGCCTGTTCGGCGTCGCCGCCACCTTCTCGGCGCAGACCTTGGCGCGCTCCAAGGAGTTCGGCATGTTGCGCCACGTCGGCGTCACGCGGGGCCAGATCCTGTCGATACTGGCCATCGAGGGCGGCGCGCTCACCGGCCTGGGCATCGCCACCGGCTTCGTCCTGGGTTGGGTCATCAGCTTGATTTTGGTCTTCGTCGTCAATCCGCAGTCGTTCCACTGGACCATGCAGCTGCATCTGCCTTGGGGTTTGCTGGCGGCCGTCGCCGGGTTGTTGCTGGCCGCGTCGGCGCTGACGGCCCTGCTGGCGGGCCGCCAATCGCTGTCCGGCGGGCCTATACGCGCGGTCAGGGAGGACTGGTGATGTACTTGATGCGCTACTGCGTGGTGTTTCTAATGCTGTTGTGCGGCCTGTCCTCGCGGGCGGCGGCGCCCGGATACTCACCGGTCGCGCCGCTGCCGGCCGGCGCCTCGCTGCGCTTCCCCGCCGACTATGGCGCCCATCCGGATTACAAAATCGAATGGTGGTACGTCACCGGCTGGCTCAATACAACCGATGGCAAGCCGCTGGGCTTCCAGGTCACATTCTTCCGCAGCGGGACGGAACATGACCGGGCCAACCCGAGCAAGTTCGCGCCGAAACAGCTGATCATCGGCCACGCCGCCGTCTCCGACCCGGCCAACGGCAAACTGCTGCACGACCAGCGCAGCGCGCGCGAAGGCTTCGACATCGCCTACGCCAAGGTCGGCGACGCCGATGTGAAGCTGGACGACTGGCGCATGACGCGCAACGCCGACGGCAGCTATGCGATCCGCGTGGACGCCGCCAACTTCGCGCTCAACCTGAAGCTGGCGCCGTCGCAGCCGGTGCTGCTCCAGGGCCAACGCGGCTATTCGCGCAAGGGGCCGCGTCCCGAGCAGGCCAGCTACTACTACAGCGAGCCGCAACTGGCCACCACCGGCACCATCACGCGCGGCGGCAAGGCGTCGGCCGTCACCGGCGCAAGCTGGCTCGACCACGAGTGGTCCAGCGATATCATGGGCGGCGATTCGGGCGCCGTCGGCTGGGATTGGATAGGCGCCAACCTCGATGACGGCGGCGCCCTGATGGCTTTCCAACTCCGCGACAAGACAGGTGCTAAACTATGGTCGCACGCGACATGGCGCGACGCATCCGGTAAGATCACGCAGTTCCCACCGGAGCAGGTGGGTTTTGCCGGGCAAAGGCGCTGGCGCTCGCCCCGCACCAATGCCGAGTATCCGGTCGAGAGCCGGCTCACCACCGGCAACGTCGAATGGCGGATCGTGCCGTTACAGGACGACCAAGAGCTGGACTCGCGCCGCTCGACCGGCGCGGTGTACTGGGAAGGCGCGGTGACGCTGACGCGGGACGGCAAGCCGGCGGGTCGCGCCTATCTGGAACTGACGGGGTATGTCAGCCCGATGAAACTGTAGAAGAATATTAGAACAACCCAAAGCATATTTACCGAAACCGCAGCCACACGATGACCAACAGCACCACCGCCAGCACCCCCTCCGCAGTCGCGCCCAACGTCAACAGGGAACAAAAGAAAGGCAGCATTTCCACCCTGCGCGGCCTGCTGCCGTTCCTGGCGCCGTACAAGCGTCAATTCGTCATGGCCGGTATCGCGCTGGTGGTCGCCGCCTGCGCCACCCTCGCCATTCCGGCCGCCTTCAAGCAGATGATCGATCTCGGTTTCGGCGGCACCGGCGATAAAAGCATCAAACATGTCGACCTGGTGTTCCTGGCGCTGTTCGGCGTGGCCACAGTGCTGGCGCTGGCCACGGCTGCGCGCTTTTATACCGTCTCCTGGCTGGGCGAACGGGTCACCGCCGATATCCGCAGCGCCGTCTACAAGCATGTCGTCACCCAAAGCCCCGAGTTCTTCGAGACCACGCAGACCGGCGAAGTCCTGTCGCGTATCACCACCGACACCACGCTGATACAAGCGGTCGTCGGCACCAGCATCTCGATGGCGCTGCGTAATGTGCTGCTGTTCATCGGCGGCCTGGTGATGCTGTTCGTGACCAGTGTCAAACTGTCGGCCATCATCATCGGCCTGCTGGTGTTGACGGTGCTGCCGATCGTGATGTTCGGCCGCCGCGTGCGCGAGCTGTCGCGCGACTCCCAGGACCGCGTGGCCGACGCCTCGGCCATGGCCGGCGAAATCCTCAACGCCATGCCGACCGTGCAGGCCTTCACGCACGAGAAAATCGAATCGAACCGCTTCGGCGCCTCCGTCGAGGGCGCGTTCAAGACCGCGATGCGCCGCATCCGCGCCCGGGCACTGCTGACCATGATCGCCATCGTGCTGGTATTCGGCACCATCGTATTCGTGCTGTGGCTGGGCGCCCACGCCGTGCTGTCGGGCGACATGACGGGCGGCGACCTGGGTCAGTTCATCCTGTACGCCTCGATCGTGGCCGGCGCCATTGGCGCCCTGTCGGAAGTGATGGGCGAGGCGCAGCGCGCCGCCGGCGCCACCGAGCGCCTGCTGGAACTGATGGCGGTCAAATCGAATATCCAGTCGCCGGCCAAGCCGCTGGCGCTGCCGCCGCGCGCCGCCAACGGCGCTGCCTTGACCCTGAACGATGTCACGTTCTCGTATCCGTCGCGGCCCGAAACGGCCGCGCTGGGCCACTTGTGGCTGGACATCAAGCCCGGTGAAACCGTGGCCGTGGTCGGGCCCTCCGGCGCCGGCAAGACCACGCTGTTCCAGCTGTTCCTGCGTTTCTACGATCCGCAGAGCGGCAGCATCAAGCTCGATGGCGTCGACATCACGCAGCTTGACCTGCACACGCTGCGCGACGCCATCGGCATCGTGCCGCAGGATACGGTGATCTTCTCGGCCGACGCGATGGAAAACATCCGCTACGGCCGCGCCGGTGCCACCGACGAGGAAGTGATCCAGGCCGCCAAGCTGGCCGCCGCCCACGAATTCATCGAACGTCTGCCGCAGGGCTACAAATCGTTCCTGGGCGAGCGCGGTGTGCGCCTGTCCGGCGGACAGCGCCAACGCATCGCCATCGCCCGCGCGCTGCTGAAAAATCCGCCACTGCTGCTGCTCGACGAAGCCACCAGCGCGCTGGACGCCGAATCGGAACGCCTGGTGCAAAAGGCGCTGGAAGCGGCGATGGTCGGCCGCACCACCGTCATCATCGCCCACCGCCTGGCGACCGTGCAGCGCGCGGACCGGATCATCGTCATGGAAGACGGCAAAATCGTCGAAACCGGCACCCACACGTCGCTGGTGGCGCTGGGCGGCATTTACGCCAACCTGGCCGCGCTGCAGTTCCACAACGTCCACACCGCGCATTGAACCGGACATCCAAACCACGCCGGTATATTTGACGGCGTTTGTCCATGATCGGGTTATCATTCACCTTTCAGGAGAATGAATTGACCGACGCCGAACTGCGCCTGCGCTGCCGAACCCACCTTCCCGGCCACCGCCAACCCTCGCCCGCGCAGCTGTTCGCGGCGATGGCGGCGTGGTGCGAAGCCAACGGCGTGGAACACGACACCTACGGCAGCGGCACCCTGATCCAGGAATTCGAGCAAAAAGTCTCAAAACTGCTGGGTTTCGAGGCGGCGCTGTTCTGCATCACCGGTACCATGACGCAAGCGACCGCGCTGCGCATCGCCTGCGAGGAACGCGGCAGCAAGCTGGTGGCGTTGCACCCGACCTCGCACATCCTGCGCCACGAACGTGGCAACCACCAGCTGTTCGACCATTTCCACGCCTTGCAGATCGGTGACCAGAACCGTCCATGGACGCTCGAAGAACTCCAGGGCATACCGGACAAACTGGGCGCGGCCACGCTGGAACTGCCGATGCGCGAGATCGGCGGCCAATGCCCGGAATGGGAAGATCTCACCGCCATCAAGACCTACTGCCGCGAGGAGGCCATTCATTTGCACCTGGACGGTGCCCGCCTGTGGGAAACCGCCGCCGCTTATGGACGGCCGGCCAGCGAGATCGCCGCCGGTTTCGACACGGTCTACGTGTCGCTGTATAAAGGCATAGGCGGCATGGGCGGCGCCATGCTGCTTGGGTCCTCCCGGTTTGTCGCTAAAGCGCAGGAGTGGTACCGCCGCCAGGGCGGCAATGTCTACCAGCGCACGCCGTACGTGGTGGCCGCCGCGATGCAGTTCGATGCGCGGCTGGCGGCGATGCCGGATTACTTTCGCCGCACGCTGTGGCTCTACGAGACGCTGCGCGACTATCCGCTGCTGACGCCCAATCCGGCGCGCCCGCAAGCCAGCATGCTGCACCTGCATCTGCCGGTGAGCCGCGACCGCGCGCTGAACATCCGCAACCTGATCGCCGAGCGGCACAGCATATGGCTGTTCAACGGCGCCAGCCATGGGGCGCTGCAGGACCGCAGCTCGGTGGAGCTGTACGTCGGCGACAATCTGCTCAACATGCCGGACGACCGCGTGCGCGAGGTCCTATCGCTGTGGTCCGCCGCACTGGCCAACTAATTTCGCACAAGCCGGGACAACCGGCTACACTGCGCCCTCTTTTCGTTTTACTGCACATACAATGACCTTCCAAGCACTCGGCCTGATCGATCCAATCCAGCGCACGCTGGACACCCTGGGCTACAAACAGCCGACGCCCGTCCAAAAGCAAGCCATTCCCGTCGTCCTGGCGGGCCGCGACCTGATGGCCGCAGCCCAAACCGGCACCGGCAAGACGGCCGGCTTCGCGCTGCCCATCCTTCAGCGCCTGACCATGGACGGCGTGACCGGACCGAAAGCGGTGCGCTGCCTGGTGCTGGTGCCGACGCGCGAACTGGCCGAGCAGGTCTATGAAAGCTTCCGCACCTACGGCGGCAATCTGCCATTGCGCTCCGCCGTGGCCTACGGCGGCGTGCCGATCGAGCCGCAGATCACCAAGCTGCGCAAAGGCCTGGACGTGCTGGTGGCGACGCCCGGCCGACTGAAAGACCTGCACGACCAGGGCGCGATCAGCTTCACGATGCTGCAAACACTGGTGCTGGACGAGGCGGACCGCATGCTGGACCTGGGTTTCGAGCGCGATCTGGACATCCTCCTCGCGGCGCTGCCGAAGAAGCGCCAGACCTTGCTGTTCTCGGCCACGTTCTCCGACGAGATCCGCAAACTGGCAAAAGGGATGTTGAAGGACCCGGTATCGATCCAGGTCAGCGCCAGTAACACCACCACCAAAACCGTCAAACAATGGCTGATCCCCACCGATAAGCGCCGCAAGCCGGAACTGCTGCTGCATCTGCTGAAGAAACTGCAGTGGGGCCAGGTGCTGGTATTCGTCAAAACGCGCAAAGGCGTCGAGACGCTGGTCAAGACGTTGCAGGAACACGGCATCTCGGCCGATTCCATCCATGGCGACAAAACCCAGCCGGCGCGCCTGAAGGCATTGGCGCGCTTTAAACAGGCCGAAGTCCAGCTGCTGGTGGCGACCGACGTCGCCGCGCGCGGCCTGGATATCGAAGCGCTGCCGCAGGTGGTCAACTTCGATTTACCGACAGTCGCGGAAGACTACATCCACCGCATCGGCCGCACCGGCCGCGCGGGCATGGAAGGCGAAGCGGTATCGCTGGTATGCGCCGACGAAGTCGAGATCCTGAAGACGATCGAAACGCTGACCGGCCAAGTGATACGGCGCGAAGAGGAACCGGGTTTCGAGGCCGATCACCGCGTGCCGGAAACCGGCCCTAAAGGCGTGGCGGCGGCGCTGGCGAAGAAAGCGGCGGCCGAAGCCCCGGCCAAGAAAAAACGTCCGTTCACCGGCCCGGCGGGTGGATCGGCGGCCGGCAAGACTGCCAGCGGAACGGCTGCCGGAAAAGCGACCGCGCGGCCGGCAGGCGGCGACGCCTCTCTGGGCACTTGGACACCACCCGTACCGGCGACCGGCAAGGGAACCGGCGGTGCCCGCTCCGCCGGCGGCAAAGCCGGCACGGGCCGCATATACGGCGGTGGCGGCAAACCGGCGGCGCCGAAGGGTGCTGTCGTTGTCACCGGCGGCCGTGGCGCCAAATCGCTCGCCCGCGCCGCCGGCAAGGTGACCGCGCAACCGGGCGGCCGCAAGCCCAAGTCTGGCAGCCGCTAAGAGGACCGGACGGGCATGAGCAAAAAGATAACCCGACGCCAGGCGATCACGCGAACATCGATGGCGCTTGGCGGCGCGTTACTGGGTAATCTGGGCCTGGCGCTGGCTGCTCCAACCGGCGCCAAGTCCGCGCAACGCCCCAATATTCTGCTGCTGATCGCGGACGGCTGGAGTTGGCAAGGCTCGGAGGCGGTGGACAAGCTTGGTATACGCATGCCGACATTCGCCCGCCTCGAACGCGCTGGCATCAGCTTTGAAAACGCATTTATCGAATCGCCGGGCGCGCAACTCCCCTACGTCAACCTGCTCAGAAAAAATGGCTACGCGGTCGTAAACGACAATTTCGACGCTTTCCTCGCCAAGCGGCCCGCCGGCAAGCCCCTTTTGTTCTGCCTTGAATCGAAAAGTCCACAGCGCCGGTCCAGCGCGCCCGTCGATATCGAAAACCTCATGGTGCCGCCTTACCTGCCCGATACGCCGACAGTGCGTAGCGATATCTCCGCCTACCGTTCGGAGATCGAGCGCTTCGACCACCAAGCGGGCTTGCTGATCGACCGGCTGGAACGCGCGGGCCAACTGTCGAGTACCTTGGTCGTCATGACCGGCAAAGGCGGCTGGTCCTTCCCGCGCGGTAAAGGGACGCTTTACGACGCCGGTACTCATGTGCCACTGGTCGTCCTGTACCCCGGCGGAATAGCCGGCGGGCGAGTATCGAGAGCGCTGGTCAGCAGCGCCGATCTGGCGTCAATCGTCCTTGACGTCGCCGGCGTGAGCAAGCGGGCGGCAATTAGCGGGCGGCCCTTTGTGCTGAGCGCCAGCGAAAGCTATCCTGCCCGCGCGATCAGAACACCTCAGTACCTTTACATTCGCAACGCCTTCCCGGACCGCTGGCCGGCTGGGGCGCCCGCACAACAAGCCATCACGCCAGCGCAGCTGGACAGCGATGTCGATGCGGCGTTCGCCGGCATCGCCCCCAGCCCCACCAAGACCGCGATGATCGTCGGCCGGGGCAATCCCGCTATGGACCGGCTGCTGGATCTTGCGACCGCCAAGCGTCAGGCGGCGGAGCTGTACGACGTCCGAACGGACCCATACCAGCTCAATAATCTGGCCGCCGATCCGGCGATGAGAGCGATCGTCGCACACCTGGACAAGCAGCTGACGAGACACCACGGAGACACGTAGGGCGGATTAGCGAAGCGTAATCGGCCATGCATAAGCCGCCGGCAGCGCATGCATGGCCGATTACGGCGTTCCGCCTAATCCGCCCTACATGCCTCTGATAAAATACCCGACTTTAGAGCCGCAACGCTCACGTTGGAGAACATATGCAGCAATACCAGGAACTGATCCAGACCGTCCTCGACACCGGCAGCTGGCAAGACAACCGCACCGGCATCCGCACACTGAGCGTGCCGGGCGCGATGATGCGCTTCGACCTGCTCAACGACGGCTTTCCCGCCGTGACGACCAAGCGCCTGGCCTTCAAATCCGTGGTCGGAGAACTGTGCGCGTTCCTGCGCGCGTCCCGCAGCGCCGCCGACTTCCGCGCGCTGGGGTGTAAAGTCTGGGACCAGAACGCCAACGAAAACAAACAATGGCTGGACAATCCGTATCGCCTCGGCGAGGACGACCTTGGTCCGGTCTACGGCGTTCAATGGCGCCAGTGGCCCGGCTTCAAGCTGATCGAACTCGATCAACCGGCGCAAATCGCCGACGCGCAGAAGAACGGCTTCCGCCTGATCTCCCAATTCGACGACGCCGGCGTACCCAAGGTCCTGCTGCACAAATCGATCGACCAGCTGCGCGAGTGCCTCGATACCATCGTCAACAATCCAGGCAGCCGCCGCATCCTGTTCCACGGCTGGAATCCGGCCGTGCTGGACGCGGTCGCCCTGCCGGCCTGCCACCTGCTGTACCAGTTCATCCCGAATCCAACCACCCGCGAGCTGTCCATGTGCCTCTACGTACGCTCGAACGACCTGGGTCTGGGCACGCCGTTCAACCTGGCCGAGGGCGCGGCGCTGATGCATCTGGTCGGCCGCCTGACCGGCTACACGCCGCGCTGGTTCAGCTATTTCATCGGCGACGCCCACATCTACGAAAACCACATGGACATGGTCAAGGAGCAGTTGACCCGCACGCCGTTCGCCGCGCCGCAACTGCGCATCTCCGAGCGCGTACCGGACTTCGCCAAGACCGGCAAGTACGAGCCGGAATGGCTGGAAAAGGTCGAACCGTCCGACTTCTCGCTGGAAGGCTACCAACACCACGCGCCGATCACGGCGCCAATGGCGGTTTAAATCTGGCCACCTGTGAAGTTAATTTTCTTATAAATAAATAATTATTCAATTTATGATATCAAATCTGCCTGCATGGCCTATTTGAAAAAAAATTGAAAATGAAAACCATTGTTATCATCGGCGCCGGCTTTTCCGGTGCCGTTACTACAGTGCAACTTCTTAGGCAGCACCATACTTCCCCCGTGCGCGTGGTGTTGGTCAACGGCGGCGAACGTATCGCACGGGGTATGGCCTACGGCACCCAAAGTCCCGACCATACGCTGAATGTACCAGCGGGCAACATGAGCGCGCTCGAAGACGACGCGGAGCACTTCCTGCGTTTTGCCCACACCGTGGATATGCGAATTGATGCCGGCAGCTTCGTCCCGCGCCAGATCTACGGTGACTACCTGGAATGGCTGCTGGAGCAGACTGAACGGGATGCTCCGCCCCATGTCACACTTGAGCGTGTCTTCCGGCATGTCGCTGCCATACACCCCGCGAACGATGCCACCGCGCTGGTCGCCCAGCTGGATGATGGTTCAACCATCATAGCCGACCACATAGTGTTAGCGCTGGGGTACTTCCCGTCCACCCTGCCCATCGCCGGCAAGGCCATTCTTAGCAGCAAACGGTACCTTGGGGATCCTTGGGAGCCTGGTGGCATGGCACGCATCCCGGCGGATCAACCCGTATTGCTATTGGGCACGGGATTGACCATGGTGGACACGGCGACAACTCTGCTGAAACAGAATCCTGCGCGTCCAATCATCGCAGTGTCGCGCAGGGGGCTGGTACCACATCCCCATCGTCATGACGGCCATCGTCACGGCGGCGACTCCGGACCGCAGGCCATTTGGGGAGAGGCCACCACCGTGCGGGAACAACTATGCGAATTTCGGCGTTATGTCCGGAGGCTCGCGGCGGAGCGTCGGGACTGGCGCGATGCCATGACGCTGCTGCGCCCCGTCGCTGCGGATATCTGGTTGGGATATACGGAAAAAGAACGAAAACGTTTTTTGCGCCATGTTCAGGCGTACTGGGATATCCATCGCCACCGCCTCTCCCCCACCTTGCACCAGCAACTGACCGAATCGCTCCAATCTGGAGTGGTACAAACGTTCGCCGCGCGGATTATTGGCTTTGACGAAAACAACACCGATATCGCGGTGACGTTGCGCCGGCGCGGCGCGGCTCAGACGATCGTTGTGCGTGCTGGCGCCGTTATCAATTGTACCGGGCCTTGCGCCGATCCGCGCAATAGTGGCAACGAACTAGTCCAGCAACTTCTGCGAGATGGCTTAATCCGGGCGGACAGATTGGGACTGGGACTGGAGGTCGGGAGTGACTGCGCGGCCATCGATCAGCACGGCATGAGTTCCGGTTCTCTGTTTTATATTGGTCCTTGGCTCAAAGCTACATATTGGGAGGCGACCGCCGTCCCGGACCTGCGACGGTTTGCTCTCGCGCTTGCCCAACGGCTCAGCAGATCGTAGATTCGCCGGTTTGCCCTACAATACGGCCACTATTCAACAGGCAGTTAAACACGTTAAATAAAATGACAACCAGACTCGATCTTCTTCCGGGCACCTTGTGCGACGAGCGGATGTGGTCGAGGCTCACGCCGCTGCTGGGTGACGCCTTCGATTTTAATTATGTACCGCTGCACAAGGCCCGCACACGGCAACAGATGCGGGAGCTGATCGCCGCGCACAGCGCGCCGGCGGCCCATCTGGTGGCGTTTTCGCTTGGTGCCTACCTGGCGATCGAGCACGCGGTGGCTCATCCCGAGCGGGTGAAGTCGCTGGTGTTGATCGCCAATTCGGCCAAGGGACTGAAACCTGCGGAGGTGCTGGCGCGCGAGCGCATCGTGGCGATGTTGGAGCGGAACGCATATGCGGGAATGTCGCGACAGAGGTTGCGTGAGTTGCTGCACCCGTCGCATCTGGACGATGAGGCGATCGTCGGGCCGATCCAGCAAATGGCGCTCGATCTCGGGAAGGAAGTGCTGCTGACGCAGTTCGCGACGACCATCGACCGGCCGGATTTGATGGACCGGTTGGCGGAGTTGAGTTTTCCGGTGTTGATCGTCGGCGCGGAAGAGGACAACCTTGTGCCCCCGGAGGATCTACGGCAGATGGCGGAGCGTTTTCCCAACGCCAGTTTGAGGATGCTGACGGGCGATACCGGGCATATGATTCCGCTGGAGGCGCCGCAGGCGCTGGCGGACCACATGCTCGCTTTCCACGCGACGGCCACAAACGCTGAAATTATCTAAACCACGTAGGGCGGATTAGCGAAGCGTAATCGGCCATGCATGCGCCCCGTTGACGCATGCATGGCCGATTACGGCGTTCCGCCTAATCCGCCCTACGCTCGTCTACGCAGCGTTGGCCAACTCCACCAAATCCACCGTCTTCAATCCAGACAAGTCCTGCGACAGGTCGCCGACGAACGCCGCGCGGCTGGCCTGACCATCCTTGATCCACGTGCGCACCGCCGCGCGGATATCGTCCAGCGTGCAATTCAGCACCCCGGTGCGGAACTGCTGACGCAATTCCTCGCTGATCCCGCGACGGTACAAACTCCACGCGTGCGTGACCTGCTCGTGCGGCGAATTCGGCTTGTCCAGCCCCTTGATCACGCAGATGATCGCCTCTTCCAGCTCCTCCTGCGAGAAGTCGTTCTCCAGCATCTGATCGATCGCCACGCCGAAGTCGGCGTAGGTCTCGGCCAGACGCGGATCGCGGTAAGACGCCATCACAAACGTACCGCTGCCACCGCCGTAGCCCGCGCTGCCGCCATACGCCCCGCCCTTCTCGCGCAAGGCCGCGTGCAGCAACTGGTTGGTCATCAACTCGGCGGCAACCGCCAGCGCCGCCGCACCGGCTTCGTGCACCATCGGCACACGCCAGGCCACCACGCAATGGTTGATCTGGCTAACCGCGTGCAGCGCCGCATCCGCCAACGGCAAACTCTCCGGCGCCGCCGAAACACCCGGCGTTTCCGCTTGCGACGCCGGCAGCTTGACCATGCGCGCCAAATCGGTGCTGTCGTCGCCGGAACCGGCCGACAACACGATCGGCGTCACGCCGGTCACGCGGCTGTGCAGCGCGCTCAGACGCCTGGCGATCGTCGCGATGCCCTCCTGCGTTTTGCTCTGCTCGAGCAGCTTGGCGTAAAACGGCAGCGACGCCGCGCCGCCGACAACGTCGTCGAAACGGCGCAGCGGCGACAACGGCGCGGTCGCCGCCAGCATGGCGTAGCGGTTGCCCGCCTGCGCCAGGCCGGTCAAACGGTCCTGCGCTTCGCTGTCGATCAAGAAGGCCAGGCGCTCGTATTCGTCGAAGCGCGTCTCAGACAGGGTGCGCGAAATCAGTTCCGCGATACCCTCGTGATCCTCGCGCAAGCCGCTGGCGCCGAACCACAGCTCCAGGCTCAACGCGCCGCCGGGCTGCTGGGTCGCGTCCAGGCCGACGTCGAACGATGGCGCCATCAGCTGGCGCCAAGCGTCGGCGTCCTCGTAATCCATGTCGCCGACACCGATCTCGGTGACCACATCCGCGTAGAGGCGCAACCAGGGCCAGTCGGCCGCGTCGAAATGCGATACGTCGTAGTTCACGCGCGCGTACGACAAGCCGTTGGAGGCGATGGTGAACGGCAGCACCGGGCCACCCTGCGCGGCCAACGGCGCGGGCAACGGCAGCGCCGGCGCCGGGTGGATGCTGACGTCCGACGGGCGGATGCGCGGCAGCACCTCCGAATTGGAAGGCAGTTGCTGGTGCTTGTCCAGAGCGGCCGTTTCGGCTTCGATGCGGGCGCGTTCGTGATCGGTCAGCGCGGCATTGCGCACGGCCAGTTGCGCCTCTTCCAGCGCGTCGCGCTCCGTGAAGTAAGCGGCATCCGGAATGACGCTGGTGGTCAAGCGCGTCGGGCTTTCCAGCAGCGAGCGCACCAGCGACTTGAAGTAGTCCGGGTCCTGGATCGCTTCTTCCAGCTTGGCCAGGTGTGCTTCGCCGTCGAGCGCATCGAACACGTCGCCGCCGCGCATGGCCACCGGCAGCGCGTGCAGCAGGCGGCTCAAGGCGTTCGGCATATGGGAGTTGGCGGTGTCGCGCTGGCTGTAGCGGATGTCGCGCAACGCCGCTTGCAGCGCGTCGGTCGGCACGCCCTGCTTTGCCGCGCGCTCCAGCGCGGACCAGATGCGCACCCGCGCTTTTTCGATCTGCGGCTCGGTCAGGCCTTCCATGCCAACGTGGAAAATCAGCTGGCGCGGGCCGTCGTCGTGACCGTTCAGGCGCGATGGGCGACCGTAACCGGCCGATTCCATGGCCTTCATCAGCGGCGACGAGGCGTCGCCCAGCAGGCCGGAGTCAAGCAGATAGGCGTTGTAATACGCCATCGGGTCGGTCGATTCACCCAGCAACCACGAAAACTGCAGACCGTATTCGTCGGCCTTGGCCTGCTGCGACGGAATGCGCACCTCGTTGACACGGGGCGCGGTCCAGTATTCCGCCAACTGCGGCAACATGCGTTCCTGCGCGGCGGCCGGCAATTTGGAAAGCACGCGCAGCTTGATCTGCTCCTGGATTTCCTCGGCGCTGATGGCGCCCGCTGTCATGAACACCGCTTGCGACGGATGATAATGACTGGCGTGGAATTCCTTGAGCATCTCGTGCGTCAGCTCCGGGATCACCAGCGGATCGCCGCCGGATTCCACCTCATAGGTCGTCCCTTTGAGCAGCGTGCCTTCGATGCCGCTATACAGAGCGCGCATTGGATCGTTGAAGGCGCCCTTCATTTCGTTGAACACCACGCCCTGGTAGGCCAGTTTGCCGTCCTTGAGGACATGGCGCCAGCCCTCCTGCAGGAAGTTCAGGTAGTCCAGGTTGGGGAAGAAGGTCGCGTCCAGATACACGTCGAGCAGGTTGAAGAAATCCTTGCGGTCGGTGCTGGCGAACGGGTAGACGGTGCGGTCGGCATAGGTGAACGCGTTCATGAAGGTGGCCGTGGAGCGGCGCAGCATCGAGAAAAACGGATCGCGCACGGGATAGCGCTCGGAGCCGCACAGCGACAGGTGTTCCAGAATGTGGGCGCGGCCGTCGCTGACGTCCGGCACCGTCGGGAAGGCGACCAGGAACACCAGCTCCTGCTGGTCGCTGGCCAGATGGATGTGGCGCGCGCCGCTGCGCGGCTCGATATATTCTTCAACGGTCGCTTGCAGGGACGGGATGGAACGGCTGCCGGTTTTTTCGAAATTCGTCATAGGTACTCGGTATGGCCGTGAGGCCGGATTCATAGGGTGTTCGCGCCAGCGTTCGCGCTTGCTACTCGCTCTGGCAAATTACTCAACGGTCATGGAAGCGGACCGCAATTTCAACGATAATACCAGCCACCGGGAATTCTCACCCAACCTTACAGAGTATCCATGAGCACACTGACCATCATCGTCGCCACCGACCAGCAAGGCGGCATCGGCATCAACAACACTTTGCCGTGGAAATTGCCGGAGGATCTGGCCCATTTCAAGCGCCTGACCACCGGCCATCCAATCATCATGGGCCGCAAAACCTTCGACTCCATCGGCCGCCCGCTGCCCAACCGCCGCAACATCGTCATCACCCGCAACGCCGGCTGGCGCCATGACGGCGTCGAAGCGGTGGACTCGGTCGAAGCGGCCATCGCGCTGCTGGACGGCGCCGAAGGCTACGTCATCGGCGGCGCCGAGATCTACAAGCAGTCGATGGCGTTGACCGACCGCTTGATCGTCACCGAAGTCGGCAAAACCTTCGACTGCGACGCCTTCTTTCCCGCAATCGACCGCGCTGTGTGGGAAGAAACCGCCCGCGAGCAGCACACCTCCGAGACGTCCGGCTTGTCGTATGCGTTTGTCACCTATCGCCGCAAAGTTTAACTTTACTCTTCAAGGATTCAAGCAACCATGTCAGGCCAAGGTTTTCACGTACACGGACCGCACGATCACGCGGTGGAACACGCAGCCCACGGAAACGATGGCTTTTCAAACAATATTGCCGTCATGACGGCCATTCTGGCAACCGTCGGTGCCGCTTTCGGCTATCTTGGCGGGGCGACGCAGAACGACGCGGCCATGTTCAAGAATAACGCCGCGATCGACAAGACGCAGGCCGCCAACAGCTGGAATTACTACCAGGCCAAGTCCAGCAAGCAGAATCTGGCCGAGCTGGCCATGACACTGCCCGGGGTCGATCCTAAGAAATATGAGGCCGAGGTCGCCCGCTACAAGGCCGAAAAGGACGATATCCGCAAGGAAGCCGAGAAATGGGAGGAATCGTCGAAGGAATGGAATCACAAGTCCGACGAGGCCATGCACCATCATCACCAATGGGCGCTGGCGACCACCGCCGAGCAGATCGCCATTTCGCTGGCGGCCATTACCCTGCTCACCCGCAAGAAATGGATGATGGGCCTGGCGTACGGCGTGGCCGGCGTGGGCATTGCGTTGGGCGTCATCGCCTGGCTCCATTAAGGTCTGGCCGGCTGTAATACGCCCGTCACACCGCTGAGGCACTCTACTGCGCGGTTTGCTCATTTTTTCTATATGATATTTTTTTCCCGCAGCGGGCGCATTTCTGCGAGAATCCCGTTCTTATTTTTTTTCTGCGATTCCTAGCAATAGTGTCGCGCCCTGTCCGCCCCTTCACATTTGTCAGGGGCGGCTTGCTTTTTTGGAGACATGCATGAAATTTCGTTTCCCCATCGTCATCATCGACGAGGATTTCCGTTCCGAGAACACGTCCGGCCTGGGCATTCGCGCCCTCGCCGATGCAATGGAAAAAGAAGGCATGGAAGTGGTGGGCGTGACCAGCTACGGCGACCTGTCCCAGTTCGCCCAGCAGCAATCGCGCGCGTCGGCCTTCGTGCTGTCGATCGATGACGAGGAATTCGGCGCCGGCTCGGTCGAGGAGACCGACACCGCGCTCAAATCGCTGCGCGCCTTCGTCGAAGAAATCCGCTACAAGAACGCCGACATCCCGATCTATCTGTACGGCGAAACGCGCACCTCGCGCCACATCCCCAACGATATCCTGCGCGAGCTGCACGGCTTCATCCACATGTTCGAGGACACGCCCGAATTCGTGGCCCGCCACATCATCCGCGAAGCCAAGTCCTACCTGGACGGCCTGTCGCCGCCGTTCTTCCGCGCGCTGGTGCACTACGCCAACGACGGTTCGTACTCGTGGCATTGTCCCGGGCACTCGGGCGGCGTCGCCTTCCTGAAGTCGCCGATCGGCCAGATGTTCCACCAATTCTTCGGTGAAAACATGCTGCGCGCCGACGTCTGCAACGCCGTCGAGGAACTCGGCCAGCTGCTCGACCACACCGGCCCGGTCGCCGCGTCCGAGCGCAACGCCGCGCGCATCTTCAACGCCGACCACTGCTACTTCGTCACCAACGGCACGTCGACGTCGAACAAGATGGTCTGGCACTCGACCGTGGCGCCGGGCGACATCGTCGTCGTCGACCGCAACTGCCACAAGTCCATCCTGCACTCGATCATCATGTGCGGCGCGATTCCGGTGTTCCTGATGCCGACGCGTAACCACCTGGGCATCATCGGTCCGATTCCGCTGGAAGAGTTCTCGATGGAGAGCATCATGCGCAAGATCGAGGCGAACCCGTTCGCCCGCGAAGCCAAGAACAAGAAGCCGCGCATCCTGACCATCACGCAGTCGACCTACGACGGCGTGGTTTACAACGTCGAGACCCTGCGCGAACTGCTGGACGGCAAAATCGACACGCTGCACTTCGACGAAGCGTGGCTGCCGCACGCCACCTTCCACGATTTCTACAAAGACATGCACGCGATCGGCAAGGACCGTCCACGCGCGAAAGAGTCGATGATCTTCTCGACCCAGTCGACCCACAAGCTGCTCGCCGGCCTGTCGCAGGCCTCGCAGGTGCTGGTGCGCGAATCGGAAACCGTCAAGCTGGACCGCGACGCTTTCAATGAGGCGTACCTGATGCACACGTCGACCTCGCCGCAGTACTCGATCATCGCCTCGTGCGACGTCGCAGCGGCCATGATGGAAGCGCCGGGCGGCACAGCGCTGGTCGAGGAATCGATCCTGGAGGCGCTGGACTTCCGCCGCGCCATGCAGAAGATCGACCAGGAATGGGGCAAGGATTGGTGGTTCCAGGTGTGGGGCCCGCAGAACTTCGCCGAAGAAGGCATCGGTTCGCGCGAAGACTGGGTCATCCGCGCCGAGGACGACTGGCACGGCTTCGGCAACCTGGCGCCGAACTTCAACATGCTCGACCCGATCAAGGCGACCATCGTCAACCCGGGCCTGTCGCTCGACGGCCAGTTCGCCGACAGCGGCATCCCGGCGTCGATCGTCACCAAGTACCTGGCCGAGCACGGCGTCATCATCGAAAAGTGCGGCCTGTACTCGTTCTTCATCATGTTCACCATCGGCATCACCAAGGGCCGCTGGAATACCCTGCTGACGGCGTTGCAGCAGTTCAAGGACGACTACGACAAGAACCAGCCGATGTGGCGCATCCTGCCGGAATTCGCGGCAGCCAACCCGACCTACGAAAAAATGGGCCTGCGCGACCTGTGCCAGCAGATCCACGATTTCTACAAAGCCTACGACGTCGCGCGCCTGACGACCGAGATGTATCTGTCGGACATGATCCCGGCGATGAAGCCGTCGGACGCGTTCGCCAAGATGGCGCACCGCGAAATCGAGCGCGTGGCGATCGAGGAGCTGGAAGGCCGGATTACGTCGATCCTGCTGACGCCGTACCCACCGGGCATTCCGCTGCTGATTCCGGGCGAGCGCTTCAACAAGACCATCGTCGATTACCTGCGCTTCGCGCGCGACTTCAACGAGCGCTTCCCGGGCTTCGAGACGGACGTGCACGGCCTGGTCAAGCGCGAGGTCGATGGCAAGCGTGGTTACTTCGTCGATTGCGTCAAGCTGGACGCTTAACGGCGCGGCCGGGATGGTCCGGCCGATATGGTAAATTTCCGGCTTGGGCGTGCCGCCGGCACGCCCCCGTCGTCAGATAGAGAGACAAGACACACATGCGCCTTCTTATTGCCCTGATCCTTCCGTGGCTGACCTTCTTCACGATCGGCCGTCCGTTCGCCGGCATCATCTGCCTGATCCTGCAAATCACCGTGATCGGCTGGCTGCCAGCGGCGATCTGGGCGGTGTATGCGCTCAGCCAGTACAAGACCGACCAAAAGATTCGCGACGCTTTGGGCGGCCGCTAAAGGCTGATTCATTCTGGAGACACGTAGGGCGGATTAGCGTAGCGTAATCCGCCATTTGCGTGCGCCGCCGGCGGCTCGAAGATGGCGGATTACGGCGTTCCGCCTAATCCGCCCTACGTGCCTCCACGATACCTCCGCCTTAACCGGCCACCCCCACCGTCAACGTCGCCACATAACCATCGGTGGCATTGCCCGTCACCGTGGTCATCTGCAGCGAGTATCCATCACTAAACACGTTGTCGGTCGCCAGGCTGATCGCGGCCATATTGCGCACACTCGCGCTGTAGCCGGTGGTGGCGTACACCTCATTGCAAGTCGCCACCGGGAAGCTGAATTGCGACGTCTTGATGCGGTTGGCCGCGCTGGTCGCCGCCGACAACGACCGGTACACCTCGAAGTGCACATGCGGCACGCGCCCCGAATAGCAGCCGGGGAAGATCGTGGTGAACGACACATTGCCGCTGCTATCCGTCGCCTGCACGCCGCGCAGATAGTTTTGCGCCGTCACCCCACTCGAATACAACGAATAATTACCGTCGCGGTCGCAGTGCCACAGATACACCGCGAAACCCTCGAGCGATGCGCAACTGCCGTTGGTGTTGACGATCTGCAGCTTGATGGTCAGCGGCACGCCGGCCGCCACGCCGGTGGCGCCATTGAAGCTGCTGCGGATGTCGCTGCGCACGACGCCCGATTGCGTCAGCACATTGACCACGCCGCTCGAATTGCTGTTGGTGCCGTCGGCCGGATACGGGCCGCCGGTTTCCTCCGGTATCACCGAGCACGAGCCGGCGGTGGTGGGCGTCGTTGTAGTGGTGGTGGTCGTGGTGGCTGGCGTCGTCGTGGTGGTGCTGGTGGTACCGGTGGCGCTGTCCCCGCCGCCGCAACCCATGATCGGCAGCGCCGAAGCGCCCGCCAACAGCCAGCGCAACGTCTGTCGACGGTCGCTGTTCAGATTGAGCATTGCGGCCAGATCGGCCGCCAGGCTGTGTTCGCTATCGTCATGATGTTCCATGCTTGCTCCCCTTTCTTAGTGATTGAACCGCCACCCCGCGCTGGCCGGGGTGGTTCGGTGGTGCTGCAGTTAGATCTAGGAACGCGAACGGCGCGGCTTGCCCTTGCCGTCCCTGTCCGCATCCAGCTGTTTGCGCTGCTCGGGCGTGAGCACCGCCAACAGCTTTTGCTCGGTGCGCGTACGCTGCAGCGAGATATTGGCCATGGCGGTAGCGGCCGCCTGCGCCAGCGATGCCGCTTTGGCGTCGTCGTACTTGTCGGCGGCGGCGAGCTCGCGCAGCGCTTCCTGCGCCTTGGCCGCCGCCTTGCCCTGCTCGCGCAGATACGGCTGTTCCTCATGCAGGATCGCGAAGACTTTGTCGTCCTGCGCCTCGCTGAGCTCGACGCCGCGCAAAAGCAGCGGGCGCCCGACCATGACCGGCGCACCGAACGGCGGCATGCCGCCATGCATGCGCGGACCGCCGTCGGGAGCGGCGCCGCCCGGCGGCATGCCCGGAGAATGATCGTCCATCTCGTTGGCGCCGCTGGCGCCGGTCACGGCGAACAAGGGCAGCGCCACCGCCATGGCCAGCAACAGCTTTTGTACATTCAGTTTGTTGGTTTTCATGCAAATCCATCCTTTCTCGACTGGAAGACGCCATTCTCTAGTTGCCGTATGTTAAGTAGCGTAAGGACAACGTAAATCGGCGTAAAACCGGTTTTGTCGTCGGAATTGCACCCCTGCAAGCCGTTGTAAATCGACGTAAAAGTAGACTGGCGGGAACTCTCCCGCTGGTATGATTGATGATCCTTATACAAAGAATTGCGCGGCAATGAAGAGCAAAGTACTGTTGATCGACGACGACATCGAGCTGGTGGGCATGTTCCAGGAGTATCTGGAGCAGGAAGGCTTCGACGTCAAAGCCGTGCACGACGGCGAAGCCGGCACCGCGGAAGCGGCCACCGGCACGTACTCCATCGCCATCCTCGACGTCATGATGCCGCGCATGAATGGCCTGGAGACGCTGCGCCGCATCCGCACCAACAGCCAGTTGCCGATCCTGATGCTCACCGGCCGCGGCGACGACACCGACCGCATCGTCGGCCTCGAGCTGGGCGCCGACGACTACGTCACCAAACCCTGCACGCCGCGCGAACTGACGGCCCGCATCCGCGCCATCCTGCGCCGGGCGCAAAGCGCGCCGACCGACAACGGCACGCCGGCCGCCCTCAACGTCGGCCAGCTCACCATGTGGCCGGAGCAGCGCCGCGCCGCCTGGGCCGGCGCCAAGCTGGAACTGACCAGCACCGAATTCAATCTGCTGGAGGTCCTGGCCCGCAACGCCGGACGGCCGGTCAGCAAGAACACCCTGTCCGAACAAGGCCTGGGCCGCCCGCTGGCCCGCTTCGACCGCAATATCGATGTCCACCTGAGCAGCCTGCGCCACAAACTCGGCACCATCGCCGACGGCCGCTCCTGCCTGCAAACCGTCTACCGCCTTGGCTACCAACTGATCAAGGAGTAGCCTGTGGGCCGTCTGTTCTGGAAGTTTTTCGTGTGCATACTGCTGGCACAGATGACTGCGACCGTGGGCGTCCTCGGCGGCATCTGGCTCAAGGACCGCAGCCAGCAAAAGACCGCGCCGGCCGACATCGACACCAGCCCGCCGGCGGAAATCGCCATCAACGCCGCCGCCGCCACCTTGGAATACGGCGGCACCAACGCCCTGCGGCGCATGCTCGAAAATATGGACAGGCGGCGTGTTTACGCGGTCGACGACGAAGGCCGCGAAATGCTGGGCCGTGTCGTCAGCCCCGCCATGCTGCGCGAGTCGCGCGCCTTGCTCAAGGACGACGGCAAACGCCGCGTGGTGCGCCAGGTGTACGATCCGCAAGGCAATCGCTATATGCTGTTCCTACCGTGGGCCGAGCGCCAGCGCGGCTTCGACAGCGAATCGCGGCAACTACTCGCCGGCTTGAAAAACCAGCAGATGCTGTTGGAGGACCGGCGCATGGCCGGCGGTTTCGACGGCCGGTTCGATCCAAATCGGCCCGGTGGTCCCGGCGATCCGCCGCCAGACGGCGCGCCCCCCGGCGGTCAGCCTCCCGGCCAGGCGCAGGGTGGCAATGGCGCCAACGGCGCGCCGGGCATGCAGGGCCCGCGCGGGCCGATGGGTCCACGATTCCAGCCGCTCACGCCGTGGATACCGATCGTCGCGGCGATTTTCGCCAGCCTGCTGTTCTCGGTGATCCTGGCGTGGTACTTCTCGCGGCCGATCCGCGCCTTGCGGGCGGCATTCGATGCCGCCGCAGGCGGCGATCTGGCGCCGCGTTTCGTCAGCGCATCCGGCAAAAGCCTTACGGAACTGAACGATCTCGGTCGCGACTTTGACCGCATGACAGCGCGCCTGCGCAATCTGATCGACGGCCAAACGCGCCTGCTGCACGACGTGTCGCACGAACTGCGCTCGCCGCTGGCGCGGCTGCAGGCGGCCATCGGCCTGGCGCACCAGCAGCCGGACAAGATCGCCGCCTCGATGGAGCGCATCGAGCGCGAGAGCGTCCGCATGGACAAACTGGTGGGCGAGCTGCTGACGTTGGCGCGCCTGGAGGCCGGCGCGATCAAGGCCAGCCAGGAAGAGATCAGCATGGCCGATCTGCTGGAGCAAATCGCCGACGACGCCAGTTACGAGGCGGCCAGCCAGCAACGCACGGTGGTGCGCGAAGGCGATGCCGATGTGCTGGTGGTCGGGCAGGCCGATTTGCTGGGGCGCGCAATCGAGAACGTGGTCCGCAACGCCATCAAACACAGCGCCGAAGGTGGCGAGGTGCAGCTGCAAGTGCGCGCCCTGCCCGAGGCGCGCCAGCTATGCATACGCGTGCTGGATCGGGGACCGGGCGTGGCGCCGGCCGACCTGGAAACCATCTTCCAGCCCTTCTTCCGGTCCGCCAACGCCGGCACCGAAGGCCACGGCCTGGGTCTGGCGATCGCCCAGCACGTGATCGAAGCGCACGGCGGAAGTATAAAAGCCACCAACCGTGCGGGTGGTGGCTTGTGTGTGGAGATGATACTGCCGGTGAAGCTGTAAAACGGCTTATGCGCGGCGCCGGTATTCCAGATGCTGGCTGATAACGCCTTGCGTCACGAAGTCCGCGTCCTCCGGAACTTGTACGTTAAAGAAGTCCCACTTGAAAATCGGAAGAAAATTGAATTTCTTCGATTTGAATATACCGCGATTTCGCTTGAGCTCACTATAGCGGTCGCCCTTGAATTCCTTATTCACCGCCGTAAACGGCAGCATATGCTCGGCCATATCGGGGAAATGCAAGGTCGGATTCTTCTGTTTGAAGTCTTCGAAAATCTCGAACTGATCGCGGCAAATCACCTGGATCGCCGTTTCAGGAAAATTGTTATGCTGCGTCCACAGAACGTGCCAGCCGGTGCTGGTCTGATCGATGAAATCGCGCAGGCGTGGACTCAAGATATACGCATCCGACTCGATGTGGATGATTTTATCGACACCCAGCTCCCTGGCCACCTCCACCGAGTGGAGAAAGCTGCGCCACCAGCCGGGATAGTCCTTGATACTCTGCCGCCCCAGGTTATCGTCGAATCGAATGATTAAATTCTTGTCATCTAACGATGCCAGGGGAGCGGTATTGGAAACCGTTTTGATGACGTCGGCCGGCGGCAGGTACGGCGACCCGTCGTCGATCATGAGCCGTTTGACCACATCAAGCGGGAAATCCTGATAATAATCGAGCCAGCGCTTATACCGAGTCTCCCATGCGTCGGCGTCCCGGATATAGCTCGTGCAAAAGATTATTGATTTCATTACGTGATCGAGCGCCCTTAGGCTTTCGGCAAAGTCACGCCACGCTGACCCTGATATTTACCGTTGCGGTCCTTGTACGACACCTCGCACACCTCATCGCTCTCGAAGAACAGCACCTGGGCGCAGCCCTCGCCGGCGTAGATTTTCGCTGGCAGCGGCGTGGTGTTGGAGAATTCCAGCGTCACATAGCCTTCCCATTCCGGCTCGAACGGCGTTACGTTGACGATGATGCCGCAACGCGCGTAGGTCGATTTACCCAGGCAGACGGTCAGCACGCTGCGTGGAATACGGAAGTACTCCATCGTGCGGGCCAGCGCGAAGGAATTCGGCGGAATGATGCAGACATCGCTCTTGACGTCGACGAAGGAGTTCGAATCGAAGTTCTTCGGATCGACGATGGTGCTGTTAATGTTCGTGAAGATCTTGAATTCGTCGGCGCAGCGGATATCGTAGCCATACGACGAGGTTCCGTAGGAGATGACTTTGCGGCCATCCTGCTCGCGCACCTGGTCCGGGAAGAACGGCTCGATCATCCCATGCTGCTCCGCCATGCGGCGTATCCATTTATCGCTTTTAATCGTCATCGCAAGGTATTCCTAAAATTGTCGGGGGGGCGCTACCGCGCCGAATGGACGAGATTTTACGCGAAAGCCCCGTATTTAAGAACTTTTTTAGCGCCGCCGGCGATGGATTGTTCGTCCAGCAGACCGGCGATCATATCGGCTGTGGCCCCGGCCGCCGCAACCGGCGTCTCCATCGGGAACAGATGGCCACCGGGGATCAGCCGGAAGTGGCTGCCCACCAGTGCTTGCGTATGTTCATGGCCAGATTGGCTGGTTTCCCACGAATCGGTGCCGCCGATGAAGCCGATGGGCACCGGAAAGCGCCCGCGCACGATTTTCGGCAGATGATGGGGCAAGGTGGCGTAGACCGCCGTCTCGATCTCCCGCGTGTAGCGCAACTGAACCCCTTCCGGGTGCGGCTTCAGGCCGTTGTCGATGTAATCGGTCAGCACGCCCGGCGCCCAAGCGGCGAAGATATCCTTGCTGGCGAAGTGCTCATACGCGGCGGCGGCGCTCGGCCACACATTCCGGCGGCGCTTGGAGAATTTAGCCGGCGGAACGTCGTACGCCTTGCCAACCAGTTTGATGGTGCGCCAGACCAGCGCGCGCCAGCCCGCGACCACCGGCGCATCGAGCATGACGACGCAGCGCACGAGGTCCGGCCGCGCATGGGCGACCAGTAAACTAAGCATGCCGCCCAGGGAATGCCCCACCAGGATCACGGGTTCGGAGTAACGCGCGGTCAGTTCGGCGATGTATTCGTCCACAAGATGCGGCCAGCAGTCGGTGACGGGATAATTGGGATTATGCGCGTGCATATCCAGCGCCTGAATCTCGAACTGGTCGCTCAGGCTCTCGAAGAACTGGCGGTAAACGCCCGCCGGATAGCTGTTGGCATGGGCGAAATGCAGCTTGGGCTTGCTCACAAGCGGTCTCCGTATGGTTATTGTCGACCAATTGTAACGGCAGTTCCCACAAGCGGCTGGTAGGAAGGCTCTAATTCAGCGCCTCCAATCCCGGCCACGACATCAGGAACCCATCTACGCGCCGTCGGCGGCTCGACGAAAATCACCGGCCGTACCAATAGCGTGCATGCACATCGCGATATCCCGCAATCCAGATCGTCTGGCCAAAGTCTATGGTCAACGCCCCTGATTGATCGGTGCGCAGACGCTGAATCCCCAAATCGCCATAGCGATCATAGACTTCCCTTTTAGGATGTTGATAACGATTGCGATACCCCACCTGAAAGACAGCCGCCTGCGGCCCCACAGCCTTCAAAAAATCCAGCGTCGAACTGGTGCCACTGCCATGGTGCGGAACCAGCAAAACATCGGCACGCAGCCGCTCCCGGTCGCGCGACACAAGTTGCGACTCTTGCAAGGCCTCTATATCGCCAGCGAGCAGCATCGACTTGCCACCGGCGGTAATCTTCAAGGTACACCCGCGCGCATTGGGTTTAAGAGTCAAGTCCGCATAGCTGACGGCGAGTGGATGCAGTATCTCGAAGCGCACGCCGTCCCAGGTCCACGCCTGTCCGGCGGCGCATTGCACGTGGTGCCTGGCCGCAGCAGCTATCGGATGATCTGGCAAAAGAGACCCCAGCACCCAACCGACCGGCAAGCCATCGAGCACGGACAAGGCACCTCCAGAGTGATCGGCGTCGCTATGACTGACGATCATGCCGTCCAGCGCCGCGATGCCGCGCGCCCGCAAATACGGCAGGATGACACGGCTGCCGGCGTTGATCTCGGGGCCGTAGCTTGGGCCGGTATCATAAAGCAGACGGTGATGGCTGGTTTCAATCAGCAACGCCATGCCCTGCCCCACATCGAAAGCGGTCACGGTCATGCGACCGGGTTCCGGGTGCGATGGCTCGGCCGCCAGCAGCGGTATCCACGTCGCCAAGCCAAGCCAGCGCGCCGGCCACCCGCGTGGCGCGAGAAGCCACAGAGTGCCGAACATCGCCCAACAAAACAGCCACAGAGGCGGAGTCGGTGCGCGCCAGACCGCGTAACGCAGGCCGCTGAACCATTGCAGGCAAATAGTCAGCCACTCGACCAGCAGATGCGCCAAACCGAGGACCCAGGCTGCCAATGACATCGGCAGCATGCTGCCCACCAGCGCCAGCGGCGTGACGACAAGACTAATCAACGGAATCGCCACCGCGTTCGCCAACGGACTGATGACGGACACCTGCGCAAACAGCAGCATCGTCAGCGGCACGAGTCCAAGCGTGACGGCGTACTGGGTGTGGACGCCGACGCGCAAGGCCTGCCAGCATCGATCACCAATCGTCAACGCGGGCTGGGCGTTCTGCGGTGGATCGTCGACGCCGGCGGCTAGCCGGGCTGGCCGCAGCGTGGTACGGCCGACTGTGGAATACAGGATGACGGCCACCGCGCCAAAGGACAGCCAAAATCCCGGCCATAGCACAGCCCACGGGTCAAGCAGCACCACAACGCCGAGCGCTGTGCACAGCACATGCGAAACGCTGGCGATCCGGTTCAGCCACAGCGCGACGGCGACCACGATCAGCATATACAGAGTACGCTGCGCCGGTACGCCGAAGCCGGCCAGCAGCACATAGAACAACGCGACCGTCGCGCCGACCAGCGCCGCGACTTTTTGCGCCGGCATCATCAACGGCAATTGCGCGCGCGTGAAAAACGAATGCCGCCACAACGTGAAGGCGATCAGCGCGAACAACCCCGCCACCATGGTGATGTGCAATCCGCTGATGCTGACCAGATGACCGATACCGGTATTGGTGAAGACCTTCCAATCCGACTGATCGATCCCGCGCTGATCGCCGACGACCAATGCGACGATCACACCGACATAAGGCTTGTCCGGTAGCGCCGCCACAATGCGCGCCCGCAGCGCGGCCCGGCAATGCTCGATGACGTTGCGGGCACTGAAGACAAAGCTGTCCAGGCGCTGGTTGGCATTGTTCGGCCGCACGTAACCGGTCGCGCGTACGCCCTGCTCCAGCAACCAGGCTTCGTAGTCGAAGCCATATTCGTTGGCGTTGCCGTGGGGCCGCTGGAGACGAACCGTCAGTTGCCAGCGTTCGCCCGGCTGCACGTTCCCGACTTCCGTGATCTGGTCGCGAAAGCCTGCGTACCAGGACAGCGCGATGCGCGGCGGGACCGGAGGCGGCCCGGGCATGGTCGTTCGCGCCCCGCCCCGCCCATCCAGCACGCGCTCCACGGCGAAATTGAAGCGCACGCCCTGCGCGAAACGATAGGGTAAGTTATCCACGATGCCAATGACCGTAAAATCCCGCCCCTCATCCGCGCTCGCCAGCTGCGATGACAGCGCCCCGTGCGCCAGCCAGGCAGCCCAATAGAAGCCGACAATCGCGCCAACCAGTAAAGCGTGCATCGCGCGCAAAGTCTGATTGCGGACTCCCCTATTGGTAGGAAATTTGCGCTTGACCGCCATCTGCCACAACGCCAGCCAGATTGACAAAAACCCGACAGCCCAAGCGATGACCGGGACGTCAGGCAGCACCGCTTGCGTTTGCAAGAAGGCCGCCCCCGCCGCAAAGCCGATTATCGCCAATCGCATCGCCACTCCGCCAGTGCGTCGCCCTCGCATCAGAGCGTTCGGCCAGTCCGTCCGACCGACACAGCGATACTATGCAAGCTTCCGAGGACTATCGAAGTCAGCGATCCAGTCTTTGATTCGCATCAATGTAAGAAATTCTGTAGGCAAACAAAAACGCCGGCAGGAACAACCCTGCCGGCGCTCGATACGGGCCGAAGAAAATGTGACGCTTATTTCGGCGAAACGTCAGTTGCCTTCACCGCGATGCGCTCAGCGATGTTCTTCGCGGCGATGGTCTCGGTCAGGAACGACGTCGATTTCACCAGCAGGTCGCGCGCCACCTCTTCCAGCGGCGAGCCGCTGATGCTGGCGTGATTGCCACCCAGCCCGGTGCCGCCGCCCCACCCCATTGCGGAGATGCCGAAGCCGGTCTTCTCGTTGTTGGCCTGGAAGGTCTTGGAGGCGATGATCTTGGCGCGGCGCACGTCCACCACGCGAATGTCCATGTTCATGTGGACCTTGGACTTCTTGTAGTCGACCGCGCCGGCCAGCATGCTCAGCGGGCCCTTGAGGAAGCTCAAGCCACCCAGGCCGGTCGAGCTTTGCTCGAAGCCCAGCGACGTGATCGAGCCGGTGATCATGTAATCGGCCGCTTCGGCTTCGACCTTTTTGCCGATCAGCGCCAGCTCCTTGTTGATCTCTTCCATTTCGGCGCGCTCCTGCACGTCGAAGCAGCCGGTCTGCGTCAGCGCGGTGGCAAGCATTTCGGTCATGCCGGTGCCCACGCCCGTGTAACTAGGCTGCGCCACAGTGCCCGAACGCTCCCACCAACGGTACTGGCGCGGGTCCTGCTGGCCGGCGCCCGACGAGCAGTCGGCGGATTTGCATTTGAATTCGGTGAAGACGACCTTGGCCGCAGGAGTATTGCACTTGGGCACGTCAATCTGGCGCTCGGACACCGTGCTGGTATCGGCGAAGCACATCGCGGGGATGAACAGGAGGGCGGCGGCGAGGCGAACGTCTGGTTTCATATGGATTTCCGTGGGTTGTTACAGGCAAATATTGGCGATTATGCACTGTCAACTCATCAATAATTCTATCCAAATGTCACAAAGTCAATTATCACTTAAGAAACTATCATCCGCGACAACGCCGCCTTGGCATTGGCCGTGGTCGCCAACGCGACCTCCTCCACGCTAATGCCGCGCAGCTCGGCCAGCACGGCGCCGATTCTGGGGATTTGATCGGGGCTGTTGCGCCCCGGGTGGATCCAGCTGGGCGAAATGTCCGGCGCGTCGGTCTCCAGCACGATCGCCTCCAGTGGCAGCTCGGCCGCCATGCGGCGTATCTGCAAGGCGCGCGTAAAGGTCATGGCGCCGCCGAAACCGAGCTTGAATCCCAGGTCGATATAGCCCTGCGCCTGCTGGAAGCTGCCGTTAAAGGCGTGCGCGATGCCGCCGGCGGGCCGGATCTGGCGCGCGTGCTTGAGCACCACGTCCTGCGAGCGGCGCACATGCATCAACACCGGCAGCTCGAAGTCGCGGGCGATCTTGAGCTGCTCACGGAAGAAGAAGATCTGCTTCTCGCGCATCGCCGGCTCGGTCAACATGGGGATGAAGAAGTCCAGGCCGATCTCGCCCAGTGCGACGAAGCGGGAGTCGGCCAGCGCCGCCTCGACCTGTCCGCGCAGCACGCGCAAGTCGTCCTCCTGCGCGTTCGGAACATAGATCGGATGGATGCCGAGCGCATAGCAGCCATTGTCCACGCTGGCCGCCAAATCGGCGACGATGGAAAAATTGGCCGTTTCCACCGCCGGGATCACGATCATGCCGACACCCTGCTCCCTCGCCTTCCGCGCCTGTTCGACGGATTCGCCGCCGAATTCGTGCGCATCGAGATGGCAATGGGTGTCGATCCACATGATGTCAGTCCTGGTAGGGTTTCAAGCCCTCGTCGGTCAGGCGCAGCACGCGGTCGCAGCGGCGCGCCAGTTCTATGTCGTGGGTGACGATGACGAAGGCGGTGCCCAGGGTGCGCGACAGCTCCAGCATCAGGTCGAAAATCTGCTGCGCGGTGGCGTGATCCAGGTTGCCGGTCGGTTCATCGGCCAGCACGCAGGCGGGCTGCGTGACCAGCGCGCGCGCCAGCGCCACGCGCTGACGTTCGCCACCGGACAATTCGCCCGGCACGTGGGTGACGCGCTTGGCCAGATTCACGCGGGCCAGGATTTGCTGCGCGGCGCTGGTCGCGTCGCTGCGTTTGACACGCCGTATCATCAGCGGCATGCCGACGTTGTCCAGCGCGGAGAACTCCGGCAGCAGGTGATGGAACTGGTAGACAAAGCCCAACGAAGCGTTGCGCAGATCGCCGCGCGCCGACTCGTTCAGGCTGGCGAAGTCCTTGCCCAGCAAGGTCACGCTGCCGGTGGTCGGCGTATCGAGGCCGCCCAGCAGATGCAGCAGCGTCGATTTGCCGGAGCCGGAGGCGCCGACGATGGCGACACGTTCGCCGCGCCGCACGTCGATGTCGATCCCGGCCAGCACCTTGACCGAGTAGCTGCCCTGCGTGAAGGTCTTGCCCAGATTGCGGCAGGACAGGACCACCGGTTCCAGGTTGGTAGTGGAGTTGGTCATTGGATCACTCATAGCGCAATGCCTCCGCAGGTTTGACGCGGGCGGCCCACCAGCTTGGGTAGATCGTGGCGACGAACGCCAGCACCACGGCCACGCCGCCGATCTTGAAGACGTCCGGCCAGCGCAGGTCCGACGGCACGACGCTGATGTAGTAAATATCCTTGGACAAGAACTGCACTCCTAATAAATGTTCGATAAACGGCACGATGACGTCGATATTGAGCGCCACCAGCACACCGCCGGCCACGCCCAGAATGGTGCCGAGAATGCCGACCAGCGCCCCCTGGATCATGAATATCTTCATGATCGATCGCGGCGAGGCGCCCAGGGTGCGCAGAATGGCGATGTCGGCCTGCTTGTCGGTCACCGTCATCACCAGCGTCGACACGAGGTTGAAGGCGGCGACCGCGATGATCAAGGTCAGGATGATAAACATCATGCGCTTTTCGGTCTGCACGGCGGCGAACCAGTTGGCATTGAGTTTGGACCAGTCGCGCATGGTCAGGTCGCCCGACATCGTACGTTTGAGGTCCAGCGCCACTTGCGGGGCGCGGTTCATGTCGGACAGGCGCAGACGCAAACCGGCCGGCGCGTCCAGGCGCAGCAGCTTTTCGGCGTCAGTCAGGTGCACGAAGGCGAGCGCGGAATCGAACTCGTTGTGGCCCGCCTCGAAGATGCCGACCACATTGAAAGAGCGCATGCGCGGCAGCACGCCGGCGGGCGTGGCCTGGCCCTGGGCCAGCGCCAGGGTCACTTTCTCGCCCAGGTTGACGCGCAGCGCGCGCGCCAGTTCGATCCCGAGCACGATGTTGTAGGCGCCCGGTTGCAGCGCGTTGAAACTGCCCCTGCGGGTCTGCCTGGCGACGTCCGAGACGTTGGGCTCCTGCTCCGGCAGCACGCCGCGGATGATGGCCGGACGCAGAATGTCGTCGCGCACCAGCATGCCCTGCGTCTCGGCGAACGGCGCGGTGCCGATCACCTCGGGATTCTTGCGCGCCTCGGCCGCTTCGGCCTGCCAGTTCGGCATCGAGCCGCGTGCGTCGAACACCTCCACGTGGGCCAGCACCGACAGCATGCGACCGGTCACGTCCTTCTGGAAGCCGTTCATCACGGACAGCACCACGATCAGCGCGGCCACGCCGAGGCCGATGCCGGCCATCGAAATCAGGGAGATAAACGAGATAAAGCTATTGCGCCCGCTGCGCTTGCCGGCGCGCGTGTAGCGCAGGCCGACCAGCCATTCAAACGGTAGATTCTTAATGATACTCATGTGTTCCAGCGGACATAATCGGCAAAGTCAGCAGTTTGCCATAATAAATGGTAATCGATGCGAGTGTTCCATGCGTGCTGCACGGCACACAGCGGCCGTCGACGCGCCTCACTCGTAGCGTAAGGCTTGCGCCGGCTTGACACGGGCGCCGCGCCAGCTCGGGTAGATCGTCGCCACGAAGGCCAGCAGCACCGAGATCACTCCGATGTTGGTGACATCGGACAGGCGCAGGTCCGAAGGCACCGAGCTGATCAGATATATGTCCTTGGACAGGAAATGCATCCCGAACAAGCCCTCGATGAACGGTACGATGATGTGGACGTTGACCGCCAGCACCGAACCCAGCGCGATGCCGAAGCCGGTGCCCAGCACCCCGGTCAGCCCGCCCTGGATCATGAAGATCTTCATGATCGACGCCGGCGAGGCGCCCAGGGTGCGCAGGATGGCGATGTCGGCTTGCTTGTCGGTCACCGTCATCACCAGGGTGGCGACCAGGTTGAAGGCCGCGACCGCGATAATCATGGTCAGGATGATGAACATCATGTTCTTCTGGCTTTTCACGGCGGCGAACCAGGTCGAGTTGGCGCTGGTCCAGTCGCGCATGAACAAATCGCCCGGCATCGACTGCTTCAATTGACGCGCCACCTCGGGCGCGCGCTGCATATCGGCCAGGCGCAGGCGCAGGCCGGACGGCGCGGCCACCCCCGCCAACTGCTCGGCATCGCTGATATTGATGAGCGCAAGACCGGAGTCGAACTGGTTGTGGCCGACCTCGAAGATGCCGGTCACGGTCAGCGAACGCACGCGCGGCTGCATGGCGCCGCCCGATCCCGGTCCCTGGGCCCGCGCCAGCGTCACCGTCTGCCCGAGCTCGACTTTGAGCGCCCGGGCCAGTTCGGCACCCAGCACGATATTGAATTGACCCGGTTTGAGCGTGTCGAGGCTGCCGGCGCGCATGCGCTCGCCGACCTCGGAAACGTTCTTCTCCGCCTCGGGCAACACGCCGCGCACCACCGACGGGCGCAGGATGTCATCGCGGATCAGCATGCCCTCGGTTTCGACGAAGGGCGCGGCGGCGCGCACCTCGGGGTTGGCGGCGGCCTGGCGGGCGCGCTGCTCCCAGTCCGGCATGGCGCCGCGCAGGTCGAACACCTCGACGTGCGCCAGCACCGACAGCATGCGGGTGGTCACTTCCTTTTCGAAGCCGTTCATCACGGACAGCACCACGATCAGCGCGGCCGTGCCCAGGCCGATGCCGGCCATCGAAATCAGGGAAATGAAGGAGATGAAACTGTTGCGGCCGCTACGCTTGCCGGCGCGCGTGTAGCGCAGGCCGACCAGCCATTCAAACGGCAAATTCTTGACTATACTCATGGGCTAACGGGGCGATCAACTGAAGTGAGCCCGAAGTTTGCCATACAAATAGCATTTCATGGGTGAAACGCCGTAGACGCGCCGACAAATCGTCGCGCCGCCAGGGGGTGGCGGCGCGGCGCTCAAGCTATCAGGCGAACTTTTCGTCCTGGCCCGACTTGCGGCGGCCCATGAAGCCGATCAGACCCAGACCCAGGCCCAGCATGGCCCAGGTGCTCGCTTCCGGCACCGGCGCGGCCATCTGCACGCCCAGCAGTTGTTGCGACGCCAGACCGTTGGAGCCGGTGCCGGTGAAGCTGGTGTAGGCGTACATATTGCTCAGCACGGTGTGCTTGGATGCCAGGTCCAGCATCTTGAAGGCGGCGTCGGCGCTCGAATCGGCACCACTGATGAAGTACTGCGAGCCGCCGTTGTCGTAGATGTTGCCGTCGTCGGCGACCAATTCCCACAGCGCCAGCTGGAACGCCTTTTGGCCGTCGGTGTCCTTGATGGCGCTGGCGTACGAGGTTTCGTACAGCGCCTTGACGTTGTCCTTCAGGTTGGCGGTGGCGCCGGTGTAGACGGTGTGCGACTGCAAATCGGTGTTAGGCTCGATGCAGAATGCCAGGAAGCTGTCCTGCGCGTTGACGGTATTGGTCAGCTCGATCACCGGAATGCCGACGAAAGGCGTGCCGTTGAAGTTCTGGCCGCCGAAGTTGACCACCAGGCCACCGGCGCCGATGACAGGGTTCGAATTGTAGGTCTCGTTGGCGAGGGCCGCGCCCGACAGGGTCAGGGAGACGGCGAGTATGGCTGCTTTGATGGCGTTGAATTTGATTTGCATGATATTTTTTCTTCTATAAAAGTAAATGTCGTTGTACGGCTTTAGGGAGAAATTAATACAAACTTAGGCGAACTCGACCTGGCACTGCTGGCTTTGACCCACCAGTTGAACCTGCTGCGCGCCATCGGCCATCAGGTCGGCCATGGTCGGCAGCGTCACACCTGCCGCCGCAGCATCAGCCGCCGCGACGTTGAAGTAGACGTCGGTCATGTCGGCCGTTTTGCCGTTGCTCATGGTCACGCTGCTGCGCTCCAGGTGCAGGTTGTTGTTGGCGTCAAGGAACGGCAGCTCGGTGTAGCCAACGGTCAGGCTGGCCACGCCGGCCGCCTTCAGCGACACCAGCTCGCCGGCGTCGGTCTTGCCGTTGCTGTTGGCGTCTTGCCAGATCAGCAGGCTGCCGAACTGCGCGTCCGAGACGTTGACCACGCCGTCGCCGTTGCTGTCGTAGCTGGCCAGCTTGGCGAAGCCCGAACCCTTGCCGGTGCCGCCAAACAGTTCGCCGATGTTGTCGATGTTGCCGTTGCCGTTGCTGTCGATGGCCAGGAAGCCGTCGCCCTTGGACAGCCAGCCCGACTGGATCGCCTTGCCGGTGCCCAGCAGGTCGAAGCTGCCCTGCATGTCGGCGCGGGCGATGGTGTGGATGCCGTCGCCGTTCAGATCGATCGCGATCGGCGTGATGGCGGCGTCCCAGCTCATATCGTTCTCGCCCGAGCTCAGGTTGATGGTGTCGGTCTTGGTGACGTTGACCTTGGAAACCATGTCGCCGTTGACGTCGGAATCGATGGCGTCGTTGCCGCCGGTGTTCTTCACGCCCCACTTCCAGTCGTTCATGTTGTAGTTCTTGAAGATGACATTGGACTTGTCGAACACCAGGTAATAGTTGCCCGGCGTCAGATCGCCAAACTTGTAGTGGCCGCTGCTGTCGGTCTTGACCGTGCCCAGCTTGTTGTTGGCGGTGTCGAACAGCGACACGGTGATGCCGCCGATGCCTTCCTCGCCGCTGTCCTGCACGCCGTTGTGGTTGCTGTCGCGCCAGACCTTGTCGCCAATGCTGGCCTTGCGGTAGATGCCGGCATCGACCGTGCGCAACTGCTCGCCGGTGGCCAGATTGATCGTGTCGGTGCGACCGCTGTTGCCGACGACGCTGGTGACGTCCGAATCCTTGGTGTAGTCGCCGGCGTCGGCCTTGGTGAAGAACCAGCCGTTGGCCTTGACCACTTCGACCTTGTAGCCGCCCGCCTGCAGGCCGTCGAACAGGTACTTGCCGCCATTGGCGGTGACCACGGTCTGCTTGAGCACGTTATTGCCGTCGTACAGTTTGACCGTGACGCCGTCGACGCCCTTTTCGCCCGTGTCCTGCACGCCGTTGTAGTTGGCATCTTCCCAGATGGTGTCGCCGATGCTGGCGGCCTTGACCAGGCCGGCGTCATTGGTCTTGTCATTCACGCCCGAGGCCAGCGTGATCTGCCCGCTCTTGCCGGTAGCGTCGACGTCCGAGTCGACCGCATCGTTGCTACCCTGGTTCTGCTTGGTGAACAGATAGCCGTCGACCGCCGCGAACTTGACCGAATACTTGCCCGGACCGAGGTCGTTGAACGAATACAGGCCACTGGCGTCGGTGGTGGTGGTGCCGATTGCAACGTTTTTCTCGTTGAACAAGGTCACGCCCACGCCCTTGGCGCCGGCTTCGCCGCTTTGCTGGATGCCGTCGCCGTTGGTGTCGAACCAGACCTTGTCGCCGAGGCTGCCCTTCTGGTAGATGCCAGCGTCCATGTTGGTGACGTTCTGGCCCGCCGTGACGGTCACGCTGCCGAGGTTGCCGCTAGCGTTGGCGTCGCTATCGATGTCGTTATTGGCGCCGACGTCCTGCGTGGTCACGGTGTAGCCGGTCGGGGTCTTGATGGCGACCGAGTAGGTGCCCGCCTCGACGCTGAACTTGTAGTTGCCCGCGTTGTCCGTGGTGGTGGTCTTGATGACCTTGCCGGCGGTGTCGCGCAGCTCGACGGCCACGCCGGATTTGCCGCTTTCGCCGCTGTCCTGCAGGCCGTTGCCGTTGTTGTCGATCCAGACGCGGTCGCCGATGGTGGCGGCGGCGACGACGCCGGCGTCGACGGTCTTGTCGACCTGGCCCGAAGCCAGGGTGAAGGTGTGCGACTGGCCGGCGGCGCTGACGTCGGAGTCGGCGGCGTCGTTGCCGCCCTGGTTGGCGGCGGTGAAGCTCATGCCTTCCGGCAGGCTCGCCTTGTCGAACACGACGCTGTAGCTGCCAGGCTTGAGGTTGCTGAACTGATAATTTCCGTTGACGTCGGTGGCCACGCTGGCGCCGACCTGCTTGCCGTCGGCGTCGAACAGGCTGACCTTGACGTTGGAGACGCCGGCTTCGCCGCTGTCCTGCACGCCGTTCTTGTTGGTGTCGAGCCAGACGCGGTCGCCCACGGCGGCGGTCTTGTACAGGCCGGCATCAATGGTGTTGTTGACGTCGCCCGCGTTCAGCACGATCGTGCCGCTCTGGCCGGTGGCGTCGACATCGCTGTCCTTGGCGTCGTCCGCGCCGGCATCGTTGCCGGTGAAGATGTAGCCGGCCGGTGCCTTGACCGAAACGGTGTAGCTGCCCGGATCGGCGGTGAAGTTGTAGCGGCCGGCGGCGTCGGTGCTGGTGGTTTGCACCACCTTGCCGCTACCGTCCTTGAGCTCGACGGTGACGTTGCCGATGCCGGCTTCGCCGCCGTCCTGCACACCGTTGCCATTCATGTCTTCCCACACGGTATCGCCCAACTTGGCCTGGGCCGCCACCACGCCGGCGTCGAGGTCGGCGTTGTTGGCGCCGGCGACCAGGGTCACTTGCGCGCTGATGCCGGTGGCGGCGTCGGCGTCGGAGTCGGCCGCGTCGCTGGCGCCCTGGTCGGCGGCGGTGAAGACGTGGTTGGCCGGCAAGGTGGCCTTGTCGAACTGCACGCTATAGGTGCCCGGCTTGAGGTTGGTGAAGCTATAGGCGCCGTCGGCATCGGTGATGGCGCTGGCGGCGGCCGGGTTGCCGCCGGCGTCGAGCAGGGTGACCTTGACGCCGGCCACGCCCGCCTCGCCGCTGTCCTGCACGCCGTTGCGGTTGGCGTCGAGCCACACGCGGTCGCCCAGCGAGGCGGCCTTGTACAAGCCGGCGTCGATGGTGTTGTCGACCTGACCCGGGGCAAGCGTGATCAGGCCACTCTGGCCGGTGGCGTCGATATTGCTGTCGACGGCGGCGTCGGTGCCGCTGTGCTGGCCGGTGACGATCATGCCGGCCGGCGCGGTGACGGCGATCTTGTACTGGCCGGCGTCGACGGTGAAGCTGTATTTGCCGTCGGCGCCGGTGGTGGTGGTCGCGACCACGTTGCCGTTGGCATCGCGCAACTCGACGTTGACGCCGACCAGGCCGGCTTCGCCGGCGTCCTGCACGCCGTTGGCGTTGCTGTCTTCCCAGACGAAATCGCCCAGTTGCGCCTGCGGCACCTTGAAGGTCAGGTAGTTCGGCGTGGCGCTGGTATCGGCCGCGTTGCAGCCGACCAGGCCGCCAGCGTCGCGCACCTTGAAGCCGATGTCGAAGGTGCCCGAGGTGCTTTGGCTCGGCTCGAAGGCCAGCTTGCCGGCGGCGATGTCGGCGGCCGACACCTCGGTGTTGGCGGCGATGGCCACGCCGTTGAGCAGCAATGTGCCGGCGGTAGGCAGCGAGGTGACGATGACGGACTGGAAGGCGTCGTGCTCGACCGCGTCGACGAAGCCGAAGTCGCCTTGCGACAGCACCACGGCGTTGCCGTTATCCAGATTGAAGGTTTTGTTGGCGGCGGTGGGCGCGTCGTTGACCGGATCGACGATCACTTGCAGGGTCATGGTCACGGTGTTGCCGCCGCCCTGGTCCACGACGAACTCGATGGTGGTGAACTGGCCGTTGTAGTCGGCGTGCCACTGGCCCGGGCGGATGTAGACGGTGTCGGCATCGACCTTGCCGAACAATGGGGTGTTCTTGGTTGACGTGGTGCCGTCCGGCAGCACGACGTACATGGCGCTCACGTTGAGCGATGAGCTTGCCGCATAGCCCGCTGCGGTCAGAATGTCGCGTACATCGTAGGTACCTTCAGTGTCTTCGCAAATGTGAATAGAGGTAGCAAGGTTGATCGAACTCATGTCGTAAAGCCTTCGTATTCTTTTAAAAATTGAGGGAGCTGAACTGCTGCTGCCACGTGGTTGAGGTGGTCAGCAGCGCTGCACGCGGAGGCACTCACGGACGTTAAGTGATGCCTACAAATCATCTAAGTTGCTCATATTACATATAGATTTGATTTTGGACAATTGATTTTTATCCATGACAGTGATTTTATTTTCAATATCTTTCTGGAATGTTGTGTTTTTAACTTGACAACCCCATCAGTATTTTGCTTGAAAGATTTTTTCGGTCCCCGCCGCAATGCCCTACAATCTCGGGATGACTGAAATCACCCTTGTTCTGCCTTACGCGCTACCTCCGCCGGAGATGGCGCGCGACCTGATCCGCGCCCTGCAAACACCCGCCCTGGCGGCGCTGGTTTCGCGCCACGGCGGTGCCAACACCAACACTTTCGACAACAACAGCCGCGTGCTGCCGCACGAGGCGTGGCTGAGCCACGCCATCGGCCTGGCGCCGGCGCCCGACCATCCGGACACCGGCGCGCCCGTGGCCACCGCCGCCATGCGCGGCTGCGGTCCGGAGCTGGCGGCTGCGGCGGCCAGCGGCCACTGGTTCGTTGTCCAGCCGGCCAATATCCAGATCTCGCGCACCCACTCGCTGCTGTCGGACCCGCGCGCGCTGCAGCTGACCGAGGACGAATCGCGCAGCCTGTACGAGCTGGCCCGCCCCTACTTCGAGGAACTGGGCAAGCCGCTGCTGTACGCCACGCCGGGGCTGTGGTTCGCCCGCGCGGACGACTGGTCCGGCCTGCGCACGGCGTCGCCGGACGCCGCCACCACCCAATACATCAGCGACTGGGTGCCGGAGGGCGAGCGCGCGCGCGACTACCGCAAGCTGCAAAACGAGATCCAGATGCTGTGGCATGAACACCCGGTCAACGAGGCACGTCATGAACGCGGCCTGCAACAGGTCAATTCGTTCTGGCTGTGGGGCGGTTCGAGACCGGTGACCCCGGCGGCGCTGCCGCTATGGGTGGCCGGCGCCGGCGCGCCGTCATGGATGCAGGCCTTGGCCGCGCCCGGGCGGCGCGCGCCGGAGGCCGCGCGGCTGATCGCCGATGCGGGCAATGAGGGCGGAGCCGTCACCGCGGTGCTGGCGGAGTTGATTCCATCGGCGCAAACCGGCGACTGGGCCGACTGGCTGGCCCGCATGCAGCGCCTGGAACAGGAGTGGTTCGCGCCGCTGCTGGCGGCGCTCAAAGAAGGCCGCGTCGACCGCGTCACCCTGGTGCTCAGCCACCGTCACAGCTGGATGACCGTCTCGAGCACCAAACTGGCCCAGCGCAAATTCTGGCGCAAGCAGAACCTGAACACTTTATTGAGCACCGTCCGCACATGACCCGTATCGCCACCCGCCCCTGCCCTTACCGCGAATCCGAAATGCTGCGCCAGGGAGGCATCCATCCGGTGCTGGCGCGCCTGTACGCGGCGCGCGGCCTGACCGACATCAAGGATTTGTCGAGCGAGCTGACGGCGATGATCCCGCCATCGGGCCTGCTGCACATCGGCGCCGCCGCCGTCTTCCTGGCCGACGCCATCGCCGCCGGCAAACGCATGGTGATCGTGGCCGACTACGACTGCGACGGCGCCACCGCCTGCGCGGTCGCGCTGCGCGGCCTGCGCGCCATGGGCGCCAACATCGACTTCATCGTCCCCAACCGCTTCGAATACGGCTACGGCCTGACGCCGGAGATCGTGGAACTGACGGCGCGCGAGAAGCGGCCCGACATCATCATCACCGTGGACAACGGCATCGCCAGCATCGACGGCGTGGCCGAGGCCAACCGGCGCGGCATCGAGGTGGTGATCACCGACCACCACCTGCCCGCAGACACCCTGCCCGCCGCGCGCGTGATCGTCAACCCAAACCAGCCCGAATGCGGCTTTCCGAGCAAGCATATCGCCGGTGTCGGCGTGGTGTTCTACGTGCTGCTGGCGTTGCGCGCCGAATTCCGCAAGCGCGGCGCCTACGAGACGCAGCCGCAGCCCAAGCTGGACAACCTGCTCGACCTGGTGGCGCTGGGCACCGTCGCCGACGTGGTGCGGCTGGACCCGAACAACCGCATCCTGGTGGCGCAAGGGCTCAAGCGCATGCGCGCCGGCCGCATGCACGCCGGCGTGGCCGCGCTGTTCCGCGTGGCCGGGCGCGAGCCGCGCACCGCCAGCCCGTTCGACCTCGGTTTCGCGCTCGGCCCGCGCCTAAACGCCGCCGGCCGGCTGGAAGACATGTCGCTCGGGATCGAATGCCTGATCACCGACGACGAGGGCCGCGCCTGGGAACTGGCGCAGCGGCTCAACGAGATCAACCTGAAACGGCGCGAGATCGAGGCCGAGATGCAGGACGCGGCGCTGCTGCACCTCGACACCTTCGAGCCGGCCAACAGCAGCACCATCTGCGTGTTCGACGAATCGTGGCACCAAGGCGTGATCGGCATCGTCGCCTCGCGGCTAAAGGAAAAATTCTTCCGCCCGACGATCACCTTCGCGCCCGGCGCCGACGGCTGGATCAAGGGGTCGGGCCGTTCGATCCCCGGCTTCCACCTGCGCGACGCGCTCGACCTGGTCTACAAGAAGGCCCCCAGCCTGATCGACAAGTTCGGCGGCCACGCGATGGCGGCCGGACTAACCCTGCGCGCCGACGCCTTCGACGCCTTCGCCGCCGCCTTCGAGGAAGTCGGCCGGGCGTGGCTGAGCAAGCAGCAACTGGAACGCATCGTCGAAACCGACGGCCCGCTGGAAGACGCCTATTACACCACCGCCTTCATCGACCTGATGGCCGGCCAGGTGTGGGGCCAGGGCTTCGCCCCACCGGTGTTCTGCGACGAATTCCGCGTGGTCAGCCAGCGCATATTAAAAGAGCGCCACCTCAAACTATTGCTCGAAAAGAACGGCGCGCGCTACGACGCCATCTGGTTCGGCCACGTCGACTCGCTGGGCGAACGGGCCAAAGTCGCCTTCCGCCTGGACGCCAATGAATACAATGGGGTAACAAAAGTGCAATTATTAGTAGAGCACGCCGAACCAGCGTAAAACCAGGCCGTCATAGCCAGCAATGCCGCGGAAACACGTAGGGCGGATTAGCGCAAAGCGCGTAATCCGCCACCGAGCCGCCAATATCGCCGCCCGATTCACTCCCCGATTGCTATTCATCCGAAAAAGGAGTATAAGTACTCCATTACCGGAGGATCTATGAATCTGACCTATGCTTACCCTCGCAGCCGCTTCGAGCCGACCGTCTTGGTGGACCTGAACGCCAAGGCCGAGCGCGAGCGGTTATCGAAGTCGGCCCTCAAAGGCTTTTTCAAGCTCGCCGCCACGTGGCACGTGCGCGACGAGGACGCCCGCCAGCTGCTGGGCGGGCTGTCGAGCAGCGCCCTGTACGAATGGAAAAAGAACCCGGAACGCACACTGGAGGTGGACTGTATAACCCGCATCTCCTACCTGCTGGGCATCTACAAGGCGCTGCACATCATCTACGGCGACAAACTCGCCGACGAATGGGTCAACCTACCCAACAACAACCAGATTTTTGAAGGCCGCACGCCGCTGGCGTACATGCTGGGCGGCGGCCTGCTGGCGATGCAAACCGTGCGTCAATTATTAGATGCGCGCCGCGGAGGACTGTAAGTGCCGGTCAGCCTGATTCCACCACTTACCACGCTGCGCCAGTTCGACACTTGCCGTTTGCTGCCATCCCGGTTCGCCGACCTGGAGGATTCCGTGCTGTCGCCGCTGGCCGACAGCGACGACATGCTGCGCGACCTGTTCGACCTTGACAACGCCACCAATGCGCGCCTGCGCACGCAAAACGGCGGCTCGGCCGGCATCAATGTCGATGAACTGGTGTTCGGCGTGCCGAACTTCCGCATCGTGAACGCCGCCTTCACCTACGCGCACCCGCAAGGCAGCCGCTTCAACGACGGCCGGCGCGGCGCCTGGTACTGCGCCTTCGACGTGGAAACCGCGCTGGCGGAGGTCAGCTTTCACAAGGCGGTGGAATACGCGGAAATCAACCGCTTCGACGACAGCGTGCAGTATCAATGCATGCTGGCCGACTTCACCGCCACCTTCCACGACCTGCGCGGCCAGCCGCGCTACGACGCCTGCCTGTCGCCGGCCAGCTACATCGAATCGCAGACACTGGCCGAACGCCTGCTCGACGGCGGCTCGCTCGGCATCATCTACCCGAGCGTGCGGCGCCCGAGCGGCACCAACCTGGCCTGCTTCCGGCCCGCCTTGGTGGGCAACGTGCGCAAAGGCGCGGTCTACCGCTTGACCTGGCAAGGCAGCCCGGAACCGACCATCGACATTATCTGACTCATTTTTACCATGCAAACCAAACCTGAAAACGACACTGAACTGCGCCTCAAAGTGAACCGCGAAACCGCGCGCATGCCATGGACCGAACTGCTCAAGCACTTCGCCGCCGGCAACGTGGTGTGGGTCGCCAACTCGCTCGATCTGGTCGATGTCGCCGTGCGCATCTCGCACGACGACAAGGCCAACATCAGCCAATGGATGAACGCGGGCCTGCTCGCGCGCGTCAGCGACGAGCAGGCGCAAGGCTGGCTGGAAGCGAACGCCGAACTATGGGCGGTCGTCGTCAGCCCGTTCATCATCGTGCAGCAGGAAAAAGCGGTTCCAGCCAGCGTGCACTAAGCCGCGCTTAGAACTTGAAGCTGCCCGCGTCCAGGGTCAGCGACCCGCCGCACGCCGGCGTCGTGGCTTCGCGATTGCCGCTGGCGGTGGACTGATTACCCTCCCACACGGTGCTCACGCCGTACTTCATGAACTTGTACTGGATGGCGGTCGCCGGCGGCAGCTGGAAGGTGCGCGACCACGGCACATTGGCGCCGCTGCCTTCGATGGTCAACTGGTTGCTTGTCCCCTGCACCCAGTTGCCCAGTTCCGCGCGGTTGCCGACCACGTAAACGTTCTGCCCGACCACCGTGTTCGCGTTCGCCACGCGGAAGGTCACCGGCACCGTGGTGCAAGCGCCACCGCCGCTACCGCTGCCGCCTATCTTTTGGTTGATGTGCAGCGCCACCGCCGGAACGACCGAACCACCGTTACCAGGAATGCTCACGCTGATCACGCCATTGGTGCCGACCGTCACACTGTCGCTGGTGCAGGCGGTTCCCGCAGCGTTCAGCTGCCCATGCACGACGTTGCAATAGGTCCCCGCAGGCAGCTGCGTTTGCAGCGACGCGTTCCACGCCGCGCTATCGTTATTGATCGCGACGTAGCCTTTCGCACCGCGACCGAAGGCGATCTGGTTGCCGGTGCCGTTGGTGAAGTTGTCGACACCCTGGCCGGACGTCACCGCGCGGAAGGCCACCATGTTCGAGATATCGCTCCAGCGGTGGATGAAGTCCCACTGCTGGTTGATCAGCGGCGCGCCGCCGGCGTCGAACGGGCTGGCGCTCGGTGGACCCTGATCATAGCTGGTGAAGCGGAAGCCCGAATGCAGCTGCGCCGCGCCGTACGGCCACGCCAGCATGAAGATATTGGCCAGGTCGTAGCGCTTGGTGCCTTGCGTGTCGTTGGGCGAACCGGAGACGTAATTGCTGGCCACAAGTGAGCTGTTGTTGCGCTCCGTGTCCCAGTTGTTGACGAACACCGTCGCCTTCTCGCTCGGGATGAAACCCCAGGTGCCGCCCCAGTTACCCGGCGTGCCCATGATGGTGCGGATCTGCGACAGGTTGGCGCCATTCTCGTTGCGGAACACGGCCTTGATCGCATAGGTGTACTGGAACTCGTTCAGCGTCCCGCTCGCGAAGTAGCTCGATCTCACCACATTGCTGTCCGGGATAACCTCCTGCGTCACCCACAGCGGCTCGCCGGACGTGGTGGTCTGCGTCACGCCGCTCATGATCGCCTGGATATCGGATGGCTGCATATGCTTGGCCGCGTCGAAACGCAAACCGTCCACGCCCATGGAGACCAATTTGTTCAAATAGGTTTTCACCTGGCCTTGTACGTACGCGCCCTCCGTCTTAAGATCCGGCAGGCCGCTCAGGCGGCAGAACATCACGTTGTTGCGATTGCCGGGCGAGCCGTAGTCGCCGCCGGCGATGTCGCAAGCCGGATGGAAATCGCTGGCGCTGAAGAAGGGATAGGTCAGCGACGTCGAATTCCAGGTCGAGCCGTCGGTAGCGGTGCCGGCGCCCGCCGCCACGTGATTGACCACCACGTCGACGTAGATGCGCACTTTGGCCGCGTGGCAGGTGTTGACCATGGACTGGAACTCGGCCTCGGTGCCCATATTACTTTTGAGCGAATTGAAGTTGACCGGCTGGTAAACATCCCACCACGTACCCAGGCTGGCCGCAGCCGTCGGCGGCGACACCTGCACCGCGCCGTAACCCTGGGGCCCCAGCCAGTTGGTGCACTCCTTGGCGATGTCGTTCCACTTCCAGCGGAACATCTGCACCGAGGTATCGGGCGCGTTGAGCGCCGCATGCGCCGGCACGACCATCAGGGCGCTCAACAAACCTGCGGCGCAAAGGGATTTCATCAGACTGCGTTGTGTCGTATTGATCATCATGTGTCCTTATCGTTATGTTTAGGGAAATACTGTCTCCCACACAAAATGTAGCAGAACTACAGTAAACATCAACTGGAATCTGAATTATTTTCTCCTATGGCGCCTTACAATATGTAAGGCGACTACATATATATATGTAGTCGCGATACAGATCGGAATATCAACCATGTGAAAAAAGTCATTAGACGGACACCGGTGCGTGGCACAGCATGGGGTGGCTGTACACACCAATAAAAACGGAGACAAACATGAGTAAATTCACGCACCTGAAGAAGTGGGCGGCGGTCGGCTGCATCGCGCTGGCCTCGTCCTTCAACGCCGGCGCCACCACATGGACGCTGACCGGCGCGGTCGTCACGCACGACCCAAGCGTCTACAAGGAAGGCAATACCTGGTGGATCACCGAGACCAGCGACACAGGCATCGGCGTCAAATACTCGCCGGATGGCCGCGCGTGGACGCAAGGCGTCAGCATCTTCGGCGGCGGGTTGTCGTGGTGGGGCCAGTACAACGGCAACAGCAAAACCGTGTGGGCGCCGGACATCCATGTGTGGAACGGCAAGGCGATCATGTACTACGCGGTGTCCACGTTCGGCAACCAGAAATCGGCGATCGGGCTAGCGACGGCGAGCAGCATCGCCCAGGGTAACTGGGTGGACAAAGGTGTCGTCATCACCTCCGCACCGGGCGACAATTTCAACGCGATCGATCCCAACTTCGTGGTCGACAAATCGGGGCAACCCTGGCTAAGCTATGGCTCCTTCTGGGACGGGATCTTCCTGACGCGAGTCGACGCCAACACGCTCAAGCCAATCGGCACCAAATACCGTCTGGCCGATGACGCGGCCGGCATCGAAAACCCGTTCATCATCGCCAACGGCTCCTACTACTACCTGTTCGTCTCCAAAGGCACCTGCTGCGCGGGCGCCAACAGCACCTATCACATCTCCTACGGACGCTCCACCAGCATCACCGGGCCGTATGTCGACAAGAATGGCGTCGACATGCGCAACGGCGGCGGCACCGTGCTCGACTCGGGCGGCGCGCGCTTCATCGCCCCTGGCGGCGAATCGATCAGCAACGGCGCGATGGTGCGCCACCGTCTCGACAGTCAGAACAACTACAACGGGGTACTGTTCATCAGCGACCTGTACTTCACGAACGGCTGGCCGACTTTCTGATGACGTACCAGGCGGAGAAAAAGCGCTGGCCGGTGATGCTGGCGGCAGCAGCGGGCGGCATCCTCGGCGCGGCAGCGCTGATGTGGGCACGATGGCCGGACGACGAACCGGCTACCGCGCCCGCACCTCCGCCGGCGACAGCGGCGCCTGTGGTAGCGGGCACCGCACCACCTCGCGGTGTATCGCCGCTGCGCGAGCCCGGTGTCATGTCGTCGGATATCGCGCTCACCGATAATCAAGAGCTGATCGCCGACAGCGCGTTGCGTAAAGTGATGGATTCCTATTTACTCGGAGGCGGCGACAACGGAGGTCTTCAGGCGCTACTGGACTACTTGAATCGCCACCTGCCCGCCAACGCGGCGCGCGAGGCCGGACAGCTTGCGACCAGCTACAACGCGTATTTGAACGCGCACGACCGACTGCTGGCGGCGCAAAATTTTGGCGCCACGCCCGACCTCAATCGCCTGATCGGCTGGCAGCGGCAGCGGGAACAGCTGCGCAACCGCATGCTGGACGAAAAGGTCACGCTAGAGTGGTTCGGCAACGAGGAAGCCTATCTCACGCAAGCGCTGGAAGAACTGAGCCAGCGCCGCGACGGTACGGCACCGCCCTCAAACAGCGCGGACGAAGACCAGATGAAGCACGACCAGCATATGCAGCAAGTACTGCGGGACGCGATCATCGCGCTAAGGCCAATGGGGTAACAAAAACCCACGGAGACACGTAGGGCGGATTAGGCGGGACGCCGTAATCCGCAAATGCGCGCGTCGCCGATAACGCAAGCAATACAGGTCAAGGCGCGAACAAATACCCGCACCCCTGATCCGAAGGATCGCGCGCCAATATCCTGTCATACAACCCAGCATTCTCCGCCAGAGTCCTCTCCACATCCTCCGGCAGCAGCAACCCCGCCACGACCTGCCGCTCCGCCGCGGCCCGAACAGCCGCCACAAAGTCATCCCGCGTCGGATAGCGCACCTCCAAACTAGGCCGAGGATCGCCAGCCGCGACCCGCTCCGCCTCGGTCCGCGCGAACGGCACAAAACTCCCATCGAAACGCGACGTGGCCCAAGCAAACCCTGTCTCCGTCGCCCGCAAGTTCCAGCCCGTATGCGTTCCCAAAGGTGCCTGCAACTCCACCAGCCGCACCCCACCCCGGTCATTGCCATCGGCATCCGGCGTCGGCACCCGCGTCTCAAAGTCCTCGCCCCGCTTGACCGGCGCTCCGTCACCGATCAACCTCGGTTCACGAAGATTCTGCTCCGGCGGCGTTAAGCCCACCCCTTTGGGGAAGATCGCCCGGTAATCGGCAACCGTCGTCAGCGAACCGTCGGCCAGTTGCGGATAAGCGCTGTCCGGCGGTTGTTTGCCCTCGACCACCCAACCCTCCAGCCCCACGATCAACGCCCGCATAGGCAAATAGTGATTACTGGTGGAGACGCAAGCGGTGAACGGCGCGCGCACGCGCGAACGGCCGACATAATGCTGCGCGCCCATGAAGCCATACACGCGCGCATTGTCAGCTGGCGCCACGTCGCGCGCGCCATCCGTCGTGGTGGTGATCAGCGACGCACCGCGATTCCAGTACTCGGTCGACGTGTTCGCATAGATCAGCTTCGGCAAATTCCCCTGCTTGTCCCGCGCCCGATCAAGGGTGGACGCCGTTTTGCCGCTAACAGGATCGCGCGACGGCGCCGTGGTGAACGGGAAGGCATCCGCCGGATACTCATGCTCCTCCATCATCGACGGGTGACGCGTAGGCTGTACGAAGCGGCTATTAAACCCCGCCGAACCGCCGGCGCCAGGCACTTGGAGGTACGCGCCGCTGAAAGCCAACCGCCCGGATTCGTCCACATTCAACCCGTCGTGCAGCATCCGTCCAATCAGGCGGCCGGACTGGCTGATGCCAAACATGAGCACAGCCTTCGGCACGGGCGCGCCCTCAAACGGTGTATCGCGGAAGTAGGCCAGCAGATCGCGTATGCCAGCCAGCCCCGCTCCGGTGACGTAAGGATCTTTCGCCACGTACGTCAACTCATAAATGGTATCGGGCTTAAAGCCGCCGTCCAACTGCACGCGGCCGGGCCCGCCCTTCTTCTCCGGCGCCACGAAACTCCAGCTGCTGCGCGGAATAGGCTTGCGCTTGTCGGCGGGACGCGCGCGTTGGGTCAACTGTGCTTTAGGATCGCCAGGCTTGGCCGGTTCGTAGGTAAGGCCACGCTGGCCGGCGTAGACCGCGATATCGACCGGTGCGTTGACGGTGAATTCATTTTGCACCTTGCCCTTGATGCCCTTGGCGACCGGCGGCGCAAACACCAGCGGACGCGCGCCGGCAGCCTGCGGCGCCACATCCCACGTCCAGGCGGAGAACAGCAGCGAGTAACCGTGGCGCACCAGGAAACCGTCGCCCGCGTCTGCGGCGGTGGTGGGATCGTTGTTGACCGGGCTGCGGCCATTGACCTGCCCCATGATCGCGATGCCGCCACGGTTGTTGACGTCATAGATCAAACTGGAGGGCTTGGTTCCGATTGGACGCAGCAGTACGAACTCGCTGGAGAAAACCACGCGGCCGCGCGCATCGCGGGGTGCACGCTTCAAATCCACGATAACGGCGTTGGACTTCGACTTGGGATCCAACGCGTAGTAAGCGACGCCGCGTATCTTTTCATACGCACCGGTGTCGCCGAAAGTCATCCCCGCCGCGAACGGCGTGCGCTCGATCACTTCGATACGTTCCACCGCCGCCCGCGCCGGCGCGCAGAAAGCCGCCATGGCGGTCGTGGTGGCCAGCAGTGCCAGCCGGTGCCTGTAGATCATCCCGCGCCTCTATCCGTTTGCAAAGCGTCTATCCTAGCAGACGTCGCGCGCAGGCGAGACAGCCGTTATGTGGGCGTATCGACTTCATCCCAATCACGGTCTTCGAATCTAACCAGCCAGTTCAACGCGTGATGACGCTCCTGCAGCACGCCATCGTTCAAGCCCGCCGGCGCCGGGTACTTCTTCAACAGCGCCTGGCGAGTGGCCCAATGGAGCCGATAGTGCAAATCCAGCGCATCCAAAATCTCCGTCGCCGACCGCATTGCCGGCTGCTTGCGCAAGCCTTCGGTTCCGCGCTCGATCGCGGTGCGGGAGATCGACGACACATCACAGATCGCGTCCGCGAACGGCAGCGCATCCTGCAGCCCCAAGGCCCACTGCAACACCAGGATGGCCTCGTAGCGCCACAGGAACTGCGTGATTTCCTGCTGCGTTGGCGCCTCCTGCGCCAGGAATGCGCGCTCCGCGTCCGTCAAACCGGCAAACGCCGGCGGGAAGCGCCGTTGAAGATCGGCGGCCGTAATCGGCGTCTCGCCGTTCAAAGACTCGGCGCGTATCGCCACGACGAACAAGGCCAGCATCCTTCGCAGCACATCCTCGGGCGCGCGCAAGCGCAGTTCCGGCTCGGACACCAGCGGCGGTAGATCCGCCGGCACGGTGACCTTGCGGGCGGCGAGCAGCTCGTCGCTGCGCGCCTTGCGCTCCCAGGCCTGCGGCGGGTACGGCACCACAGCCTGCGCATCTCCATCGTCGCCGGAAGCCGGCAAAAGAATGCGTCCCAGCGGATCGCGCACGCTGCCATCTGCCATGAACACGATGGCGTTGGCCGCCTTCGCCCACGCGGAGAAACGAGCCATCTCACCCTCCTCCACGGCCAGGCTGACGTGCTGGCGCACGCGCTGGAGGTGGCGGATAACGTGGTAGCGCACGCGCGTCATGTTGCCCTGGCCGGCATCCGCCACGAAGTTCATGAAACCATTGAGATGCGGCTGCAATTCAGGATCGGACAAATCGCGGCGCGCGTTCAGCACATGCGCGAAATCGAGCTTGGGCGCGTCGGCCACCGTGCAGTAGGCGTTAAGCAGGATGTGGTTACTGATGTCTTTCGCGGCGAAGAATTGTTTGATTCGGTTTAGCATAAGTGATTCGTCATTTAACGCATATCCAGCGCACGGCGACGGCGCGGCGGTGGAAACGCTCGGTCCAGCGCCGTCAGGTCTTCCGCAGAGAGGCGGATATCGGCGGCGGCGCGATTAGCGCGCAAGTGTACAGGATCGACGGCCTTGGGGATGGCGATCACGCCTTCCTGATGCAGCACCCACGCCAACGCCACCTGCGCGGGCGTGACGCCATGCGCCTCGGCCACGGCGAGCAGGCCGGGATTGCCAAGCAGCGCGGCTTGTTCACGGCCGGTCGACTCCAGCGGAGAGTAGGCCATCACCGGCATGCCCTGTTGGCGGCACCACGGCAGCAGATCGAACTCGATCCCGCGCTTCATCAAATTGTAAAGCACTTGGTCGGTGGACACGGCGCCGCAATCGACGGCGTCCTGCATGCCCTCCAGGTCGAAATTACTCACACCGTACTCCTTGATCTTACCGGCCTTCTTCAGCGTCTCGAAGGCGTCGAAGGTCTCGTCCAGCGCGAAACATCCGGGCCAATGCAGCAGATAGAGATCGATGCAATCGACCTTCAACCGTTTAAGGCTACGCTCGCAGGCCGCTTGCGTGCCTTCCAGGTTGGCGTTGTGCGGATAGACTTTGGTGACCAGGTAGACCTCGGACCGGCGGCTGGCGATCGCCTCGCCGACGACCAACTCCGCGCCACCCTCGCCGTACATTTCGGCGGTGTCGATCAACGTCATGCCAAGATCGAGGCCCATTTGCAGCGCGCGGACCTCATCGCCCTTGCGGGATGGGTCCTCGCCCATGTTCCAGGTGCCTTGGCCGAGTACTGGCACTGCACGGCCTGATGGAAACGTTACTGTCTTCATTGGCGAATTCCTTTTTGAAAAACCCAGGTTCGCCGCAAGCCCTGCCGGGCTCAGTCGAACTGGAATCGAACGTCTTTTACGATCTGGTGCTTGCCCCAGAAGAAATTACAAACCCTGGCGACCTCCGCGCCGTCCTTGCTTTCCGGGAGGCAGCCGCCGCCGATCTTGACCACCTTCTCGCCTTGCTTCGAAAACGGCAGCTCAATCGTCAAGCCTTCGGGGATAGTATGCGTCAACTCCACGTTTTCAACGTAATCATCGACAAAGGCCGCGATCAGTACCTTATCGGCCTTGAGTGGGTACATGTCGTGCTGGAAGGCAGCGCCCGGAACCAAGCAGATTTCTATGTAGGACTGTTCGACCTTCTGATCCCTGCACTGCTGGGTTGGCGCTGCTATTGCTGACGAGAGGCAGCTATAACCAATATCGTTGCAAAACCTGTCTTTTTCATTCTAAACCCGTCCACGTTTTAACTAAAACCTATCCCAAATAAAAATTTCATGCTCACTCTTCACTGCACAAGGCGTTTCATTTTGAAAAGTCAGGAAGAATTTCCCCTCTAATAATCCGACCTTGTCTATAAAATCATGCAATTGGGCACTGCATTCAGCAAAATTAGATCTTGCATAATGGAAGATCAACCTGCACTTCACAATCCAAGGAGAATAATCCAGCCCCAAAAAATCAACCTCAACGAGCTTGGATGGATTCGCAATGACGCAATACATATTTGAATTTTCGAAGTTAAAAGTCTCGTCATCAAAGGGCACGGCGCCACACTCAGCCAAAATATCCCGCAACATATGCGGATCGATCTCTGGACTTGACTCAAATACCATCATTATTCCCATTACCAATCCCAATAACATCTAATTCATTATTCAAATATTCCACAAACACGTGCTCAAGCACAAGGGCTCGTAGCGGGACAGCGTTCTCAAGTAGAACAAGCGGGCCGTCTGACAAACTTAAACAGATCATGGCCAGCGCTCACACCAAAAGTCAAGTATTGAATCGCAATCGCGGATTTGTGAAGTCTGTTACATCGTCTTCAAAACACCTTGCTAGTAACGGATCAGATAGAGGTGCAGGTTCTGCATAGTGTCGGGAGGGTAAGCCTGTCATAATCCATAGTTACGTATAATTTTATCTACTTCGCCAGAACGGGAGGGATACCTTACTGCGTAGGCCATTAAAGTCTCTCGAACGGCGGTCAAGAACGTCGCGGCATCATATCTCTGGTCCTCCAGATCGCAGCCACTATGGTATGAATCAGCCCAGACGCGAAAATACTCACCATCATGCTCATCAGTAACTCGCTCTACTTCCCACCCAGGATCTCCACCCAAACCTTTTTCCGGGCCGAGTACTTCTTTAAGATGATGATCGACCGGCCTGTTGTCATATGGCGCGATTACCCAGATCAGAACTTGATATAACAACTTCTTATCCGGTTCGATTCCGTCCAATATTGCCCACTTCATATACTTATACCTTTCCTTTCGGATATGCCGTAGTAACGGTCGCCGGCACACACCCGGCTTAGCACTAATATTCACGTTAAATTTAATCCCACCAACAATAACTGTTTGCGTTGTTTCCCCGGTTATTTGATATTGCATCAATCCCTTATTTGCGGCTTGCGATGTCATTGAAGGCATCTCCGGATACATGGTAGGATCGTAAAGCGTTTTATCTGCTGGCTTCTTCGATTTAGGAAGAACATACTTTACTTCATATATACCAGGTGCGACTTCAGTCCGTGAAACTTCCGTGCCTCCAGCATCCGCAAGCACAGCCTTAAAATTATTCAGGTCATGCCCACCTGATATTTGCTTTCCCGACACGGTACCATTTGTCAAGTGACTCTCCAGGTCCGGACGAGGAACAAATTGTCCAGCAAAATCCGCGTCGGGCAGAAGATCGTCCGGAGTACCGGTTTTACTTGTACCTCCAGACTCTACTGGCTTAGTACTCGCTACTTTGGTCGGCGATTTCAAACTTCTTAAACCGTTGATAGTTGCCTGACTTGCCAACGGAACGACTGTCCCCGCAGCCATCAATAATCCGACGCGAGCCTTCTGATCCGCCAAGGCATCTTTAACCATGCCGTCACAAGCGGCAGAACTGACGCCTCCGCAATTAGTTAGCCTAAACTTGGCAATCTCAGTCGCCTGCTGCGCATCAGTTCCAAACAAAGAAGCAGAACCATTAACCGATTGGTACGACAACACGCTATTTTGTTTACCTGCAAAAACAGTGAAATCCGCACTAATCAAGTCGCGACTCAGCTCTCTCGTAGTCGCTGCTTGTCCCTCAAGAGCTGAAACGCAAGCCACATTACCGCTGAAGACACAAGATTGTACCTGTGCGATGTTTTTATTGGACAACGCTAGATATTTATCGCGCAAACCAACATATTCTGAGTCAGTACAACCGCCTGCTTTCTTACCGCATTGGTCAAACTCCTTCTTCATCGCTGCTGCTTGCTCATGCATTAGGAAGTTGTTCTCAACTTGGTTGAAGCCACTGGCCAGACCCGCGCCACCAGCTACTGCAGCAACGCCTGAACTGGCGGCAGCGATCACCAGTTTTCTTACCTCGTCAGGTAAACCCATATCGGCAATCAGTTCATTAATTTGAGGCGCAGCTATCGCACTTGCTGCAGCGCCAAACGCACCGTTCACACCGCCAGCCACAGCCCCAACTGCGGCATGCGCAGCAACACGATACGCACCGCCCTCGTCCCACTTGTCAGCCTCTGCCAGATCCCCGCGCAGCAACGCGTCATCTCGCTTCTCATCTGCGAAATCACCGACCTTCTTAGACGCTAACTTTCCAAATTCACTGGTAATCGCAACTTGCGCATCGACCTCGCTCTGCAATTGCTTGCCGTCCCAGCCTTTGATCAAAGAGCCAGCTACGGCGTCACCGTTTTCAGTCGTCACACGACGATTAATCTCAGCCAATGCCGCATCCGCATCTTTGCCCGTTGCCAACTGTTTTTCCTGGTTGGTGATGAATACAGCACCTCCACTGATCGCACTATATGTCGTGCTACTCTGGCTTCCGCTTGCCGACCCGAAGCCTGCACTGCCGCCCGAGCCAGCATCCGCAGTAGCCGCTTTCTTTTGGGCGGTAGTTAGCTTATCTGGCAAACTGCTCTGGTCCCGAAGTTTCCCGCTGACAGATCCAGACATAGAAAAGCCACTAGCACTATACTCATCCTTGTTCTGCAGATCGCTAGAGGTCAGGCTACCGGTCGCTAGCAAATTATTGCTTTGATCGATTGCTACCTGGCTGCTGCTCAGCACCCCACCCTTCAGGTCCGTGTTGCCAGCAACCGTCACCTGGAAGCCGCCATCGCCAGCCTTGATGCCGCTTTGCTCGAGCACGGACAGGAACTCACCGTTCACCTTCGATTTGCTGATGCTGCCGCCGACCGTACTGGCGCCGTAGCAGGCCGGCGGTATGCAAAGGCTCGCATTGAGGCCGGAACTGCTTTGCTTGCTGTCGAAGTGACTGCTGTCCTGCAGGCTTTCGATGTTCAGATCGCCACCGATGTCGGCGACCACGCTATCACCGGAGATCACCCCGCCCTTCAACGTCGTGTCGCCACCGCTGATCACGGTCACGTTGTTGCCAGCGTTGACGTGCGTGTTGGTGTAGCCGATGTCATCCCCGTCCGCCTTGCCACGCGCCTGGCTGACCGCCAGATCGATGGTAAAGCCGTTGGAGGTGCCGCCGATCCCGAACCCGATGCCGATGCTGGCCCCGCTGGACTTGTTGGTGCTGTGCTGGCTGACCGTGTTTTCCGCCGCCAACAGGCTGACGTCGTTGTCCGCCGACAGCAAAACGTTCCCGCCTGCCGTGATGTCGCTGCCGATCGCCGTCAGGTTGCTGTCCTTGCCGCCGCCGGTGGCGGTGATGCTGACGTTGCCGCCTGCGGCGACGGTGGAACCCGCCACGGTGCTGCTGGTCGAGACGACATTGTTCTCGCTCTTCGAGTTACCAAGGCTGATGCTGACGCGCAGGCCGGCGTTCGTCGCCGCCATCAGCGACGTGGCAGCATCCTTCAAGCTGGCCGCTGCATTAAGCGCCGCCAGCGCCTGCATGCGGCTGTTCCCAGTGCCCTCGGCGGCCTTGACCATGCTACCCACGCTCTTGAGCGCTTCCACCACCGGCGAGGTGATCGTGCCGCCGATCGCTGTCTTGCTATAGGTCGTGTGATCGGTGCTGTTGTTGATGTTGTTGGCTGCGTTGATCAGCACGTCCTTGGCGACGATCTTGATGTCACCGTCCGGCGTGGTTACTTCGCTCGAGGTCTGCGTGTACTGCTCGCCCGCCTTCAACGTCACGTTGCCGCCCAGGCTGGCGATCTGGCTGCCCACCTGCGTCACGCTCTCGGCCGTGCCGTTGTTGGTCGTCTTGACGGTGCCGATCGCCGCCTGGAAGCGCGTGCCGATCGAGCCGGACTTCTTGCTGCTGCTGGCCGATTCGCTGTCGACGCTGTTCTCGGCGCTGACGATGCTCAGGTCGCGCTTGGCGTCGATGACGATGTCCTTGTCGGCCACCACCGTGCTGCCGGTGATGATCGTGTCGCGCCCGCTCGTGGCGCTCACGCTGGCGCCGCTGAGCACGCTGCCCACCTGCGTGACCGTGTTGCTGCTGCCGATCTTGTTGTCCTGGCTCTTGGTGTAACCGACGCCTTCTGTGATGTCGAGCGAGAAGCCGCTCTTCTTGTGTTCGGCGCTGTGGTTCTCGCTGCCCGTCTGCGCGGCGCTCGACACCAGCAAATCGCGCCCGGCGTTCAAGGTCAAGGCGTTCTCCGCCGTCAGTTGGCTGCCGCCGATGACGATGTCGTTGCCCGATTTGACCGAGACCGAGCCACCGCTGACGTTGCTGCCGATTACATTGCTCACGCTGCTGTAGTCGGCCGTCGTGTCGCTGCTTTTCTTGAAAGTGCTCTTCGATTCGCGGTGGAAGACCACGTCGGACAGGTGGTTTTCCTGCACCTGGGTGATGCTGACGTCGCCGCTTGCCGCCAGCGACACATTGCCGCCACCGGCGATGTTGCTGCCGGAGATGGCCAACCCACCGGCGCCGGCGTCGCCCGCCTTGATCGTCAGGTTGCCGCCTGCGGCCACCGTAGCGCCCACGACGGTCTGGTCCTCGTGGAGGATCTTGTCGTAGCTCTTGCTCTTAGGATCATTTTCCTGGTGCGTCTTGACCTCGTCGACGACAGCCGCGATGAAAATATCGCGCCCGGCCACCATCGAGCCGTTGCCGGTGGCGCCCAGGTTCACTTGCGTGCCGCTCAGCTTGATGTCCTGCCCCGCCTTGAGCGACAGGTCGCCGGTGGTGCTTATCTGGCCGACCTTGTTGGTGATGCTGCTGTCGTTCTGCCGGTTGCCGTTGACGTCGGCGACATAGGCGCTGCCGGTCTGGATGGCGTTGAAGGCGATGTCGCGCCCTGCCTGGATGACGGCGCTGGCGGCGACGATGGCGCCGCCGGTGTCGGTGACGTCGCGTCCGGCCGAGATGCCGAGCGCGCCCGTGGCCGTGATGCTGGCCTGGTTCGACAGCGACGTGTAGCTGCCGCTGGTGTTGACACTGGCATACTCCTGCTTGACGCTGAGCGATTGGTTGATAACGTCGCGCTCGGCCTTCAAGCCGACTTCGCCGCCCTTGATGGCGCCGCCCTGGTTGACGATGTCCTGCCCGGCGATAAGCACCGTGCGGCCGTTGCCGCCGTCGATCAGGCCGCCCCGGTTGACAATGCTGTCGGTGGTGTCGATGAAGACGCCCGCGCCGGTGACGAGCGCGCCGCCAGGCTTGACGGCGTCGTTGCCCGCGTGCGCCAGATAAACCTTGGGCACGAGCACCTTCTCGACGGTGCCATCGGGCAGCATGACGGTTTCGGTTTCCATCCAGACGATGTCGCTCGTCAGATGGCTGATCTGATCGGCCGTCAGCGCGATCCCGGGACGCAGGTTGAACTGCTGGGCGAAGCTGACGCCGCTGGTCAGCAACGCCTTGTAGCGGCTGTCATCGCTCTCGCCTGTGGCAGGGGCGCGGCCGGTCAGCTCGATCAACTGGTCGCGCACCATTTTCTGCTCGTAGAAGCCGTCGCCCAGGCGTTTCTGGGTGGTCGACGGGTCCATCGCCAGCTGGTTGAGCAGGTAATCGCTGCTGACCCAGTTGCCATGGTTGGCGAATTGCGAGCGGGTTTCGAACACATAGCTGCCATTGGCGTCGGGATTGATCGTGGACAAGCCATTGGGCGAGACCTTGACCGCGTTGGCGTTGCCGCCGACTTGCGAGGCGCCCTGCGTCTGCCCGGCGCCGCGTCCGGTGGTGAGGTCGCCCAGTGCGCCGCCGTTGGCGCCGCTGCCGTTGACGCGATCCGCGCCGCGTGCGCCGCCGGTGACGCCGCTGCCGTTGGCGCTGCTGGCGTCGCCCGCATTGTTGACCAAACCGCTGCCGTTCGTGTCCAGCATGGTTTGGGCGTTGTTGCCCGTGCCGCTGGCGCCTGCCTGGCCGTTGGTGAGGGCGTTGTTGACCAAGCCGCTCGCACCGTTCAGGCCGCCGACCGAGGCATGGTTGCCGACGCCGCTACCGCCGACCTGTCCGTAGGCGCTGCCGCCGCTGCCGGAGGCGTGGCTGGCGGCCGTGGCGATGTTGTTACCGGTGGCGACGACGTTGACGCTGTCGAGGATGTTGCCGGCCGAGCCTGCGGTGACGTCGACGTTGGTGAAGCTGCGTCCGGTGATGCTGACGCCTTTGCCGCCGGAGATGGTGTTGGCAGCCGTGACGAAGCTTCGGTCCTCAAGCACACCTCACATAGCGATAATGGACCTGATCCTATTCCTCGGTGGACGACCGGTACAGCTTACTGACTTGCCTGATCCTGATGGGTGACTGCTTCCTCTCGCCCTTCATGACTAAGCCAGCGTCAATGCCATCAAGAAATGGCTTAACAGTATCCAATACTTCTTTAACGTCCACATCAACCGGCGAATGCTTCTAAAGCAGAGTACGAAGTGCCAACGACTCCATTTTCATTTTTCTTTTAAGCATCGACTTGATCCAGCAACACTAACCACGGCGCAAAATTCGTAACAATTATGAACTAATAAATAATTACGAATTATAACCGGCATATTCCCACGCCATATATGTAGATAAATCTTTAGCCAAATCCCCCCATTTTTCAGCCTCACCATTTTCCAGAAGTAATTCGATAGCCTTGCGAATCGCCATGATATCATATACATTAACCACAAGGTGATTCCTGCCCCACCATGGAAAAGCGCCATATAGCTTGATCCATTCAGCGGTACACACGTAGAATTCGAAATAGTCGCTCCCTTCCTGATCGCTAGGCCCAATTTTTGCCAACAGCTTAACATTAAAACACTCAGAATTATCCGGCGTATAGTTTTCCACATTCACCTCATCAGAGGTCAAACCTTTTAATACTGCCTTCATCACTATTCCTTTTTTACATTTAAATGCCCGTTTGAAACTTTCTCCTTAACCCCCGTTACAGGATTTATACGATAAATCTCAAAGTTTGCTTGAACTCCGGTGGTCGCAAATTCCGAAGACTTTACTACAGGCGTTCGGTATACCCTTGTCCCATCAGCGCTTATCCAACCGCTGCCATCACTAGTAAGTTTAGCACCATCCCCGACCCAAGTCTTCCCTAACTGATCAGCCTCCGCCACAGTGCCACTTCCAATGGAAAAATTGGGATTTTTAGTGCCGCTTCCTTTTATGGCTTCGGCTAGACGGATGTCTTGTGCCGCAATATTTGCGAGGTTTTCTAATGCTAACTGCTCCTTTAAGGCCACCGATGTCGCTGCATTTGCGGTGCCATTGGTCCCTACAGTCTTACCTAAAGAACCACCTACCACAATCTCGCCGCCAACACCTAGGATGACATCTCTCCAATATTCAGGAGAAGTAATGACTGCCATGCCAGCGGCAGTGGCTTTATCTGTGTTTCCAGCCGCTGCTTCTAGCATTGCAGATGCCATATCTAACGAATACTGAGGCGAAACTTTCAAAATTAGTGCCTGAAAGCCGGCTGGAGCGTTCCTGAAAGCTTCGAAATCTAAAGGCTCCATAATCGCCAGCGGTTGGTGGGAGATTTTATCTAGCAACGTAAAGCTAACTACCGCACCATTAGCGTCCGTATTAACCGCTACGTTCGCAGTAGGCGTCGCCATAAATCCCAGAACTTGAGAACCGACGCCACCCATTTTTAAGATAGTTCCACAACCTCCGGCAGCCGGATTGCTACGGCAATCTTCCGAAGCCTTCAGGTAGTCTTTCCAATGCATCTGCCGGTTGTTCGTATCGGTGCCAAGAGCGCTCGCCGCGCCCGCTACACCCCCGACTAAAGCACCGGCGCCCACGGACATCAGTTCCCCAAGTCCTTGAACCATTACTTTTGCTGTTTCGTACCCCATGCCCTGTCCGGAAAGTTTCTCTATGGCACTATTCTGTAGTTCATTCAGTAATTTCGCTGACTCAGCAACTGTTGCAGAACCTGCAGCGCCACCAATTCCCCCTGACAGCGCGCCACTAACGGTATGCAGTGCAACTCGATAAATTCCTCCATCCTTCCACTTTTCAATTTCTTCTGGAGTAGCGCCTTGCTTGACAAGTGCGGCAATCTGCTTATCGGCGAATTCAGCGATCGCCTTTGGCGCCTGTTTGCTGAATTCCTGCGTAATGGCTATCTGTGAATCTATGTCCTTCTGAAGATTATTGCCATCCCAAAGTTTCGTTAGCGCACCTGCATCAGCGGTCTCAGTCGTTACTGCCCGGTTAACACTCTCCGCGACAGCAGCAGCGTCTTTGCCAGTCGCGAGTTGTTTGGCTTGATCTGTAATGACTACCAAGCCGCCGCTAATACCACTCAATGTAGTACTGCTCTGGCTACCGCTGGCCGAACCGATACCGGCACTGGCGGTTGGCGTGCCTCCCGCGTTCGCCGCCTTTTGCTGCTCTTCCGTAAGTGTTTTACCCGGCGGCAGCGTCTGGTTGCCAAAGGTTCCACTCACCGAGCCGGACATCGAGAAGCCACTAGCGCTGAACTCATCCTTGTTCTGCAGGTCGCTTGCGGTCAGGCTGCCAGTCATCAGTATGTTGTTACCTTCGTCAACGGCCGCCTGGCTGCTGCTCAGCAAGCCCCCCTTCAAGTCCGTGTTACCGCCAACGGTCACCTGGAAGCCGCCATCGCCAGCCTTGATGCCGCTTTGCTCGAGCACCGACAGGAACTCACCGTTCACCTTCGATTTGCTGATGCTGCCGCCGACCGTACTGGCGCCGTAGCAGAACGGCGGTATGCACAAGCTCGCGTTGAGACCGGAACTGCTTTGCTTGCTGTCGAAGTGACTACTGTCCTGCAGGCTTTCGATGTTCAGATCGCCTCCGACGTCGGCGACGACGCTGTCAGCGGAGATAACGCCGCCCTTCAACGTCGTATCGCCACCGCTGATCACGGTCACGTTGTTGCCAGCGTTGACGTGCGTGTTGGTGTAGCCGATGTCATCCCCGTCCGCCTTGCCACGCGCCTGGCTGACCGCCAGGTCGATGGTAAAGCCATTGGAGGTACCGCCGATCCCAAACCCGATGCCGATGCTGGCCCCGCTAGACTTGTTCGTGCTGTGCTGGCTGACCGTGTTTTCCGCCGCCAACAGGCTGACGTCGTTGTCCGCCGACAGGAAAACGTTCCCGCCGGCCGTGATGTCGCTGCCGATCGCCGTCAGGTTGCTGTCCTTGCCGCCGCCGGTGGCGGTGATGCTGACGTTGCCGCCTGCGGCGATGGTGGAACCCGCGACGGTGCTGCTGGTCGAGACGACATTATTCTCGCTCTTGGAGTTGCCCAGGCTGATGCTGACGCGCAGGCCGGCGTTCGTCGCCGTCATCAGCGACGTGGCAGCGTCCTTCAAGCTGGCTGCCGCGTTGAGCGCCGCCAGCGCCTGCATGCGGCTGCTCCCAGTGCCCTCGGCGGCCTTGACCATGCTACCCACGCTCTTGAGCGCTTCCACCACCGGCGAGGTGATCGTGCCGCCGATCGCCGTCTTGTTGTAGGTCGTGTGATCGGTGCTGTTGTTGATGTTGTTGGCCGCGTTGATCAGCACGTCCTTGGCGACGATCTTGATGTCCCCTTCCGGCGTGGTCACCTCACTCGACGTCTGCGTGTACTGCCCGCCCGCCTTCAACGTCACATTGCCGCCCAGGCTGGCGATCTGGCTGCCCACCTGCGTCACGCTCTCGGCCGTGCCGTCGTTGGTCGTCTTGACGGTGCCGATCGCCGCCTGGAAGCGCGTGCCGATCGAGCCGGATTTCTTGCTGCTGGTGGCCGATTCGCTGTCGACGCTGTTCTCGGCGCTGACGATGCTCAGGTCACGCTTGGCGTCGATGACGATGTCCTTGTCGGCCACCACCGTGCTGCCGGTGATGATCGTGTCGCGCCCGCTGGTGGCATTCACGCTGCCGCCGCTGAGCACGCTGCCCACCTGCGTGACCGTGTTGCTGCTGCCGGTCTTGTTGTCCTGGCTCTTGGTGTAACCGACGCCTTCGGTGATGTCGAGCGAGAAGCCGCTCTTCTTGTGTTCAGCGCTGTGGTTCTCGCTGCCCGTCTGCGCGGCGCTCGACACCAGCAGGTCGCGCCCGGCGTTCAAGGTCAAGGCGTTCTCCGCCGTCAGCTGGCTGCCGCCGATGACGATGTCATTGCCCGATTTGACCGAGACCGAGCCACCGCTGACGTTACTGCCGATAACGTTGCTCACGCTGCTGTAATCGGCCGTCGTGTCGCTGCTTTTCTTGAAGGTGCTCTTCGATTCGCTGTGATAAGCCAGATCCGAGAGGTGGTTCTCCTGCACCTGGGTGATGCTGACGTCGCCGCTCGCCGCCAGCGACACGTTGCCGCCGCCGGCGATGTTGCTGCCGGCGATAGCCAATCCGCCCGCGGCGGCGTCGCCCGCCTTGATCGTCAGGTTGCCGCCGCCGGCCACCGTGGCGCCCACGACCGTCTGGTTCTCATGGATGACTTTTTCGTAGAGTTTGCCAGACGGATCGTTTTCCCGGTGGGTCTTGACCTCGTCGACGACCGCCGCGATGGAAATATCGCGCCCGGCAACCATCGTACCGTTGCCGGTGGCGCCCAGGTTCACTTGCGTGCCGCTCAGCTTGATGTCCTGCCCGGCCTTGAGCGACAGGTCGCCGGTGGTACCAAGCTGGCCGACCACGTGAGTGATACTGCTGTCATTCTGCGTGTGGCTGCCAATCTTGGCGGAATAGGCGCTGCCAGTCTGGATGGCGTTAAAGGCGATGTCGCGTCCGGCGTCGATGACGGCGCTGGCGCCGACGATGGCGCCGCCGGTGTCGGTGACGTCGCGTCCGGCCGAGATGCCGAGCGCGCCCGTGGCCGTGATGCTGGCCTGGTTCGACAGCGACGTGTAGCTGCCGCTTGTGTTGACGCTGGCATACTCCTGCTTGACGCTGAGCGATTGGTTGATGACGTCGCGCTCGGCCTTCAGGCCGACGTCGCCGCCCTTGATCGCGCCGCCCTGGTTGACGATGTCCTGCCCCGCGATCAGCACAGTACGGCCGTTGCCGCCGTCAATCAGACCGCCCCGGTTGACGATGCTATCAGCGGTATCGATGAAGACGCCCGCGCCGGTGACGAGCGCGCCGCCAGGCTTGACGGCGTCGTTGCCGGCGTGCGCCAAATAGACCTTGGGCACAAGTACTTTTTCGACAGTGCCATCGGGCAGCATGACGGTTTCGCTTTCCATCCAGACGATGTCGCTGGTCAGGCGGCTGATTTGATCGGCCGTCAGCGCGATGCCGGGACGCAGGTTGAATTGCTGGGCAAAGCTGACGCCGCTGGTCAGCAACGCCTTGTAGCGGCTGTCATCGCTCTCGCCTGTGGCAGGGGCGCGGCCGGTCAGCTCGATCAACTGGTCGCGCACCATTTTCTGCTCGTAGAAGCCGTCGCCCAGGCGTTTCTGGGTGGTCGACGGGTCCATCGCCAGCTGGTTGAGCAGGTAATCGCTGCTGACCCAGTTGCCATGGTTGGCGAATTGCGAGCGGGTTTCGAACACATAGCTGCCATTGGCGTCGGGATTGATCGTGGACAAGCCATTGGGCGAGACCTTGACCGCGTTGGCGTTGCCGCCGACTTGCGAGGCGCCCTGCGTCTGCCCGGCGCCGCGTCCGGTGGTGAGGTCGCCCAGTGCGCCGCCGTTGGCACCGCTGCCGTTGACGCGATCCGCGCCGCGTGCGCCGCCGGTGACGCCGCTGCCGTTGGCGCTGCTGGCGTCGCCCGCATTGTTGACCAGACCGCTGCCGTTGGTGTCCAGCATGGTTTGGGCGTTGTTGCCCGTGCCGCTGGCGCCTGCCTGGCCGTTGGTGAGGGCGTTGTTGACCAGGCCGCTCGCGCCGTTCAGGCCGCCGCCCGAGGCGTGGTTGCCGACGCCGCTGCCGCCGACCTGTCCGTAGGCGCTGCCGCCGCTGCCGCCGCTGCCGGAGGCGTGGCTGGCGGCCGTGGCGATGTTGTTACCGGTGGCGACGACGTTGACGCTGTCGAGGATGTTGCCGGCCGTGCCGGCGGTGACGTCGACGTTGGTAAAGCTGCGCCCGGTGATGCTGACGCCTTTGCCGCCGGAGATGGTGCCGGCGGCGGTGCCGATCACCTCGTTCAGCGTCGGCTTCGTATAGGCAGTGACCGTGCCCTTGTCAGTGGTCCAGGTGCCGTCAAACGTATGCGCACGATAAAGCGTGGCCCCTTCGTTCGTGATGGCGGCGCCGCCGTCGATCACCAGCGTGTTATTCGCAATGATGTTGCCGTACTGATTCATCAGCGACTGGCCAACCGTCATATGCATGCTGCCGCCCGACAGAATTTGCGCTACGGCGCCGGAAGTGGGCGAGATTTGATCCTCGATTGCCACGTGGTGCGCCTGACGCGTTTTCTCTACATTCATGCCGGCGTCCAACGTCTTTATCTCGTCACGCCGAACGATGCTCGTCGGGTCTGAGTAGCCGGGTTCGGTGACAAAGCGCACGCAAGTGGTGGAGCAATTGCCATAATCGCTGGAGTAAGTCGGCCCCGCATTGTTCCACTGGGTCACGTACTGCAAATAGAGGCCACTGGGTGTTCCGGTCGGACCGCCCTGATCGGGATTAGCTTGATTGGTCTCGCTCCATTTGTAGTACAACACGCGTGTGCCTTCGCTGACACTGATACGCGCACGTTCACCATAAGCGTTGTGCAATCCGGTGGAAGCCCAGAAAAACGCCGAGTCGTTGGCATGGGTGCGTATCAACGCCTTGCCATAGCGGGTCCCGTCCGGGGCGACCAACATCTCATTCTCAAGAATATCGTCCGGATTGACGTAGTAAATTTCATGCGGATAATAGTTAGCGGCGTTGGTCTCATAGCTGTTGTGGTTATCGCCATGCTGATACCAATCTGGTATCGCCATCTGCTTGGTTTCATCGACCGTCTTCACCTTGACCAGCGACACGTTTTCACGGATGTTGTTCAGCGTGCCCGCGTTCAGCACCAGATCGCCAGCCGCTTCGATGGTCGACGAGATATTGTTGACCACGGCCGTCTGCCCGCCCGTCAACGCGCCCACGATGGCCAGGCTGCCGGAACTGTAGATGGTCGCGCCGCCGGTGTTGTTCACCGTGCCGGACACGCCCAGGATCATCGAATTGGTCGCGCCCACCAGCGACGTCGCCGTCGTGTTGTTGAGATTTTGCGCGGTCATCGTCACATCGCCGCCGACGATGGCGTTGTTGTTGGTGACCGTGCCGCCGCTGACGATGTCGAGCGCGGTCTCGCCGTTGATCTCGCCGTCGTTGTTCAGGTCGCCCGCCGCCTTGATCGCCACGCCCTGCGCCTGAATGACGGCGCCGGCATTGTTGGTCACCGCGTTGCCGCTCAGCGTGAGGTTGCGCACCGCTTCAAAGGCGGCGTTGTTGGTGATGTTGCCCGTCACCGTCAGGCTCAGGTCGCGGTTCGAGTGGAACTGCTGCGTGCCGTTGCCTTGCGTGTAGTCGCCATCCATCGTCAGCGCCAGGTCGCGCCCGCCCTGCAGCTCGCCGTTGCCCGTCATCGTGTGCGTGACGACGATCAGGTCGCGGCCGGTGGTGATGTGGCCGCCTTCGTTGCTGAGTTGGTTCGTGGTCAGATTCAGGTCGCCTTCCGAGCCTGTCGCCGTTCCCAGATTGCCGCCGTCGTTCTTGACGACGTTGGCGACGATCAACGCGTTGCCGGCCGAGACAATGGAGCCGCTGTTGTTCAAGGTGGCGGCCGCCTGGTTGAAGGTGAGCGTGCCCGCGCTGTTGATCTTGCCCTGGTTGTCCAGTTGCTGCGTCACCTGCAGGTCGAGGTTCTTGCTGGTGGCGATATTGCCGTTGACGCCGCTGGTCAAGGTCGTCGATTTGATCAACAGGTTGCCGTTGCCGGCGATGGTGCCGTTGTTGCCGATCGCGCCAAGGCTGGTGATGGTGGCGTCGCCGCTGCCGATGTTGATGATCTTGCCGCTGCCGTTGTCGATGGATTGCGCCGACAAGGTCAAGACCGATGCCACGCCGACCGCTTCGATGACGCCGGCGTCGTTGCCCAGGGCGCCGGTCGCCTTGATCTCCAGGTCGCCGCCCGCGTGCAGCGTGCCCTGCGTGTTCGTCAGCGCGCCGTCGATGGCCAGTACCGCCTTGCCGTCCGACAAGATCTGGCCGCCGACATTGCTCAGGCTCTTGCCGGTGACGGTCAGCTCGGCGCCGCTGTCCTTGGCGGTGGCGATCTGGCCGCCGTCGTTGACGATGGCATTGGCTACGAACGTGGCCTTGCCGCCGGCGACGATCTTGCCGTTGTTGTTCAGATTGGCGGCGGCTTGGTCGAACACCAGTGTGCCGGTGCTGGTGATGTCGGCGTGGTTGTCCAGTTGCTCGGTGACCTTCAGCAACAGATCGTTGCCGGCGCCGATGGCGCCGCCGGTGTTGTTGGTCAAGGTTTTGGCGCTCAGATTGAGGTCGCCGTTACCCGCCAGCACGCCGCTGTTGACGATGCTGCTGTCGCTGACCAGATTGGTGTCCCCGGTACCGACGTTGACGATACGCCCCGCCGTGCTGTCGATCGCGCCTGCCTTGATGTCCAGCTTGCTGGCCGCGCCGCCGGCCTCGATGGCGCCGCCGGTATTGTCCAGCGTCCCCGTCGCGCCGATGTCGACGTCGCCGCCCGCCTGTACCTTGCCTGCGCTGTTATCGAACCTGCCGCCGCTGGTCAAATCGGCGTCGCCGCTGGCCAGGATCTTGCCGCCACGATTGCTGATGGCGTCGGCATCGACCTCGATGTCGGCGCCGGAAGCGCCGGCCGTGGCGATCTGCCCGCCGTCGTTGTTGAAGCTGGCCGCGTTGAAGGTGGCGCGGCCGCCGGAGATCATTTGCCCGCTGTTGATGAGGCTTGCGCCCCATTGCATGAACTCCAGGGTGCCGGCGCTGCTGACCGTCCCCATGTTCTGCATCTGCTGCGTCACCGCCAGGGTCAGGTCGCCGCCGGCGGCGACCGTGCCGCCGGCGCCGTTCTGCGCCGTCCGCGCCGACAGGATCAGATCGCCATTGCCGGCGATCATGCCGTTGCTGGTGATGGCGCCGACGGCGCTGATCGAGGTCAGCCCGCCACCGACGTTGACCAGGCGGCCGCTGCCGTTGTTGATGGCCCCGGCGCTGATCGTGAACACGCTGGCCGCGCTGGCCGTTTCGATCACGCCGCCGGAGTTGCTCAGCAGGCCGCCGGCCGACAGGTCGAGCGTGCGCTGGGCCTGGATGGTGCCGCCCGTGTTGTTGACGGCGCCGGTGACGTCGAGCAAGGCGCTGCCATTGGCCAGCACGCTGCCGCCCTGGTTACTCATGCTCTGGCTGTCGATCAGGATATCGGCGCCGCTGTTGTTCAGGGTCGCGATCTGGCCGCCGTCGTTGTTCAGCACGCCGGCCGCGATGTGCGCCTGGCCCGCCGAGACGATCTGCCCCCGGTTGTTAACGACGACGGTCGCGCGGCTGAAGTCGAGCGTGCCGCCGCTGCTGATGGTGCCACGGTTGTCGAGCTGCTGCGCGACCGCCAGGTCCAGGTTGACGCCGGACACGATATTGCCGCCGGCCTGGTTCTGCAAGGTATTGGCGACCAGGTTCACATCGCCGTTGCCGGCGATCAGGCCGCTGTTGACGATGCCGTTCTGCGCCGTGACGGACGTGTCATTGGTGCCGACGTTGACGATGCGCCCGCCGGTGTTGTCGATCACGCCGGCGCCCAGGCTGAAGGTGCTGTCGCTGCCGATCGCTTCGATGACGCCGCTCGTATTGTTGAGCGCGCCGCCCACGTCAAGCCCCATGTCCTGCCTGGCCTGGATGGTGCCGCGCGTGTTGTCGGCCGTGCCCGCCACGACGAGCTGCGCGGTGTGGTCGGCGAGGATGGCGCCGTCGCGGTTGCTCAGGCTGCCGCTGGTCAGCGCGATATCGCTGCCGGAACCTTTCACCGTCGCCAGTTGGCCGCCATTGTTGTCGAACGCGCCCGCGCTCAAGGTCGCCTTGCCGCCGGAGACGATGGTGCCGCGATTCTGCACCGCCGCCGTCACCTCGGTGAAGTCCAGCGTGCCGGTGCTGTTGATCGCGCCAAGATTTTGCAGCTCGCGCGTCACGCCCAGGGTCATGTCGCCGCCGGAGAAGACGGTCGCGCCGGCCGTGTTGCGCAAAGTGTCGGCGGTGACGTCCAGCTTGCCGCTGCCGGCCACCAGGCCGCCATTCAGCAGCAAGGCATCGGCGCCGACATGGGTGTCGCCGGTGCCGACGTTGACGATGCGGCCGCCGGTGTTGTCGATCGCGCCGGCCTGCACCTGCATGACGCTGCCGGCGCTGATCGCTTCCAGCACGCCGGCGGTGTTATTGATGGCGCCGCCCGCGCTGACGCGCAGGTCCTGCACCGCCTGGATCACGCCCTGGGCGTTATTCATCGCCCCGGTGAGCGTGAAGATGGCGTTGCGGTCGGCCTGGATCAGGCCGCCACGATTGGAGACGGCGTCGGCCGTGATGCCGACGTCCGCCTGTGACTGCTTCAGCGTGGCGATCTGGCCGCCATCGTTGTTCAGCACGCCGGCGGCGAGCTGCATTTCACCCCCGGCGACGATGCGCGCAGCGTTGGTCAGTGTGGCCGTCGCCAGGGTCGAGGTCATGGCGCCGACGCTGCTGATGACGCCGTTGTTGTCGAGCTTGTCGCGCACGGCCAGTTGCAGCGCGGCGCCGGAGGAGACGGCGCCGCCGGCGCTATTGGCCAAGGTCAGCGCGGACACGCCCAGGTTGCCGTTGGCGGCGATCAGGTTGTTGTTCTGGATATACGATGCCGAGGTCACGCTGGAGTCGCCGTTGCCGGCGCTGACGATGCGGCCGTCGGTGTTGTCGATGGCGCCGCCGTTCACGTGCATCGCGCTGGTGGCCGCCAGGGTCTCGATGACGCCGTTGCGGTTGTCGAGCAGGCCGCCGGCGCCCAATGTCAGGTCGCGCCGGGTCTGCACCACGCCGTGCTGGTTGTCGGCCGCGCCGCTGACGGCGATGTCGCCGCCGCCGTCCGACAGGATGCGGCCGCGCTGGTTGCTCAGGCTGTCGCTCTCGATGGTGAGGTTGGCGTCCGACCTGGCCGCCGTGGCGATGTCGCCGTCGTCGTTGTTCAGCCGCCCGGCCTTGATCAGCAAGTCGCCGTTGGCGCTGACGAGTCCGGTGTTCACCAATTCTGCCGTCACGCGGCTGAAGGCCAGCGTGCCGTTGCTCTGGATGGCGCCGTCGTTTTGCAGGCGGTCGCTCACGCCCAACGTCATGTCCAGGCCCGACGTCACAGCGCCGGTGGCCGTGTTGTCCAGGGTTTGCGCGGTCAGGGTCAGCGCGCCGTTGCCGGCGATTAAGCCACTGTTGAGGACGCTCGTGGCGGCCGCGACGTTGGCGTCGCCGGTGCCGACGTTGACGATGCGGCCGCCGGTATTGTCGATCGACAGCGCGGCGACGTCCAGTTTGCCGAGCGCGCCAATCGTTTCGATCACGCCGTTAGTGTTGTCCAGCCCGCCGCCGGACTTCAGCAGCATGGCCGATCCCGCCTGTATGGTACCGGACTGGTTGTTCACCGCGCCGGCGAAATTCAGGTTGGCGCCGCCACGGGCGATGATTTTCCCGACGCGGTTATCCAACGTTCCGCCCCACAACGACATATTAGGGCCACGGCTGCCGGTGGCGGCGATCAAGCCGCGGTTGGTGAGCGCGTCCGCATACACGAACATGTCGCCGGTAGAGCTGATTTGGCCGTAGTTGCGCACATTGGCCGTCGTGCCGCGCAACGTTAGTACCTGTTCGCTATCGATCAGGCCATCGTTCGTCAGCGAACCGGTCACGCCGATGTCGAAATCGGCGCCGCTGGTCATCGTGCCGCTGTTGTTGATGAGCGAGGCCATCATGTTCACCGGGCCGCCGCCCGAAATGACGCCGCTGCTGACGATGTCGTGGAGGGCGCGGATGTCGGTCCGGCCAACGCCGACGTTGACGATGCGGCCTGCGCCATTGAGGATCGTATCCGTTTGCAGGCTCAGCTCGCTGGCAGGGCCGGCGGTCTCGATCGCGCCGCCCTGATTGCGCAAGGTGCCCGCCACCACGATGGCGGCGTCGCGCTCCGCCAGCATCAGGCCGGATGAGTTGTCCAGGCCGCCTTCGCTGGCGGTGACGCCGAGATTGCGGTCGGCGATCAGTTTGCCGCCGCGATTGTCGATATCGCGCGCGCTCACCGACACGCTGGCGCCGGACCCGGCGGCCGTGCCGATCTGGCCGGCAACGTTGTTGGCATGCGATATCGCGACCGTGATGTCGCCGCCGGCGGCGATCCGGCCAGCGTTGTTGAGGGTGGCCGCGTCCTCATTGAAGGTGAGCTTGCCGCCGCTGCTGATGTCGCCGCTGTTGTCCAGTTGCCGCGCCACGGCCAGTTCCATGCTGGCGGCCGCCTGCACAGTGCCGTCATTGCGCATGGTTTGCGCGTCGAGCCGCAACGCGCCGTTGGCGCCGATGAGGCCGCTGTTGAGCAGCTCCCCGCCGCTCGAAACGCGGCTGGCGCCGCTGCCGGCGTTGGCGACGCGGCCCTTGCTGTTGTCAATGTCGGCCGCCGCGACCGTCATGCTGGCGGCGGTGTCCAGCGTCTCCAGCACACCGGCGCGGTTGTCCAGTTTGCCGCTGGCCGCCAGCGCCAGGCCGGTCGACGCTTGAATGTAACCGTTCAGATTATCGACGGCGCCGTTGGCATTGAGCGCGACACGGCCGGCGGCGACGATCTTGCCATTGACGTTGTTGATGGCGGCGCTGTTCAACGCGAGATTGGCCCCGGCCGACAGCAGGCCGCCGCCATTGTCGAAAGCTTGCGACAAGCCGGTGAAGCTGCCACCGACGATGATCTTGCCGTCGTGGTTGTCAAACTTCCCGGTGCGCAAGCGAAAATCGCGCAGCACGCTCAATTGTCCGGCGCTGTTGCTGAAGGCGCCGCCGTCGACGTCCAATGACGACAGGTTCAACTGTCCGCTGGCGTTGTTCAGCGACGCGACGGCGACACCGATGTCGCCGCCGGACATGATCCTACCCGCGCCGTTGGCGACGGCGCCAGCTATTTGGAGGTAGCCGTCCGGCACAGGTGTCGGCACGGGCGCAGGTGTCGGCACGGGCGCAGGTATTGGCGCGGGCGCGACGGCTCCGGCGTCGCCACCGGAACCGCTATTGGTGGCCGGAACGCCGCCCCCGCCGGTGCTACCGCCCGCCCCGCCGCCGTCAACGGTGGGAGGGGTCACGCCCCCGCTGCCGGCCGCAACCGGCGCCGCCCCCACCTGTCCGCCGCCGCTGTTGTCCAGAGACGCGGCGGCGATGTCCAACCGCGCCACGCCGCTCTGCACGATCTTGCCGGACTGGTTGATCAGCCCCCCGGCGGCGCTGCTCAGCGCCACGCTTTGCGCCTGGATAAACCCGCCACTATTATCGATATCGCCTTGTAACGACAATGTCGCCCGGGCATCGCTGCTAAGCGTGCCGCGATTCGTCAGCGTGTTGGCCGCCAGCCGCAGCCCGGTCTGGCCGCTCAAGATACCGCTGTTGGACAGGGCCGCCGACGTGTCGAGCGCCAACGCGCCCGCCGCGAAGACGGTCCCACCGTTGTCGATCGCGTCCGCGCCGGCCAAGGCGACATCGGCCTCGCCATACACCTTGCCGCTATTGACGATACCGCCGCGCACGCTCAGCTGCATAGCCTTGCTGGCGCTCAGGCTGCCGGCGTTTTCCAGCCGCCCGGCGCTGGTCACGACCAGCTCGCCGGCGGCCGCGCCGATGCTGCCGGCGTTGCGCACGCCGACACCGGCCTCGGTGCCGATCAAGGTGATTTTGTTGGCATACATGCCGCCCAGCAGCGCGGTGTCGACGCCGTAGCGCGGCGCCTCGCCGCTGCCCGCGCCGGAAGCCAGGATGGCGGTGACCGCGCCGGCGGCGTCGGTGGCCAGGCTCACCTCGTTGGCACCGGTCGTCACTTCCAATTGCTGCGCCCACACGCCCGCGTTCAACCGCACCGAGCGCGCGATCAGCGCGGTGTAGTCGGTCAGCCGCGCGTCGAGCCCGGAGCCCTCAAGGCTGATCAGTCCGCGCTGCACGGAATAGCCGTTCAGGCCGCCATCGGCCGCGTTCATCAGCGGCGTGCCGGTGGTCAAGGTCGCCCGGCTGACGTTGATGAAACCGGCGCCATCGATCACGATGCCTGCCGGATTGGCGATCACCAGTTCGGCACGATTCCCCGCCACTTCCATGTAGCCGCGCAGCTGGCTGGGATTGTTCGAATTGACCTCGTTCAGGATCACGCGCGCCGTGCCCTTCGCCATCCACGGATTGCCGTCGATCCAGCCGCCCAGCTGGCTTTGCACCGCCGCGCGGGAATTGTTCAACACCGCGCCGCTCTTGGGCACGTCGAAGCGGTTGTAGACGTTGCGCGACACGCCGGCCGCGCTCGGCGTCTGCACGTTGACCTGCAACACGCCGTTGGCCGTGTTCAACACCGTGGCTTGCTGGCGGCCGGGCGCGTTCGGGTCGGCGACGATCTGCGCCGCCGCCATGTTCATCATCGCCGCCGAACCACCCATCACTCCCAGCAGCGCCAGGGTCATGCCGCGCACGCGCGCCGTCATCGGGCCGGGCCGGGCGCCGCCGGTCGACGCCGCGCCAGTCTGGCCACGCCCCTTGCCCTGGCTGCTGGCGTTTTCCTGGACGGCCATCAAAAGACCACGGCGTTTATTGAAGACGATGCGATAGCACAGCTTGTTCATGACGATTCTTTCTGCCGGCGGGGTTCGGGCCGGCGCGTGCGATTAATACTGGTAGTTCAAACTGAAGCCGCCGGTGTTTGAGGCGGTGCGAAAACGGTCGGGCTTGCGGATCGGCCGCCCGATGAAGATATCGATCTGGGCGCCGCCAAGCTGGCTGCGCCAGCCCAGGCCGCCGCCGGTCAGGCTGGTGCCGGCCAGCAAAGCGGCGCGCTCGCCGCCGACCTCGCCGTGATCGAGGCCGAGGTATAGCTGGTTCCAGCCGTTGACCGACCAGCTCAATTCGTTGCGCAGCAGCCAGCCGCGGTCGGCCGACAGGCTGCTCTCGCCGTCGAAGCCGCGCACGGTGTAGCGTCCGCCGATGGCGAAGCGGTCCTGGGGAATCAGGCGGTCGCGTGCCCACTGGCCGCGCCAGTTGGCCTGGTATTGCAGCTTGGCCGCGCCCAGAGTGAACGGCGACGTGAAGCTGGCGTCGGCGCTGACGATGGCCGGGCGCGCGGTACCGTCGCCGAACTCCTCCTCCGGCGCCGCCAGCGTGCCGAACATATGCGTGCCGCGCTTATAGGTCAGCGCGCCGTCCAGCGTGGCCTCGCCGACGAACTCCTTGTGCGACAGGCTCAGCTCGTAGCCGCCCATCTGGCGCCGCTGCACCTGCACCTCGGTATCGTCGATGAAGTTGTTGCTGCGGCGCTGATACAGGCGCAGCGCGCCCGTGGTCTTGCGGGCGGCGTCGCGGTACAGCACGCGGGCGGCCTTCAGGTCGACATTGCCGCTGGTGCCGCTGTAGATGTAGTTCTGATTGGCGCCGGCGATGGACTGGTAGTAACGGTAGTGGCTGGCATTGAGCGACAGCAGCCAGTAACCGGCCGGCATCGAATAATGCAGCGCGTAGTTGCGGGTGCCATGCTCCGATTCGGCGCCGCCGGCCGGCAGGTCGCGGTTGGCGCTGAAATACATCAGCTCATGCCAGCCGAGTACGTTGTCCAGCGACACGGTGGCGCCGCCCTGGTACTTGCCGGTGGACTTGCCGCCGCTGTCGTCCGCCGACAGGCTCAGGCGCACGGGGAAGGCCTGGCGCCACTTGATCAGCAGATCGCTGTCGCCGGGCAGGTCGCCGGGAACGATATCGATGTCCGCCTCGGCGGTCGGCACCCGCTTGAAGTTCTCCAGCGCCTGTTCGATGTCGCGCAGGTTGAGGATGTCGCCCGGCGAAGCGGGCACGGCGTTGCGCCACGACGGTCCCGCCTTATCGGCCGGCGCGGCGAAACGGATGGCGCGGATGCGGCCGGGCACCACCAGCAATTGCAACTGGCCGCCCAGCAAATCCTGCGGCGCGGCCAGCACCCGGGTGGTCACATAGCCGGCCGCGACGAGCGCGTTCTGCACCTTGCCGATGACGGTGTTAATGCCGGCGCTGCCCAGGCAGCGGCCGACGGCATCGTCGGCCGCCTTGAGCGTCCATGCGAACCGGGCCGCGCCCTCGCCTGCCAGCGTGATCTCCCGGATGGGAAAGCAGGGCTTTTCATCGGCGGGATAGATGGCCCCGGCCAACGCGGGCGCGCGCGGCAGACGCACGTCCGGCCGCTTTTCCTCGGCCTGTTCGGACTGCGCACGCTCGCGCTGCTGCTGGCGCTGCAATTGCTGCGCGCTCAGCTCGGTCGGCGACTGCGCGCGGGATGGTGCCATGCTGCACAGCACAAATATGCTGCACGACAACTGGAAAAACGACTTCATTTGTTGCCTTATGGAATTATTTATTGCGAATTATATAGATGCATTTTCCACCAGGCAATCAAAAATGTTGCATGATTGCGATATATTTTAGTTAGTACAAATATAATTCCGTGTTTTAATTTTAATTCTCACCAATTCTCACATAACATTAATTGATATTCTAACCAACCAAAAAAGTAACTAAAAACCCCGGGGGTCAGTGCCGACATTCGGACAAAATTGAACCAAATTGAGACTGCTCAGTTGGACATTCGGCGAAAAAGCTACCATCGGAAGATGACCCGACCTCTCCGACTCGAATTTGCAGGCGCCCTCTACCATGTGACGTCCAGAGGCGATCGAAAGACGGTGATCTTTCGGGACGATCTCGACCGTGCGCGGTGGCTGTCCATCCTCGATCTCGTATGTACACGCTACAACTTGCTGGTGCTGGGATATTGTCAGATGACAAACCACTATCACCTGGTCCTGGAGACAACCGAGGGCAACCTGTCACAGGGCATGCGACAACTGAACGGCTGGTACTCCCAATATTTCAACCGTCGTCACGATGTCGTGGGGCACCTGTTTCAAGGCCGTTACAAGGCGATTTTGGTGCAGCGCGAGGCGTACTTGTTGGAACTCACCAGATACGTGGTTTTGAATCCGGTGCGCGCAGGCTTCGTTTCGTCCCCGGATGCCTGGCGGTGGAGCAGCCACGTTTGCGTGATGGGAACAGTCCCCGCCCCCGCGTGGCTGGATACTGTTTCCATACTTCGGCAGTTCGGGAGGGATCGCGTTTCGGCGCGGGGCGCCTACCACCGCTTCGTTATGGCGGGAATAGGCCGAGAGAGTCCGCTTAAAAACACCCGGCATCAATTGCTGCTCGGCGACGAAACGTTCGTGGGCGAGACCCAAGACATCGCACGGCAGGAGAAATTTCTCGCCGTCGCCAAAACGCAGCGTCGTGCCGTGAGCCTGTCCCTGGAGGAATATCAGGTGCGGTATCCGGACCGGAATGAGGCCATGGCACACGCCTACCACTCCACCGCCTACACGATGGAACAGATAGGGGCCCACTTCGGCGTTTCGTCGAAGACAGTCAGCAGAGCGGTGAACGCGCGCAGACGGATCAGCCCGTGTCCGAATGTCGGCACTGACCCCGGGGGTTAGTGGCCGCCGCCGAGGTAGGCGGCGATCACTTTCGGATCGGTTTTCAGGCTCTCGGCCGGGCCGTGCACGGAGATGCTGCCGTTCTCCAGCACGTAGCCGTAGTCGGCCACGTTCAGCGCGGCGGCGGCGAATTGTTCGACCAGCAGCATCGTCACCCCCTCGGACTTCAGCCGCAGGATGATGCGGAAGACCTCCTCGACCAGAATCGGCGCCAGTCCCATCGACGGCTCGTCGAGCAGCACCACGTCCGGGTTGAGCATGATGGCGCGCGCCATCGCCAGCATTTGCTGCTCGCCGCCGGACAGGGTACCGGCCAGCTGCCCCTGCCGCTCCTTCAGACGCGGGAACAGCTCCAGCGCCTTTTCCAGATCGTGCTTGATGTCGCCCTTGGGGCGCGCGCGCGTGAAACGCGGGAAGGCGCCGAGCAGCAGATTGTCCGTGACCGTCATCGAGGCGAACACCCGCCGCCCCTCCGGCGAATGCGCCAGGCCGGCACGGGCGATCCGGTGCGAGTCGAAACCGGTGATGTCCTTGCCATCCAGCGTGACCTTGCCGCCCTTCGGCTTGATCATGCCGGAGATGGCGCGCATGGTGGTGGTCTTGCCGGCGCCGTTGGAACCGATCAGGGTCACCAGCTTGCCCTTGGGGACGTCCAGCGAAATGCCGTGCAGGACTTCGACTTTGCCATAGGCGGCGTGCAGATTGGAGATCGATAGCATGTCTGTCCTCGTTAGTGTGCCGCCGGCGCCGCCGTGCCGCCGTGTTCTTCGCTGCTGCCGCCCAGGTAGGCTTCGATCACCTTCGGATCGCTTTGCACCGCCGCCGGCGCGCCCTCGGCGATCTTCTGGCCGAAGTCCAGCACCGTGACGGTGTCGGACAGCGCCATCACCACGTCCATGTGGTGCTCGATCAGGATGATGGTGATGCCGTGGTCCCGGATCTTGCGGATGATCGCCATCAGCTCCTTGATGTCCGGCGCGGTCAGGCCGGCCGCCGGTTCGTCCAGCAGCAGCAGGCGCGGACTGAGGCCGAGCGCGCGTCCGATCTCCAGCAGCCGCTGTTTGCCGTACGGGAGGTTGCGTGCTTCCTCGTTGGCCATCGGCGTCAGGCCGACGAACTCCAATATGCTGGCGGCGCGGTCGCGCGCGGCGCGCTCCTCGCGCTTATAGCGCGGCGTTTGCAGCATCACATCCAGCACATTCGACTTGAAGGTGTTGTGCAGCCCCACCAGCACGTTCTCGGTGGCCGTCATCTCTCCGAACAGCTGCACGTTCTGGAACGTGCGCGCCACGCCGCCCAGCGCGATCTGCGACGGCGTGCGGCCCGAGATCACCGCGCCCGAGAACTTGACCTGGCCGGCGGTCGGCTTGTAGATCCCCGTGAGCACGTTCATCATCGTGCTCTTGCCGGAGCCATTGGGTCCGATCAAACCGTGCACGGAGCCCTGGATCACGTGCATGTCGACCTGGTTGAGCGCCTTGAGGCCGCCGAACTGCATTAGGATCTGGTTCACGTCGAGCAGCGTTTCGCCGGCGTTGCCACCCTTGGCGCGCGCGAACGCTTCCGCGCCGCTGGCCTCCACCGCCTTGGCGTGCACCGCTCCCCTGCCCAGCAAACCTTTGAGGAAGCCGACGATGCCGTCCTGCAGATAGTAGACGACGAACAGCGTCATCAAGCCGAAGATGGTCAGTCGCCAGTCGACGATGTTCTCCAGCTTGAACGAGAAGGCGGCCATGCCGATCGTCGCCACCAGCGGCACCAGCACGCCGCGCAGGGTGGCGCGCTTTTTCGCCAGCATCACGGCCGAACCGGCCACGCCCAGCACGGCGGCGATGACGGCGATCTTGCGGAACAATTCGATGTCCGCCAAAAGACTGGGCAGCATGACGACGATCAGCGCGCCGATCAGCGCCCCGGAACGGGTCTTGCGGCCGCCCATGATCACGGCCAGCAGGAACAGGATGGTCAGCTCGAAGTTGTAGGTGTTGGGCGAGATGTACTCCTCGGAGTACGCATACAGGCTGCCCGCCAGCCCTGCGAATCCGGCGCTGATGATGAAGGCGTAGACCTTGTAGCGGTAGACCGAGACCCCCATGCAGTCCGAGGCGATCGGGCTGTCGCGCAGCGCTTCGAAGGCGCGGCCAAGGTTGGACTTCAATATCCGGTGCACCACGATCAGCGAGACCACCATCAGCGCGGCGCACATGTAGTAGTACTCGACTTCATCCAGCTTGTGGCCGAAGACCTCCGGTTTGGACAGCTTCAGTCCCATCGGCCCTTCGGTCAGGAAGGTCATCTCGTTGATCAGGATCTGGATGATGGTGCCGAAGGCCAGCGTCACCATCGCCAGATAGGGTCCCGTCACGCGCAGGGCCGGCAGCGCCAGCACGGCGCCGAACAGCGCCGCCCCCAGCACGCTGGCGGGAATCGCGATCCAGAACGGCGCGCCCAGTTTGAACACCAGCACCCCGGTCACATAGGAGCCGATGCCGAACAAGCCGGCGTGGCCGAGCGACACCTGCCCGGTGTAGCCGACCACGATATCGAGGCCGAACAGCAGGATCGCGTAAATCAAAATGGTTTCAAACAGATGGATGTAGTACGGGTTGGGGATCAGCACCGGATACAGCGCCAGCACCGCCAGACCCACCACGCTTGCCGCGACGATCGTCTTGTTCATGGGTCAGACCTTTTTAATGGCGGCTTTGCCGAACAGGCCGGACGGCTTGATCGCGAGTACCAGGAGCAGCAGCAGCAATCCCGGCACGTCCTTGTAGCCGGTCGAGATGTAGTAGCCGGCCGTCGTTTCCGTGATACCCAACAGCAGGCCGCCGACGATGGCGCCGACACCGGAGGTCAGCCCGCCGATGATGGCGACGGCGAAGGCCTTGAGTCCGAGCGAGGCGCCCATGGTGGCGCCGGTCAGGGTCAGCGGCGCCACCAGCACGCCCGCGAAGGCGGCGGTGGCCGACGACAGCGCGTACGAGAAGGTGATCACCATGCTGGTGTTGATGCCCATCAGCCCCGCCGCGTCGCGGTCGTTGGAGGTGGCGACGACGGCTTTGCCGTAGATCGATTTGCGGTTGAAGATCTCTACCGCCGCCATGATGGCGAGCGCGCCGACGATCACCGCCACCTGCATCGGCTGCACGTTGGCGCCGAAAATCTGGAACGGCGTGGAGCTGAGCGGCGACGGGAACGTGAGGTCGTCCTTGCCCCAGATGTTCTCGGCGACGTTCTTGAAGATGATGGCCAGCGCGATGGTCGACATGATCCAGCCGAACTCCGACTTGATCTTGATCGCCGGCCGCACACCTATCCATTCGACGAACATGCCTTGCAGCGCGCCGAAGATGATCACCAGGGGGATCATCAACAGATAACTCATGTAAGGGCCGCCGTGGATGGTGCCGACCAGGCTAAGGCCGACCAGCGCGCCGAGCATCAGCGATTCGCCCTGGCCGAAGTTGAGCGTGCCGGAGGTGGCGAACGTGAGCTGGTAGCCGAACGCGATGACGGCGTAGATCATGCCGAGCGCGATGCCGCTGAATATCAGTTGTAACAGGATTTCCATGATGTCCACCACGGTGAGGAACACGAGAAAAAGGCCAGGCTTGAACGCTCAAGACTGGCCGGTGACGATGCGCCTTGCTTGCCTTACTTGACCGGAACGACTTTGCCGTCCTTGACTTCACCGAAGACGGTGATGTCAGCGGTGATGGCCTCGTGGTTATCCTTGCTGAATGGTTTGTTGTACGACGTGACGACGCCGTCGATCTTCTCGTTGAGGTTTTCCAGCGCGGCCTTGATCTTCGGGCCCTCGGTGGAATTGGCCTGTTTGATGGCGGCGGCCAGCAGGTAGATCGAATCGTAGCCCTGGGCGGCCGATACCGGCGACGGCATGCGCCCTCCCGGCGGATTGTAGGCCTTCACGTAGGCGTCGATGAAGGCTTTGCGCTTGGGCGTGGTGGGCTCCTGGATGAAGGTTTGCGGCATGCGGGTGCCGTTGCCGTTCTTGCCGGCGTTGTCGATGAAGTTCCCCATCGAGAGCGTCCAGCTACCGATCATCGGCACCTTCCAGTTCAGCTTTTCCATGCCGTTGGCGATCTGCGCCAGCTCCGGGCCGATGCCGTAGGTGAGCACCACCTCGGCCCCGGCCTGCTTGGCCTTGAGCAGCTGGGCGGTCATGTCGACGTCCTTGATATTGTATTTTTCGGTGGCGACGGCCTTCATGCCCTTTTTATCGAGCGCCTTTTCCAGATCCTCGCGGCCCAACTGGCCGTAGTTGGTGGAGTCGGCCAGGATGGCGACCTTCTTGAACTTGCGGTTGTCGACCGCCTCCTGAATGATCATCTGCGACTGGATCTGATCGTTGGCGGCGTTGCGGAAGATGTAGTTCTCCGGCTTGTCGGCGAACTGCTTGGTGATGATCGAGCCGGTGGCGACGTTGTTCATCACCGGGATCTTGGCTTCCTGGTAGAAGCGCTGCGACGCCAGCGCCACGCCGGTGTTGATGTAGCCGACGGTGGCGACCACCTTTTCCTTGTTGATCAGTTCCTGGGCGATCTGCACGCCGCGTTCCGGTTTGGCTTCGTCGTCACGCTCGACGATCTGCAGCTGGCGGCCCAGCACCCCGCCCTTGGCGTTGATGTCGGCCACGGCCAGCTTGACGCCGTCGCGCATGGAGACGCCCATCGGCGCCGAGCCGCCGGTGAACGGACCGGCCACGCCGATCTTGATGGGGTCCGCCGCCATGGCGGAAGAAGAGAAACCGAGTACCAATGCAGCGGCCAGCAAATTCAGTTTGAAATCCATTTGTCATCTCCTGTTACAACGTTTTTATAGTAGTCGTACGCTGGAAAACGGGCTGGAAAGTTGCCCCCATCGATGGGTCATTGTAGGGGAGACAACGGGGGCCAGCAACAGATACATGTGCGGCATTGCAGCACGCGCGCCGCGATGCGCGCGGCCCGCCGCCTGTAAGCAAGCAGTAAGGAAGGATGGGGAGAAGATGACGGCGAAGGATGACGACACCCCGCGCCGTCGGATGCTACATGCCGCCGGTGGACTTCTGCTTCAAGGCGCGGTTGGCGAACCGCATCTGCGTCTCGGCCAGCGCTTCGTTCCGTTCGAAACCCATGGAGCCGTCGCGCAGGCCGATGGCCATCGCCATCACCGCGTCCGGGTATTCAAGATCGGCGGCCTTTTCGATCAGGCGGCGCGCGGCCTGTTCGTCGCGCTTGACGCCGTCGCCGCTCAGATAAAGGTTCGCCAGCGCGAACATCGCCGCCGGCATCTGGCGGTTGGCGGCGAACTGCAGCCAGTGCGCCGCGGCCTTGGCGTCGCGCGGGACGGACATGCCGTTCTGGTACATCATGCCGAGATAATAGGCGGCTTGCGGATCGCCGGCCTTGGCCGCGCCGGAGAACAGCGAGAACGCCTTCGGCAGATCGACACTGGCGCCCTGGCCGCCGCGCAGGTACAAGCGCGCCTCGTCCACCGGGGCGGCGCAAGCCGGACCCACGCCCGCCCCCACCACCAGCAACGTCAGGACGGCACAAATTTTTCGCATGACAGGCACCATGGGTCCTCCGCTCATTTCGACAAGTCGATGGCGTACAGGGCAAAGCCCTTGCCGCCGCCATCATCCGGTTTAATCTGCGAGACCGACGTCACGCCGGCCTCCCTCGCCAGTTCGATCATATTCGGCGGCGCGTGGAACACCACCGCGCCCTTGGTCGCCACCGGGACGAAACGCCAGCTTCGCGTCGACCCGTTGCGCGCGCGGGTCAGGGTCTTGACCTGCTTGATATAAGAGATCAGCACATCGCGGCTGCTGTCCGGCGCCGAGATTACCGTCTTGCCGCCATCGAGTCCAGGGAAATTGCCGCCGCCGCTGGCGCGGTAGTTGTTGGTCGCGATCAGGAATTCCTGCGACGGGGCGACCGGCGCACCTTTATAGTGCAGCGCGACGATGCGCTGGCCCGTCGGCTTGGTCACGTCGATCCGGTAGCTGACGTCGGCGCTGGTCAGCATGTCGAAGTTAAAGCTCGAGAACGAGGAATTGACCAGCTCCTGCTGCGCGCCGCTGGCGGGATCGATGCGGTTGAAGCGCTCGGCGGCTTTTTCCAGCCATGCCTTGAGCCCGGCGCCGTCCAGCTTCACCGCGTGCAGCGCGTTCGGATACAGATACAGGTCGGCCGCGTTGTTAAGCGCCACGCCGCCCGCCTTGACGTCGGTGTAGTCGCCCACGCCCGCAGCGCCGGCCTTGAACGGCGACGCCATCGACAGCACCGGCAAGCCCGCGTACTTCGGCATGCTGGCCTTGACGTAGTTCACCACATAATCGGTCTGCGCCTGGTTCACCAGCTCGATGGCGCTGACGTCGCCGACATCGGCGAAATAGGACGACATGCGGAAGTCGCTGGTGCCGATCGGCGCCCGCACGTAGCGGATGGTCGCCTCGTGCTCGGCGGCGATCAGCGCGCCGACCGCGGGATCGGCGGCGACGTAGCTGCGGTCGGCGTTGCGCGTGCCGCGCGCTTCGACCGTGGTGCGGGTCTTATCGACGATCCAGGCCTTGCCGTCATATTTCAACCGCAGGCCAATCACGCCCAGGTGCTTGCCCCACAGGCTGGCCATCACGGCCGGCACGCCTTGCACGGTGCCCGCCGCCTTGTCCACGCCGGGCAGATTGAACGAATCGACGGTGCTGGCCGCGTTGGGGAACTGCTGGTGCGCGTGCCCGATCAGCATCGCATCGACACCCGGCACCTGCGCCAGATAGTAATTGGCGTTTTCCATCTCCGGCGTGTACGGCGCGCCATCAAGGCCGCCGTGCGAGATCGCCACCACCAGATCGACGCCCTGCGCGCGCATTTGCGGAATGTACTTCAACGCCGTTTCGCGCACGCCTTCGGCATAGACTTTACCTTCCAGCCAATGCTGGTCCCACGACAGGATGCCGGGCGGCGCGAAGCCGATGATGCCGACCTTGATGGTGGCAGTCACCGGTTTGCCGTCCGGGCCTGTGGCGGCGATCTGGCGCTTGAGGATGCTGTACGGCGCGAACAACGGCTGTTTGGTGCGGGCGCTGTAGATATTCGCCAGCACGATCGGGAAGGCGGGACCGGCGCAGCGCGGCGCGTCGGCGGCGACACCATCGACCTCGAAATGGCTGCCGGTGACCTGGTTCAGGTACGCCAGGCCGTAATTGAATTCGTGGTTGCCGATGCCGGCGCCGTCGACGCCCAGTAGATTCATGGCCTTGTAGATCGCCGGCGGCTGGTCGCAGCCGACCGGGGAGACCAGCGCCTGATAGTCCGCCAGCGCCGTGCCTTGCAACGCGTCGCCGTTATCGAGCAGCAGGTTGTTGGGGAATTCGGCGCGCGCCTGCTTGATCAGCGTTGCGGTGCGCTCCAGCCCTATCGACGGATCGGCCTTCAGCTTGTAGTAATCGTAACCGAGCACGTTCGCGTGCAGGTCCGTCGTCTCCAGCAGCGCCAAAGTCGCCTCGGTGCCCGCCGGCGTCGCACCGGGCCGCGGCAGGCTGGCGCAGCCGATCAGCAAAATGGGCAGGACGAGGGACGCGCGCATAGATGTCAATGGTTGGACTGGCAATGTTTTGGGCCGGAAAACGGGGCGCGAAGCGTATTTCTTTGCATCAACACACGCCGCCGAATGGGTGCATATTTTATACCGCCTGTGACTGAAATGTCAGTATTTTACAACTAGACCCCGACTGCCGGTATGCAAGAGCCGTGCCCACAAGCATGTTACGTGGCGCTTTTCCCTGGCGCGGACAGACAAGCGCCCGGCAACACCCCTCATCCGGTATAATCCAAGGTTTGATTTCAGCCTAGAAAAGAAGAAAACATGGAAGCCGAACGCATCAACGCCCTCTCCGCCCTGCTCGCCGATCTGACCACGCGCGAAGCCGAACTACGGAGGTATCTTTGACTTCGATAAAAAGTCAGAGAAACTCGAACAAGTAAACGAAGAACTGGAAGACCCGACGGTCTGGAACGACCCGAAAAAGGCCCAGGACCTCGGTAAAGAGAAAAAATCGCTGGAGGCGATCGTCAGCGCGCTGACCAAGGCCGACACCGATCTCAAAGACATGAGCGACCTGTTCGCCATGGCCAAGGAGGAAGGCGACGACGACACGCTCGAAGCGCTGATCGCCGACGCCGAGGAAGTACGCAAGGTCATCGAAGGCATGGAGTTCCGCCGGATGTTCAACAATCCGATGGACCCGAACAACTGCTTCATCGACATCCAGGCCGGCGCCGGCGGCACCGAAGCCCAGGACTGGGCCTCGATGCTGCTGCGCCAGTATCTGCGCTATTCCGAACGCAAAGGCTTCAAGGTCGAGATCATGGAGCAGTCCGACGGCGAGGTGGCCGGCATCAAGACCGCCACCATCAAGGTCGAAGGCGACTACGCCTATGGCTTCCTGCGCACCGAGACCGGTGTGCACCGCCTGGTGCGCAAATCGCCGTTCGACTCGGCCAACGGCCGACACACGTCGTTCACGTCGCTGTTCGTCTATCCGGAAGTGGATGACTCGATCGATATCGAGATCAATCCGGCCGACCTGCGCATCGATACCTACCGCGCGTCCGGCGCCGGTGGCCAGCACATTAACAAGACCGATTCCGCCGTCCGTCTGACGCACGGCCCGTCCGGTATCGTGGTGCAGTGCCAGAACGACCGCTCGCAGCACCGCAACAAGGCCGAGGCGATGGAAATGCTGAAGGCGAAGCTGTACGAGATGGAGCTGCGCAAGCGCATGAGCGAGCAGCAGAAACTGGAAGACTCCAAGACCGACGTCGGCTGGGGGCACCAGATCCGTTCCTACGTGCTCGATCAGTCGCGCATCAAGGATTTGCGCACCAACTTCGAGACCGGCAACACCAAGGGCGTGCTGGACGGCGACCTGGACGACTTCATCTCCGCTTCGCTCAAACAAGGCGTATAAATGACTTCTTCATCGCAGCGCGCGTTCATCTTCGATATGGACGGCACCATCGTCGACAACATGGCCTTCCACACCAAGTCGTGGCTGGCCTTTTTCGAGCGTCGCGGCCACACCTTGGACCCGGACGCGTTTTTCCGCGACACGGCCGGCCGCCAGGGCCATGAAATCATGCGCACCTACCTGGGCGACCACCTGACCAAGGAAGAAAGCGCGGCGCTCGATTTTGAGAAGGAATCGCTGTACCGCGAGCTGTACGCGCCGCACCTGGCCGTGACCAAAGGCTTCGACCTGTTCATCGCCGCCGCCAAAAGCGCCGGCATCAAACTGGCCGTGGCCACCGCCGCGCCGAACGAGAACATCGCCTTCACGCTCGACGGCCTGGATCTGCGCAAGCAGTTCGACGCCGTCGCCGGCGCGGCCGATGTGGCGCGCGGCAAGCCCAATCCGGACGTGTTCCTGCTGGCCGCCGAGCGCGCAGGCGCCCTGCCCGCCAACAGCATCGTCTTCGAAGACGCGCCGCTGGGCGTGGAGGCGGCCCGCCGCGCCGGCATGCGCGCGGTGGTGCTCACCACCACCCTGCCCGCCGAGGCCTTCGCCGAATACGACAACGTCATCGCCGTGGCGCGCGACTTCAGCGAGCTCGATATCGAGGCGCTGTTCGCGTCCGAGCCGTATGTGGACACCGCGGCCACCAACTAATCATCACCTCAACCTAGAAACAGACCATGACTACGGATCTTCAAGAACAAGCAGGCGCATCAGCCACCCCGCCCGACGAAAACAAGATCATCGCCGAGCGCCGCGCCAAGCTGGCCGCCCTGCGCGAACAAGGCGTCGCCTTCCCGAACGACTTCAAACCCCAGCACAAGGCGGCCGACCTGCACGTGCAATACGGCGGCAAGTCGCGTGAAGAGCTGGAAGCCGATCCGGTCACCGTGGTGCTGGCCGGCCGCATGATGCTCAAGCGCGAAGCCGGTAAAAAAGCCGCCTTCGCCACCTTGCAGGACGCCTCCGGCCCCAAGGCCGACGGCCGGATCCAGATCTACGCCACCCTGGACCTGACCGGCGAAGCCGCGATGGCCGCGCTGCACCACTACGACCTGGGCGACATCCTGGGCGTGGTCGGCACGCTGTTCAAGACCAAGACCGACGAACTGACCATCAAGGTCAGCGAGCTGCGGCTGATCACCAAGTCGCTGCGCCCGCTGCCGGACAAGTTCCACGGCCTGGCCGACCAGGAGACCAAGTACCGCCAGCGCTACGTCGATCTGATCATGAACGAGGAAACGCGCCGCACCTTCAAGGCGCGCACCGCCGCCATCTCGTCGATGCGCCGTTTCATGGAAAAGAACGAGTTCATGGAAGTGGAAACGCCGATGCTGCACGCCATTCCAGGCGGCGCCTCGGCCAAACCCTTCATCACCCACCACAACGCGCTGGACATGCAGATGTATCTGCGTATCGCGCCCGAGCTGTATCTGAAACGGCTGGTCGTGGGCGGCTTCGACCGCGTGTTCGAGATCAACCGCAACTTCCGCAACGAAGGCGTGTCGATCCGTCACAATCCTGAATTCACCATGATGGAGTTCTACGCGGCCTACACCGACTACACCTGGCTGATGGACTTCACCGAGGCGATCATCCGCCAGGCCGCCATCGACGCCCACGGCACCGCGACCCTGACCTACGGCGGCAAGGAACTGGACCTGGCCAAGGCCTTCCACCGCCTGACCATCGTCGAAGCGATCAACAAGTACGCGCCGGGCTACACGCCGGAGCAGCTGAACGATCCGGAGTTCATCAAGAAGGAATTGCTGAAGTTCGGCGTCAAGCCGTTCGCCACCGCCGGTCTGGGCGCGCTGCAACTGGCGCTGTTCGAGGAGACCGCCGAATCGCAGCTGTGGGAACCGACCTACATCATCGACTACCCGGTGGAAGTGTCGCCGCTGGCGCGCGCCTCCGACACCCGCGAAGGCATCACCGAGCGCTTCGAGCTGTTCATGGTCGGCCGCGAGATCGCCAACGGCTTCTCGGAGTTGAACGACGCCGAAGACCAATCGGCCCGCTTCCTGGCCCAGGTCGCCGCCAAGGACGCCGGCGATGAAGAGGCGATGTTCTACGACGCCGACTACATCCGCGCGCTGGAATACGGCATGCCGCCGGCCGGCGGTTGCGGTATCGGCATCGATCGCCTGATTATGATCATCACCGACTCGCCAAATATCCGCGACGTGCTGCTGTTCCCGCACCTGCGCCGCGAAGAGTAATCGCTTCGCCAGGACCGCCCCTCCGGGCGGTTTTTTTTCGCCTGCGATTTGGCCGCTTGTGTGCGGTGGGAGCGTTACGACATGATAGGCGCGCTGCGGAAATTTCCGGGCAGGCCTAGAATGGGCCGATATCCGTCGCAAGGAGCCCATCATGCACCTCACGCTGCAAAACCAGACCGCGATCGTCACCGGCGCAAACTCCGGACTTGGACGCGGCATCGCGCTGGCATTCGCCAAGGCCGGCGCCAACGTCGTCGTCAACTATCACAGCCACAAGGACCAGGCCGACGAAGTGGTAGCCCTGATCGCCGCCGATGGCGGACAGGCCATCGCGGTGCAGGCGGACGTCGGCGAAGAGCCGGACGTGCTGGCCCTGTTCGACGCGGCCGCCAAGCGCTTCGGCACCGTCGATATCGTGGTGGCCAACTCCGGCCGCCAGGACGACGCGCCCAGCGCCGACATGACCCTGGCACAATGGGAAGGCGTCCTGAAAACCAACTTGACCGGCCAATTTCTGTGCATGCGCGAAGCCGTGCGCCTGTTCCGCAAACAGGGACAGCGCGAGGTCTCGCGCGCACTGGGCAAGATCATCTGCATGAGTTCCGTCCACCAGCGCATCCCGTGGGCCGGCCATGTCAACTACGCCGCATCCAAGGGCGGCGTGCACCTGTTGATGGAAACGATGGCGCAGGAAGTGGCGCCCGAAAAAATCCGCATCAACGCCATCGCGCCGGGCGCCATCAAGACCCCGATCAACGCCGAGGTGACCGCCGATGGCGGCACTCCGGAACTGCTTAAACTGATCCCGTATGGCCGCGTGGGCAAGCCGGAGGATGTCGCCAACGCGGCGCTGTTCCTGGCCTCCGACCTGGCGGACTACGTGGTCGGCAGCACGCTGTTCGTCGACGGTGGCATGTCGCTGTATCCGGGCTTCGAGGACAACGGCTGATGGCAGCCGGCGCCAAGGGCAAATCGTCCGCCAAGACCAAGCCGAAAACCAGGGAACGCGCCGAGCGTGACATCGCCGACCACGGCGTGATCGGCAACCTTGGCACCGTCGCGCTGGTGGCCTGCGACGGCGCCATCGACTACATGTGCTGGCCGAACCTCGACAGTCCCAGCATCTTCGCCGCGTTGCTCGACGCGGAAAAAGGTGGCGTGTTCGAACTGACGCCGGAGATCGGCGATCCGCGCGTCGTGCAGATGTACCTGCCCGACACCAACGTACTGCTGACCCGCTGGATGGGCAGCGACGCCAGTGCCGAAATCACCGACCTGATGATCGACACCAGCGACGTCGGCGAGGCCCCTACCCGGCTGGTGCGGCGCGTGACCGCCACCCGTGGCACCGTCACCATCCGCATGCGCTGTGCGCCGCGCTATGATTACGCGCGCGTGGTGCCGTCGGTCGCGATCAAGAAAGGCGGCGTGATCTTTTCCGGCAAAGGCAATCCGTCGATTCGCCTGAGCGGCGACGCAGATTTCGTCAAGGGCAACGGCGAGGCGAGCGCCAATGTGGTGCTGCGCGCCGGGCAGAGCGTGACCTTCATGCTCGACGAACCGGACGAAGACCCGGCCGACGCCAACACCATCGGCCAGTTGATCGACGCCACCATCGTCCGCTGGCGCGCGTGGGCGGCGCAATCGACCTACAAGGGCCGATGGCGCGACGCCGTCACCCGCTCGGCGCTGGTGCTCAAGCTACTGACCTCGCGCCGCCATGGTTCCATCGCCGCCGCCGCGACCTTCGCGCTGCCGGAGGCCAAAGGCGGTGTGCGCAACTGGGACTACCGCGCCGCGTGGATACGCGACTCGTCGTTCTCGATCTACGCGCTGATGCGGCTCGGCTATCACAACGAAGCCAAGGACTTCTACCGCTGGCTGGGTGACCGCGCGCTCCACTCCAGCAAAGGCGGACAACTGCAGGTCATGTATGCGCTGGACGGCGGAGAGATCGCGCCCGAACGCTCGCTCGATCATCTATCCGGCTATGACGGCGCGGCGCCGGTCCGCATCGGCAACGACGCCGTCACCCAACTGCAGCTCGATATCTACGGCGAGTTGATGGACTCGATCTACCTGAGTAACAAGTACGGCGAGGCGATTTCGCACGACCGCTGGCAAGGGGCGTGCCGGGTGATCGACTATGTGTGCCGGCACTGGAACGAAGCCGACGCGGGAATATGGGAGGTGCGCGGCCCGCCAAGCCATCACCTGCACTCGCGCCTGATGTGCTGGGTGGCGATCGACCGCGCGATACGGCTGGCCAGCAAACGCTCGCTGGCGGCGCCGTTCACGCGCTGGATCAAGGTGCGCAACGCGATCCACGATGACATCTGGTCCAATTTCTGGAACGAGAAGCTGGGACATTTCGTCGAGGAGCGCGGTGGCAAGGATCTGGACGCGGCACTGCTATTAATGCCGCTGGTGCGCTTCGTCGGCGCCACCGATCCGCGCTGGCTGGCCACCCTGGACGCCATCGGCAAGCGACTCACCGATGACGGCATGGTCTATCGCTACAAGCGCGATGACGGCCTGCCTGGAAAAGAAGGAGCGTTCTCGGCGTGTTCGTTCTGGTATGTGGAGTGCCTGGCGCGCGCCGGACGGATGGACGAGGCGCGGATGATCTTCGAAAAGCTGCTCAAATATGCGAATCACCTACAGCTGTATGCGGAGGAATTCGACGAACGCGCGAACTTGATCGGCAATTTCCCGCAAGGGTTCACCCATCTGGCGCTGGTCAGCGCGGCGTTCTACATCGATCGCGAGATGGAGGGGCGCGGCCAAAGGGATTGGCCGGCGTGATTGACTACGGAGACACGTAGGGCGGATTAGCGCGCAGCGCGTAATCGGCCATGAGCCGCCAGCGGCCCTTGCATGGCCGATTACGCTGCGCTAATCCGCCCTACGTGATCATTGGATCACTCGGTAGCAGGGGGTGTACGCCTTGCCCGCCAACTTCATGCGGCTTTGCTCGACGAACGACGCCAGCAGCGCGTCCATCGGCCCCATAATCTCCTTGTCGCCATGGATCTCGAAGTGGCCGAACTTTTCGATCGCGCGGATGCCCTCGTCCTTGACGTTACCCGCCACCACACCCGAAAACGCCCGGCGCAGATTCGCCGCCAGCAGATGCACTTCCTGGTTCTTGTGCAGACTCAGGTTGCGCATGTTCTCGTGCGTCGGCGCGAACGGCTTCTGGAATTCGCGGTCGATCTTCAGGCCCCAGTTGTAGTAATACGCGTCGCTGCGGCTCTTGCGGAACTCGCGCACCTGCTTGATCCCGGCCTGCATCTCGCGCGCCACCAGTTCCGGATCGTCGATGATGATCTTGTAGCGCTGCTGCGCCTCGGGTCCCAGGGTGTCGAGGATGAACTGGTTGATCTGCACGAAGTACTCGCGCGACGTCTCCGGTCCGGTGAACACCAGCGGGAACGGAATCTCCGCGTTATCCGGGTGCAGCAGGATGCCCAGGATGTACAGGATTTCCTCCGCCGTGCCGGCGCCGCCCGGGAATACGACGATGCCGTGACCCGTGCGCACGAACGCCTCCAGGCGCTTTTCGATGTCCGGCATGATCACCAGCTCATTGACGATCGGGTTCGGCGATTCGGCGGCGATGATGCCCGGCTCCGTGATGCCCAGATAGCGACCGTGGGCCAGGCGCTGCTTGGCGTGGCCGATGGTGGCGCCCTTCATCGGGCCTTTCATCGCTCCCGGGCCGCAGCCGGTGCAGATGTCGAGGTCGCGCAGGCCCATTTGATAGCCCACTTCCTTCGAGTAGTTATACTCGGCGCGGTTGATCGAGTGTCCGCCCCAGCACACCACCAGGTTCGGATTGAGCATCGGTTTGAGCACGCCGGCGTTGCGCAGGATGTGGAAGACCGCGTCGGTGATGTCCTCGGTGCGGCTCATGTCGAACTTCTGCGTATCGGTCACCTCGTTGCTGACGAAGACGATATCGCGCAGCACCGCGAACAGGTGTTCGTGGATGCCCTTGATCATTTTGCCGTCGACGAAGGCGATCGCCGGCGCGCCCTTGATATCGAGCTTGATGCCGCGCTCGCGCTGCACGATGCTGATCGAGAAGGACTCGTAACGCTCCAGCAGCTCCTTGCCGTCGTCGATGGTGCTGCCGCAATTGAGCACGGCCAGTGCGCAATTGCGAAAGACGTTATATAGGCCGCCCTGGCTTGTGTCGAGCAGCTTGTTCACTTCCGCCTTCGAAAGGATCTCCAGCTGTCCTTCGGGCGAAATCAAAGTATCGATAACGTCATGTTCCATGTTGCGTAAATCCTTATTCAGATTCGATGTCACGTAGTAGGCCTGCAATGCCAATATACGACAACTCGGCAATCTGTGGGGGCGGAGATTGTGCGCCGCATATAATCTTCGCCGTTTCGGGATTTATTATCACAAATGTCACGATCTTGCAGCGACCGCTACAAAAAGTAGGTCGCGCCGCGTTTGTAGATTAAAATGGCGCCCAATTTGGCCCCCCACAAGGGGGCCGGAGACACTTTTAATCGATCATAAATTAGGAGAAGCCGCATGAGCGGTGCTACCACCACCAACACGGAAGTCGCTATTCCCGAGTTCAAACAGATCATGGGCCACCCGGCCCCGCTCTGGATGTTGTTCATGACCGAATTCTGGGAGCGTTTCGCTTTCTACGGCATCCGTTGGGCGCTCGTGCTCTACGTCGTCGCACAATTCTATAACGGCGATTCGTCCGGCGAATCGGCCGCCAACCTGGTCTACGGCTCCTACCTCGCGCTGGTCTACGCCGCCGCGCTGTTCGGCGGCTATGTCGCCGACCGCGTGCTGGGATACCAGCGCTCCATCCTCGTCGGCGCGGCCTTCATGGCCGCCGGCCTGTTCATGATCGCCTTCCCCGACCAGACGGTGTTCAAGTTCGGCCTGGCCACCATCATCGTCGGTAACGGCATGTTCAAGCCGAACATCTCGACCATGGTCGGCAAGCTGTACTCCACCGGCGACACGCGCCGCGATTCCGGCTTCACCATTTTCTACATGGGTATCAACTCCGGCGCGATGGTCGCCCCGGTGCTGACCGAGTGGCTCGCCACGGCGATTTTCGGCACCAACGGCATGCCCGCTTACAAAGTGGTGTTCATGTCGGCCGGCGTCGGCATGCTGATTAGCCTGATATGGTTCTTCATCGGCCGCCGCAATCTGAAAGGCATCGGCGCCACGGATGCTCAAACCGGCGATCCGAAACGCCTGCTGTATGTGATCATCGGCTCGCTGTGCGTGATCCCGGTGGTCTACATGCTGCTCGCGGCGGGCGCCAAGAGCCTGCAGGGCGTGCTGACGGTGCTGTTCATCCTGCTGGCGGTCATGCTCATGGTCGAAGGGATCAAGAACGGCAAGGTCGCGCGCGACCGCGTCATCGCCATGCTGCTGATCTTCTTCTTCAATATCATGTTCTGGATGTTCTTCGAACAGGCGGGCAGCTCGTTCACCTTCCTGGCCGAGAAAATCGTCGACCGCGAAATGTTCAACTGGACCTTCCCCGTGGCCTGGTTCCAGACCGTGAACTCGCTGGCGATCATCACCTTCGCGCCGCTGATCGCCTTCATTTGGGTCGCCATGCGCAGCAAGAATCCATCGATCCCGCGCAAGTTCGGTCTTGGCCTGCTGTTCAACGGCGCCGCCTTCGGCCTGCTGATGTACGCGCTGTCGATGCTGGTCGATATCGACAACAAGATCCCGTTCTGGACCCTGTTCATGGTCTACGTGCTGCAATCGATCGGTGAGCTGTGCCTGTCGCCGATCGGCCTGTCGATGGTGACCAAGCTGGCGCCTACCCGCCTCGTCGGCCTGGGCATGGGCGGCTGGTTCCTGTCGACCGGTATCGGCAACAACCTGTCGGGCATCTTCGCCTCGGCGGTGTCCGGCGAAAGCGGCATGTCGGTGACGTCGGCGCTGTCCGGCTACACCTTCGGCTTCTATTCGCTGATGGCCGGCGGCGTGCTGCTGTTCCTGATCGCACCGCTGATTCAAAAGCTGATGCACGGCGTGAAATAAGCCGCACGCCACAGTAACCCGCTCCCGCCAGGGAGCGCGATGCCGCCCACGTGACACCGGGCGGCATTTTTTTTGCTCTTCATCGTTTTTACCACGTTATTGCGCCGCGTCATGCTTTCCCCGAATAACGGTGCTACATTCCATTACCGAGCGCTTGCTTTGTTTTTGACCTGGCGCCGGCGACTTCCCAGCATCTCATTTCCTAAAAAATAACAAATGGAGACAAAATGAAGAATCGCTTCTGGAAATACGTATCAATCGCCCTTATCGCCGTCACCGCCCTGCCCGTCCCGTCCTGGGCGGCCGGCTACACCCAAACCAAGTACCCGATCGTCATGGTGCACGGCTTTTTAGGCTTCGAGAGCGTCGGACCGCTCGAGTACTTTTACGGCATCACCTCCGCCCTGCGCAGCGGCGGCGCCAATGTCTACGTGACGACCGTCTCGGCCGCCAACAGCACCGAAGTGCGCGGCGAGCAGATGCTCACCCAGGTCAAGCAAGTCCTGGCGGTGACCGGCGCGGCCAAGGTCAATTTGATCGGCCATAGCCACGGCGGCCCGACGGCCCGCTACGTGGCCTCGGTCAGGCCGGACCTGGTGGCCTCGGTCACCAGCGTGGGCGGCGTGAACAAGGGCTCGAAGGTGGCCGATATCCTGATGGATAACGCTCCCGGCGCCAGCACCGTGGTGCTCGGCGCGGTGGCGAATCTGATGAGCATCGTGTCGAACAACACCGGCAAGCCGCAGGACGCCACGGCGGCCATGACGTCGCTCACCACTGCCGGTTCGCTGGCGTTCAACAGCCGTCATCCGGAGGGCGTGCCATTGTCGGCCTGCGGCGAAGGCGCCTATCAGGAGCGCGGCGTCTACTACTTCTCCTGGAGCGGCGGCAAACAGCTCACCAACCTGCTCGACCCGCTCGACGCGCCGCTCGCGCTGACGGCGCTGGCCTTCAACGGCGAGAAGAACGATGGCCTGGTCGCCAGTTGCTCCAGCCATCTTGGCCGCGTGATCCGCGACGACTACGCGATGAACCATCTCGACGAGGTCAACCAGACGGCCGGCCTGGTCAGCCTGTTTGAAACCAGTCCGGTGACGGTCTACCGCCAGCAGGCCAACCGCCTGCAGGGACTTGGCCTCTAGGAGCGCGGCATGCACACGAACGTGAAGAGAGCCGGTGTGGCCGTCCTGCTGCTGGCCGGCTGCGCGCTGTATTTCAGCCGCGACGAGGCGCCCGCAGCGCCGGCGCAGGTTCGCCAACCCGGTTCCGGCCCCTTCGCGTTCGTGCCGTCGATGGAAGGCACGCGCCCGGACGGCGACATCAAAACGCTGGCCGGCGAACAGTTGGTGGTCGACGCGGAGCTCGGGCATCTGTTCGACTACTACCTGGCGGGCCTGGGCGAGAAGGACCTGGGCGCGATCCGTATGGAGATCGAACGGGAGCTCGATCGCCGCCTCGCGCCCGGCCCGGCGCGGCAGGCCAAGCTGCTGCTGTCAAGTTACCTGGCCTATAAACAGGCGCTGGCGGGCATCGAAGCGAAGCTGGCGCCGTCCGGAGACGTGGCGCAGTCGGCGCGCGCGCGGTTGGCGGCGATGCGCGCCCTGCGTTCGACGTATTTCACGCCGGAGCAAAGCGCGGGCCTGTTCAGCGCGATCGATATGGCGGACGACGACGCGGTGGCACGGCTGGAGGTGGCCGTCGACAAGACCTTGAACGGGGAGCAAAAACAGGCGAAAGTGGCGGCGCTTGACCAGCGCATGCCGGCGGCATTGCGCGAGGAGCGAGAGGCGCCGGCCAGAATCATCCGGCTGGAGGAATCGGTGGCGCGGCTGCGTGCCGGCGGCGCGGGCGACAATGAGGTCTACAGCCTGCGCGCGGCGACGTTTTCACCGGAGGCGGCCGCGCGTCTGGCCGACGTCGACCGCGACGAGGCGGCGTGGAAAGCCCGCATCGGCGCCTATCAAACGCAGCGCGCGACATTGCTGGCGCAACCGGCGCAACAGCAAGCCACCGCGCTACAGCACCTGCGCGACCAGAGTTTCAGCCCGGAAGAGCAACGCCGCCTGGGCGCCTACGAATGACCAAGCGTCAATCTAAACCACGTAGGGCGGATTAGCGAAGCGTAATCCGCCAATGCATGCGTCTCGACGGCTCATGGATTGGCGGATTACGGCGTTCCGCCTAATCCGCCCTACGTGATTAACCCGACCAGCATCACGTGCGCTGCATCGGATTGGCGTTCAACCAGTCCTGCAGCTTGTCGGCGGTATCCGCCGGCAGATGCAGGCCCAGTTTCGAGCGCCGCCAAAGGATATCCTGCGCCGTGCGCGCCCACTCGTAGCGGCGCAGGTATTCAACCTCCGTCGCGTACAACCCCGGCGCGATCTGCTCACCCATGCCCTCCACATCGTTGCGGTCGCACAGCAGCGTATGAATCCGCGTGCCGTAAGCCCGCGCATAGCGCAGCACCAGCAGCGGCGGCAACCACGCATAGCGCGCCTGCATGGTGCGCACCCACGCATCGAACTGCAGCACCGATTTGTTCTGGGGCTCGGCGCCGTACACGTCACCGCCCGGCAGGCAGGCGTTGTGCGTCCATCCGCCGTGGCGGTTGTCCAGCGACTTGGCGATCAAATCGACCGCCTCCTCGGCCAGCTTGCGGAAGGTGGTGATCTTGCCGCCGAAAACACTAAGCATCGGCGGCCCGTCGCTGTCGACCTCCAGCCGGTAATCGCGCGTGACGGCCTTTGCGTCGGCGCCATCCTCCACCAGCGGGCGCACGCCCGAATAAGTCCACACCACGTCCGCCGGCACGATAGGCTTGACGAAATACTGGCTGGCCAACTGGCACAGGTAGGAGATTTCGTCCTCGCCGATGGCAACCTGGTTGGCGTCGCCGTGATAATCGAGGTCGGTGGTGCCGATCAGCGTGAAATCGCGCTCATACGGAATGGCGAAGACGATGCGCCCGTCCGGATGCTGAAAGATATAGGCGTTGTCATGCTCGAAGATGCGCTTGACGACGATATGGCTGCCCTTGATCAGGCGCAGGTTGCCGCCGCCCTCCTTGGGCAGCGCCGCGTGCAGCAGGTCGGCCGTCCAGGGGCCGGCGGCGTTGACCACGTAGCGGGCGTTGACGCGGATATTGCCGCAACTGGGCTTGTACAAGGTCGCCTCCCAGTCGGCCGCCTTGCGCACCAACGAATTGCAGACCGCCTGCGTCAGGATGGTGGCGCCCTTCTCGCAGGCGTCGATGGCGTTCAACACCACCAGCCGCGAGTCGTCGACCCAGCCGTCCGAATAGATAAAGCCGCGCTGGAACTCCGGTTTGAGCGGCTTGCCGGCCGCGTGGCAGCGCAGGTTGACGCCCGACGACGCGGGCAGCAGCTCGCGCTTGGCCAGCAGGTCGTAGAGCATCAAGCCGGCCCGGATCAGCAGCGCCGGGCGCTGTCCTTTCGCGTGGGGCATGACGAAACGCATCGGCCACATGATGTGCGGGGCGGCGCGCATCAGCGTTTCGCGCTCGATCAGCGCCTTGCGCACCAGGTTGAATTCGTAGTATTCCAGATAACGCAGGCCGCCGTGTATCAGCTTCGTCGACGCCGACGAAGTATGCGACGCCAGGTCGTCCTTCTCGCACAAGACCACCGATAGTCCCCGCCCCGCCGCGTCGCGCGCGATGCCGGCGCCGTTGATGCCGCCGCCCACTATCAGGACATCGCAATCGAGTGTGTGCTGCGGTTCCGCCATGTCTTCCCCGGTTGTATAGCCAAATTAACTAGAAACCCTCTAAGTTACTCTACGTTACGTGAAATTTGCCATTCCTCATAGGGTGCCGCACCCATTCCACCCCAAAAAGCCACGTTCCGTTTAAGCGAACGCAAATTTTGATGGTCTATAATCGGGCCAACAGTTACCTCATGAGATCAAGCTTTGACCGCTTCCCCTATCGCACTACCCAAATGGATGACCCGCCGTAACGCCATCCGAGGTTTTATCGTGGCCGGCGTGGCCGCCCTGATCGCCGGCGCCCTGCTGCTGGGCTACCTGCTGCTGATCGTCGCCCCCAATCTGCCCGCGCTCGACGCCGTGACCGACTACCGGCCCAAGATCCCGCTGCGCATCTATACCGCCGATAACGCCCTGATCGGCGAATTCGGCGAGGAACACCGCGACTTCGTGCCGATCAAGGACATGCCGGAACTGATGAAGAATGCGGTGCTGGCCATCGAGGACAAGCGTTTTTACGACCACAATGGTTTCGACTGGCGGCGCGCGATGGGCGCAGCGCGCGCCAACCTGGGCGGCGCGCGCCGCCAGGGCGGTTCGACGATCACCATGCAGGTGGCGCGCAATTTCTTCCTGACGCGCGATAAATTCTATAGCCGTAAAATTAACGAGATCATGCTGGCCCTGAAGATCGAGGCGGCGCTGAGCAAGGACGAGATCCTGGAGCTGTACATGAACCAGATCTACCTTGGCCAGCGCTCGTACGGCTTCGGCAGCGCGGCGCAGACCTACTTCGGCAAATCCCTCAAGGAACTCGATGTTGCCGAAATGGCCATGCTGGCCGGACTGCCGCAAAATCCGGCCCGCCACAACCCGGCGGTCAATCCGAAACGCGCCAAACAACGCCAGCGCGTGGTGCTCAAGTCGATGCGCGATCTGGATTACATCACCGAGGACCAGTACCAGAAGGCGCTGCACCAGACCTTGCGCGTGAGCACCCGCGGCCAGCAGTTCGACACCCACGCCGAATACGTGGCCGAACTGGCGCGCCAGGCCGTCTATGCCCAGTTCAAGGAGGATTCGTACACCAAGGGCATCAGCGTCTACACCACCATCCTCAAGGCGGACCAGGACGCGGCTTATGAATCGGTGCGCCGCAATGTGCTCAACTACGACCAGCGCCACGGCTATCGCGGCCCGGAGGCCTTCATCACGCTGCCGGCCGACGAGGAGGAGCGCGACGACGCCATCGAGGAGGCGCTGCAGAAGCGCCCGAGCAGCGACCGCCTGATTCCCGCCGTGGTGCTGGCAGCGGGTCCGAAGGCGGTCAAGGTGCAGAACCCCGCCGGCGAGGAGATCACCATCACCGGCGACGGCCTGCGCCTGGCCGCCAACGCCCTCACCGACAAGGCCAGGGACGCCGTGCGCCTGCGCCCCGGCGCGGTGATCCGCATCATGCAGGGCAATAAGGACGCCTGGTCGATTTCGCAGGTGCCGCTGGTGGCGGCGGCCTTCGTGTCCATCGACGCCGTCAGCGGCGGCTACCACGCCCTGGTGGGCGGCTTCGATTACAACCTGCAGAAGTTCAACCACGTCACGCAGGCCTGGCGCCAGCCCGGATCGGCGATCAAGCCTTTCGTCTATTCGGCCTCGCTGGAAAAAGGCTTTTCTCCGGCCACCCTGCTCAACGACGCGCCGCTGGAGCTGACCAGCGCCGAAACGGGCAACGAGCCGTGGAGCCCGCGCAACGACGACGGCAAGTTCGACGGCCCGATCACCATGCGCTACGCGCTGGCCGAGTCGAAGAACGTGGTGTCGGTGCGCATCCTGCGCTCGATCACCGTGCCTTACGCGCACAACTACCTGGGCAAGTTCGGTTTCGACCTGGCCAAGCATCCGAAAAACCTGACCATGGCGCTGGGCACCGGCTCGGTCACGCCGGCGCAGATGGCCGGCGCCTACTCGGTGTTCGCCAACGGCGGCTACGCGGTCGAGCCGTATCTGATCGCCAAAATCGTCGACGGCGACGGCAAGATCATCAGCGAAACCAAGCCGCGCACCACCCTGCCCGACGAGGCCCGCGTGATCGATCCGCGCAACGCCTTCGTCACCGACAGCATGATGCGTGAAGTCACGCGCACCGGCACCGGCGGCGCGGTGGCGCGCCTGGGCCGTCACGACATGGCCGGCAAGACCGGCACCTCCAGCGAAGCGGTCGACGGCTGGTTCGCCGGCTACGGCGGCGGCATCGTGGCGGTGTCGTGGATGGGTTATGACGATTCGAAATCGCTGGGCGGCAAGGAGTTCGGCGCCACCGTCGCGCTGCCGATCTGGATCGATTACATGAAGGTGGCGATGAAGGGCCGTCCGCCGCAGGATCGCCCGGTCCCGGCGGGAATGACGCAGGTCGGCGGCGAGTGGCTGTACGACGAATTCACCGGCGACGCGGCGCGCACCACGCTCGACATCGAGGAAACGCCGCCAGGCGCCGAGAACATGGTGCCGATGTCGACCGGCGCCGAGAACATCGCGCCGGTGCCGGTGCCGGTGCCGCGCGGCCAATAAAGTTGGCCGGTAAGCCGGCGACAGGGACGGTCAGGCCGACAGATAGCCGCGCATCATCCGCACGGCGCTGTCGGCGAACATGTCGGGCGTGACATTGGCGGCGCGGTACTTCCAGCGCTTGACGTACCAGTCCTGGAAGGTGGCCATGATGTGCGCCGCGACCAGGTCCGCGCTGCCCGGCGGACGGCCGGGAATGCGCGCGATCACGTCGGCGAACAGCGACTGCACGTACAACTCCGACGCCTTGGCGGTGTGCCGGTGCTGCGCCTGCAGCACCCGCGAATCCATGAAGACGAAATAAAACCACGGCTGCAAAATCTCGGACACGTAGATCGACGCGCGGATCAGCGCCTCGAGCTTGTCGAGCGGCTCGACCAGCTCGTCGAACAGGCGCGGCATCTCGTGGGTGGCGTGGCGCACCACGTCCTCGATCATCTCCGCCAGTTGATCCTTGTTGCTGATATAGCCATACAGGCCGCCCATCGACAGGCCGGTCTCGTGGCACAGGTCGCGCAGGTTCATCGCGCGGAAGCCGACCTCGTTTGCCAGCTTGAAGGTGGCGTTGAAGATGCGTTCCAGGTTCTCCAGCGCCGGCTTGCGGCGTTTTACCGTGATGCGCTCGGCATTGCGGTCCAGCAGATAAGACCAGATGTTGACGCCGTCGAGCGGCGTCATGGTCTGGAATTGTTCCAAGTCGAATTGTGCCCGCAAGATAGTCTCTGATGTGGTTTTATTAATAACGTATTCGTCCATCTTAGCACAAGCCTCCCGCGCCCCCTCCCGACAAATTGCTGCCTTACCCATATTTCACTTGTTTTTCGGACACAATAACAGCAAAATTCCACCTTCACTCCACCCCGACCATCCGGCTCCCTTGCAACTCCTCCGCCCCCTTCCCGTCCGGCGCCTCCTGATCGCGGTCATGTCGGCGGTGCTGCCTCAGCTGCCGGGGCCGGCGCTGGCGCAGAACACGGCCAACGTCGACGAGCTGGCCGATCTGGTGCTGGGCATCGTCCAATACACCCGCTGGCCGGGGGCGCCGGAGCCGATCACGCTGTGCCTGGGCGACAACGACGCCGGCGCCGCCGCGCTGGCCGCGGCCTTCGCCGCCATGACGCCGGCGCCGCCACTCAAGGTCGCGATGCGCCGCATGGAGCCGGCGCTGGCGGCCGAGCTGTTCGGCTGCCAGGCGGTGCTGTTCCCGGACATGCCCACGGCCGCCCAGCAAGGACTGTTGTTGAAATTGAATAAACGCCCCATTTTGACCCTGGGCCGGGGCGAGAATTTTTGTTCCTACTCCGGCCAGATCTGCCTGATTGAAGGCGCGAAGGGACTGCGCTTTCGCGCCAACCTCGACGCCATCGCCTTCAGCGGCCTGCGCCTGAATCCGCGCATGTTGCAGCTCGGTGTGCGCGACGGAGCGGCGCGATGAGGCCTGCACCGCAGAGCATCGCCGCGCTGGTGCGGCGCGGCCAATGGCGCAGCGTGCTGGTGGCGCTCGGCTGCGCGACCGCCCTGATGGGCGGCGTGGCGCTGTACAGCCTGCAACAGCAGGCCACCCACGCGCTGTCGCTGGCGGCGCGTTCGCTGGCCTACGCCGGCGAGCCGGCGTTGCGTTTCAAGGACACCGACGCCCTGATGGAGCTGGTCAAACCGCTGGCCGACAGCGAGCAACTGGCCACGGTCGAGGTACTGGACCGGCGCGGCGAAGTGCTGCTGCACTACCGTCGTCCGCCGGCCGGCCACCACGACGCGCTGGCGCGCCGGGTCGCCGCGTGGCTGCTGCCGATGTCGGTATCGGCCCCTGTCGCGGCCGGCGCGCGGCCGCTGGGCGAGGTGCGCCTCAGCTCCGACGGCCGCGTCCTGCTCGACTCCCTGGCCGGCCTGCTGGCGGCGGTGCTGTCGTCGCTGGCCCTGAGCGCGGTCGCGGCGTGGTGGTGGTCGCACCGGCTGGCGCGGCTGATCGTCGAACCGGTGTCCGCGCTGGTGCGCCTGACCAAGGAGTTGCGCGAACACCGCCGTTTCGACTCGCGGGCCGACATCGGCACGGTGGTGGAAATCAATACGCTGGCGGAGGATTTCAACCACCTGCTGACGGAGCTGCAATCGCACCAGCACGAAATCGCCGAGCGCCATGAGGAACTGAGCAGCGCCAACCTGCGCCTGCGCCATACCAGCCTGCATGACGGTTTGACCGGCCTGCCCAACCGCCGCTATCTGGTCGAGCACCTGCGCGAGATGCTGGCGCGTTGCCGCAGCATGGACGAACGAGCCGCCGTGCTGTTCATCGACATGGACCGCTTCAAGCAGGTCAACGATTCGATGGGGCATGCCGTCGGCGACGTCCTGCTCGAGACCCTGGCGCAGCGTCTGCGCGCCTCGGTGCGGGAAACGGACTTCGTGGCGCGCCAGGGTGGCGACGAGTTCGTCGTGCTGCTGTATCCCATCGGCGACTCGGACGACGTGCTGTCGTCGATCTCGCGCATCCGGCAATCGTTGCTGCAGCCGCTAAGGCTGGCAGACGGCCAAATTCTGCCGCTCGGCGTGACCATCGGCGGCGCCATCTACCCGGACCACGGCGACAGCATCGACGCCCTGGTCAGCTCGGCGGACTCGGCCATGTACGCGGCCAAAAGCCGCGCGCGCGGCAGCGACGCACTTTTTCAACCACAAGTTATAGAATAATCGACACCATGACCGTATTTCATCGCCGGGCTTCGACAGCCCTGTTCAACCTCGCGGCCGTGGCGCTGGCCGCCGGCCTGCTGGGCGCTTGCGCCGCCCCCAAACCGGTCGAGCCGGCCGCGCCGGTCATCACGGCGCACCAGGCGGCGCTGCAGTCGCTCGGATTCAAGCCGACCACGCGCGGCTGGGAAAAAAGCCTGAGCACCGACGGCGGCGGCGAGGTGGGCGGACGCGTGACCTTCGGCTTCGACAGCGACAAGCTGACCGACGAGGGCGCGAAGGACATCGCCGCCACGGCGGCCGTGCTGTTGTCGGTCGGCGTCAGCGAACTCAGTATCGAGGGACATACCGACAACCGGGGCGCGGCGACCTACAACCAGGCGCTGTCGGAACGCCGCGCGGCGGCGGCCGCGCAGGTGTTCGTGGCGGCCGGTTTCAAGGAAAGCAACATCCGCCGCGTCGGCTACGGCGACGCGCGGCCGATCGACGACAACGGCACCGAGGCCGGGCGCGCGCAGAACCGCCGAGTGACCATCATCGTCAGCGCGGTGTGACAGCGGCTCAATCGACGTAGCGCGCGATGAAGTAGACGCCGGTCATCAGCAGCGAGGCGAAGCCATACAATCTCCACATGTGGGACGCGTGCATTTTATACAGGTCGATGCGCTGCTCGACGAGCGCGGCCCTGAACTCGTCGCGGTGTGCAACGAGCGCATCTTTAAACTCGTCGCGTTGTGACATCAGCGCATCCTTGAACTCTTCGCGCTGTGACATCAGCGCATCCTTGAACTCTTCGCGCTGTGCGACCAACGCATCCTTGAAGTCTTCGCGCAGTGCGACCAGCGCATCTGTAAACTCCTCGCGCTGTTTCGCGAGCATCGCATTTACCTCGTCGCGGTGCTGTGTCAAGGCGGCGGTGACCGCTTCGCGGTGATGCGCCAGCCCGGACTGAAACTCCTCGCGGAGCTTAGCCAGCGCCAAATTAAAATCATCCCTCTGCCGCGCGAGCGCCACGTTGAATTCAAGCTTCTGCTCATATAAGGCGGCCATGACGCGCTCGCCAAGCACATGAATCTCATTGCGCAGCGACTGAACATCCTCCTTGGTCGCAAAGCTGGTTCGTATCACAGCCACATCCACCTCCACCGCCGACATGCGTTTCTCGACCACGGCGAGACGCACTTCGACACGTCCATCATAGGCGCCACGGGGCGCGTTTTCAATTGGATTCTCTTCGTTGTTGGCAGGCATGATCGCTCCTCGGTGGACGGGCGGAACGACCAAGTTAACACGCGCCACCCGCGCTTCGTTTGAGGCGTATCACAAAAAAAAAGCAAAAAAAAGCAGCCACGGGGGCTGCTTCACTGTACCGCTACGCCACGAGGTGGCTTGCTTATTGTTCGAATCACAGACAATATGCGGGCCGGCGGATTGCACGTCAACAGTTATCGCACATGGTGTGGCGCGCCGGGGACAATCGCAACCGGCGCGGCACCGCAGCAATTTAACCGGCGGTCACGCGGTTCCGCCCAGCCCGCTTGGCCTCGTACAAGGCCGCGTCGCCGACCGAAATCAGTCGGATCAGGTCGTACCCATGCTGATCCGAGCAAGCCACGCCAAGGCTGGCGGTGAAGCGCACCGTCACATCGCCCATGGCCGCAACGGTCAGCTCGATGCCCGCACGCAAACGCTCGGCCAGCCGCAGCGCGTCATCCAGGTTCAAATCGTCCAGCACCAGCACGAACTCCTCGCCGCCGAAGCGCGCCAGCACATCGTGCGGACGCAACTCCATCCTCAGCAAGGCCGACAAATGGCGCAACACCTCGTCGCCGACCAGGTGGCCATGGTTATCGTTGATCGCCTTGAAATGATCAACGTCGATCATCACCACCGCCAGGCTGCGCCCGCCGCGCTGGGCCCGCAGTCCCACCCGCTTGCCCTGCAGCTCCAGGCCGGCGCGGTTGAGCGTGCCGGTCAAGGTGTCGAGCGTCGACAGCCGGCGCAGGCGCTCGGCGTAACGCCGCATCACCATCACGATCAGCCCGAACGAGATGCAGATTTGCGCTAGCGGGATCACCAGCGCCGTCACGCCCATCATCAGCGCGTTGGCCGGGTCGGACAAATCGGTGTCGAGCAGCACGTGCGTGCCGCGCAGCAGCAGCGCGCAACCGAGCGCGACGAAGCCGGTCACGCCGATGCAATTGACCCGCCAGCCGCCATGCCGAGCGATGGCGGCGGCGCACCACAAATCGAGCGCGCCGAAATAGAAGCCGCTAAACACCAGCCGCGCGCAACGGCTGGGCTCGACCAAGGTGTAGTAACCGGGAACCAGCAGAGCTATAACGGTGATCAGCGCGATCATCGGCCACGACAAGGTGGCGGCGCCGTACACGCGCAAGCCGCGCAGCACCAGCGCCAAGCCGAAGGCGATGATGCCGTAGCCTGCCACGCTGGTGAGCAGCGGCGGCAAGGTCTCCACGAGCGTCATGACCACGCCCGCCGACACGCAGACATTGCCCGCCGCCCACCAGCGCAGTTCGGACGGACTGTCCGCATAGTTCGCGGACGCCGCCACCAGCGCCGTGGTCAGCAGGGTCACGCACAAGTGAACCAGTAACAGGGTTTCGAGATGAAGCACGCCGATGTCCGCGATGAGCGCTGGTTGGTCAAAAACAGCGCAGTATAGAACCAATCGAACAGTTGCTGCGATGAAATTTCCGATAGGCCCGCCGTTATCCGTGCGAATCGGGTAGAGTGGCACTTCTAGCAACCCGGCACAGCAACCTTTCCACTGCAACCATGGCTTACCCAATTGAGCACAAACTGGTCATCGGCATCGCGTCCAGCGCGCTGTTCGACCTGACCGAATCCCACAAGATCTACCTGGAAGGCGGCGCCGAGGAATACCGTAAGTATCAGGAGCAGCATATCGACGTGATATTGGGCAAGGGCGTGGCTTTTCCGTTCATCCGCCGCTTCCTCGGCATCAACAAGCACTACGCGCAATCGTCGCCGGTCGAGGTGGTGCTGCTGTCGCGCAACTCGCCCGAAACCGGCCTGCGCGTGATGAATTCGATCGCCCACTACAACCTCGACATCTCGCGCGCCTGCTTCGTCACCGGCAAGTCGCCTTACACCTACCTGCCCGCCTTCAACACCTCGCTGTTTCTCAGCGCCAACGAGGAAGACGTGCGCAACGCGCTTGAGGCCAATTATCCGGCCGGCCTGGTGCTGCCCTCGCGCACCGAGGACGACGATGACGACACCGAGCTGCGCGTGGCCTTCGACTTCGACGGCGTGATCGCCGACGACGAGTCCGAGACCGTCTTCAAGCGCAACAACGACGTCGACGAATTCCACGCCCACGAACGCGAACGGGTGGCGATCCCGCACCAGCCGGGGCCGCTGGCCGACCTGTTCCAGAAGCTGTCGCTGATGCAGCGGCTGGAGGAACGCGCGCAGCGGCGCGACCCGGGCTACAAAAAGATCCTGCGCATCGCCATCATCACGGCGCGCAGCGCGCCCTCGCACGAGCGCGTCGTCACCACGCTCAAAAGCTGGGGCGTGTCCGCCAACGAGACGTTTTTCCTCGGCGGCATGGAGAAATCGCGGGTGCTGGCCATCTTCAAGCCGCATATCTTCTTCGACGACCAGCTTAGTCATTTGAAGTCGGTGGGCGGTAACATCCCGATGGTGCACGTGCCGTTCGGCGTGGCCAACCGGCCGCCCAAGCTGGCCATCTGATCGCCGTCCAACCCCGGGTCAGGCCGGACCACGGCGCGGGCGGGCATCGTCTATAATGTCGGCATCGGCGTTGCCACGGCGGCGCCCCCTGACCGTTGACCAACCACCCGTAACCGTTAAATCTGCGTCGCCCCTATTGTGCCCTTAGTCTTAGCCAAATCGATTCCCAAGCCCGGTAACCGCTTCGCCCTGCCCACCTTGCACGGCTCGTCGGATGCCTACGCGCTCGCGCTCACCGCGCTCGAACTGAAGTCGCAGGGCCAGATGCTGGCCGTGATCGTCGCCAACGCCAGCGACGCCCAACGCCTGCTCGACGAGATTCCATGGTTCGGCGGCGACAAGCTGCGCTGCCACCTGCTGCCGGATTGGGAAACGCTGCCCTACGACGCCTTCTCGCCGCACCAGGACCTGGTGTCCGAGCGCCTGGCCACCCTGCACGAGATCTCCAGCGGCCAGTGCGACGTGATGCTGGTGCCGGCCACCACGGCGCTGGTGCGCATGGCGCCGCCGTCGTTCCTGGCGGGGTACACCTTCTTCTTCAAAAAAGGCGAGTCGCTCGACGAGGCGCGCCTGAAGTCGCAACTGACGTTGGCCGGCTACACCCACGTGACGCAGGTGATGTCGCCCGGCGAATACTCGGTGCGCGGCGGCCTGATCGACCTGTTTCCTATGGGCTCCGCGCTGCCCTACCGGCTCGACCTGTTCGGCGACACCATCGAAACCATCCGCACCTTCGACGCCGACACCCAGCGTTCGCTGTACCCGGTCAACGAGGTGCGTCTGCTGCCCGGCCGCGAATTCCCGATGGACGAAGCGGCGCGCACCACCTTCCGCAGCCGCTGGCGCGAGCAGTTCGAAGGCGATCCTTCGCGCTCGGTGGTCTACAAGGACATCACCAGCGGCATCGCCTCGGCCGGCATCGAATACTACCTGCCGCTGTTTTTCGAAGACACGGCCACGCTGTTCGACTACCTGCCGCAAGGCGCCGCGCTGGCCCTGGTGGGCGACATCGACGCCGCCATCAAACGCTTCTGGACCGACACCGGCTCGCGCTACCGCTTCCTGAAGGCCGACCGCGAACGCCCGATCCTGCCGCCGGAGGCGCTGTTCCTGTCGGACGAGCAGTTCTTCACGCTGGCCAAACCTTACGCCCGCCTGGCGATCTCCAAGGACGCGGACAGCGGCGCCTCGGAGCTGTCCGCCCCGGTGCCCAACATCGCCGTCAACCGCCACAGCGACGACCCGCTGACCAATCTGCGCGCCTATTTGCTGCAAGCGGGCCGCCGCGTGATGATCTGCGCCGAATCGAACGGCCGCCGCGAAACGCTGCAGCAGTACTTCACCGAATACGATCTGGCGCTCACGCCGGTCGAGGGCTTCGAAGGCTTCGCCACCTCGAACGCCAGGCTGGCCCTGGGCGTGGCCCCGCTGCACGCCGGCTTCGAACTATCGACACCGAACGAGAACCTGATTTTCATCACCGAGACCGAGCTGTATGCGGGTTCGGGCCGCCGCGTCGGCAAGAAGAAGCAGGAAGCCGTCACCCAGGTCGAGTCGATGGTGCGCGATCTGTCGGAGCTGAAAATCGGCGATCCGGTGGTGCACATCAACCACGGCATCGGGCGCTACATGGGCCTGACCAGCATGGACCTGGGCGAAGGCGAAACCGAATTCCTGCACCTGGAATACGCCAAGGACACCAAGCTGTATGTGCCGGTGTCGCAGCTGCACGTGATCTCGCGCTACTCGGGCGCCTCGCCGGAGGACGCGCCGCTGCACTCGCTCGGTTCGGGCCAGTGGGAAAAGGCCAAGCGCCGCGCCGCCGAGCAGGTGCGCGACACCGCCGCCGAGCTGTTGAACCTGTACGCCCGCCGCGCGCTGCGCGAAGGCCACGCGTTCGAATATTCCGCGCACGACTACGAGCGCTTCGCCGACAGCTTCGGCTTCGACGAAACGCCGGACCAGCAGGAGGCGATCAACAACGTCATCAAGGATATGACGTCGGGCAAGCCGATGGACCGGCTGGTGTGCGGCGACGTCGGCTTCGGCAAGACCGAGGTCGCCCTGCGCGCGGCCTTCATCGCCGTCATGGGCGGCCGGCAGGTCGCCATCCTGGCGCCGACCACGCTGCTGGCGGAGCAGCACGCGCAAACCTTCGCCGACCGCTTCGCCGACTGGCCGGTGCGCATCGCCGAAATGTCGCGCTTCCGCAGCGGCAAGGAGATCACGCAAGCGATCAAGGGCATGGCCGACGGCACGCTGGACATCGTCATCGGCACCCACAAGCTGCTGTCGGACGACGTCAAGTTCACCCGACTGGGCCTGGTCATCATCGACGAGGAGCACCGCTTCGGCGTGCGCCAGAAGGAGGCGCTCAAGTCCTTGCGCGCCGAAGTCGACGTGCTGACCCTGACCGCCACGCCGATCCCGCGCACCCTGGGCATGGCGCTCGAAGGTTTGCGCGACTTCTCGGTCATCGCCACGGCACCGCAAAAGCGCCTGGCGATCAAGACCTTCGTGCGCAGCGAGGGCGAATCGATCATCCGCGAAGCCTGCCTGCGCGAACTGAAACGCGGCGGCCAGGTGTACTTCCTGCACAACGAGGTCGAGACCATCCAGAACCGCATGGCGATGCTCACCGAACTGCTGCCGGAGGCGCGCATCGCCGTAGCCCACGGCCAGATGCACGAACGCGACCTGGAAAAGGTCATGCGCGACTTCGTGGCGCAGCGCTTCAACATCCTGCTGTGCACCACGATTATCGAAACCGGTATCGACGTGCCGACCGCGAACACCATCATCATGCACCGCGCCGACAAGTTCGGCCTGGCGCAGCTGCACCAGCTGCGCGGGCGCGTGGGCCGCTCGCACCACCAGGCCTACGCCTACCTGCTGGTGACGGACGTGCAGTCGCTGACCAAACAGGCGCAGCGCCGCCTCGACGCCATCCAGCAGATGGAGGAACTGGGCAGCGGCTTCTATCTTGCGATGCACGACCTGGAAATCCGCGGCGCCGGCGAGGTGCTGGGCGACAGCCAGTCCGGCGAGATGACCGAAATCGGCTTCCAGCTGTATTCGGACATGCTCAACGAGGCGGTGCGCTCGCTCAAGGCCGGCAAGGAACCCGACCTGGCCGCGCCGCTGGCCACCACCACCGAGATCAACCTGCACGTGCCGGCGCTGCTGCCGGCCGACTTCTGTGGCGACGTCCACGAACGCTTGTCCATTTATAAACGCATGGCCAACTGCAACGTGCAGGACAAGATCGACGACATGCAGGAAGAGATGATCGACCGCTTCGGCAAGCTGCCCGACGCCGTCAAGGCGCTGATCGAAACGCACCGCCTGCGCATCGCCGCCAAGACGGTGGGCATCATCAAGATCGACGCCCACGGCGAAGCGGCCACGCTGCAGTTCATGGCCAAACCGCCGATCGATCCGATGCGCATCATCGAGCTGATACAAAAAAACCGCCAGATCAAGCTCAATGGCCAGGACAAACTCAAGATCACCGCCAACATGCCGGATCTCGCGGCGCGCGTGGCGCAGATCAAAGGCGCCATCAAACAGTTGACCGCTTGAGCCAAGCATCGTAAGTTGATGCATTAGCCCAAACAACGCTAAATTTTATGAAAAACGCACAAGACACCATGAACCTGGTTTTACAGGGGCTCGACGATTGCAAGGCCCGACTCGAACGCATCGCCGCCCTCACCGCACCGAAAACCGTCATCTGGATCAACGAGCGCGCGCTGCGCTGCGAAGGCATCACCTTCTCGCCGGCGCTGCGCCAGACCATCGAGGTGGCCGCCCACGCGGCGCAACTCGATGCCACGTACTCGATCGGCATGCACAAGATGAGCGATTTCAAACTGGTCGCCATGGATATGGATTCGACGCTGATCACCATCGAGTGCATCGACGAAATCGCCGACATGCAGGGTTTAAAGCCGCAAGTGTCCGAGATCACCGAGGCGGCCATGCGCGGCGAACTCGATTTCGCCGAGAGCCTCAAGCGCCGCGTCGCGCTGCTTGAAGGGCTGGACGCGTCGGCGCTGGAGCGCGTCTACGACGAACGGCTGCAATTGTCGCCGGGCGCCGAGACCATGCTCAAGGCGGTGCAACAGGCCGGCCTGAAAACGCTGCTGGTGTCGGGCGGCTTCACCTTCTTCACCGAGCGCCTGAAAACGCGCCTGGGCCTCGACTACACCAACGCCAACGAACTGGAAGTGGTCGACGGCAGGCTGACCGGCAAGGTGATCGGCACCATCGTCGACGCCGAGGAAAAGAAGCGCACCGTCGAACGCGTGTGCGCGGAGTTGGGCATCGCGCCGTCGCAGGCGATCGTCATGGGCGACGGCGCCAACGACCTTAAAATGATGGGTATCTCGGGCATGTCGGTGGCGTTCCGCGCCAAGCCGGTGGTGCGCGAACAGGCGAATGTGGCATTGAACTTTGTCGGATTGGACGGTATCCTGCCATTACTAACCTGATTTCTTCCGGAGTTGACCAGATCCATGTCCGACGACCATCCGAACGAACATGGCAAACCTCCCGCTCCGGCGGGTTGTGCGCAGTGCAAAAAAGCCGGGCCGCTGCCGTTCGACTTCATCTTCGCCTACCAACCCATTGTCGAGCTAAGCACGCGCACCATCTACGCGCACGAAGCGCTGGTGAGGGGGCCGAACGGCGAATCGGCGTGGTCGGTGCTGTCGCAGGTGAACGATGAGAACCGCTACGCCTTCGACCAGGCCTGCCGCGTGGCCGCGATCAAGGGCGCGGCCGAGCTCGATATGCAGGGTTATCTGTCGATAAACTTCCTGCCGAACGCCGTGTACCGGCCCGAGGCCTGCATCCGCAGCACCTTCGACGCCGCCAAACAATACAACTTCCCCACCGAACGCATCATCTTCGAAGTGACCGAGGGGGAGCAGATACAGGACCGCCCGCACCTGGTCGACATCTTCAGGGAATACCGGCGCTTCGGCTTTCAAACCGCGATCGACGACTTCGGCGCCGGCTACGCGGGCCTGAACCTGCTGGCCGAATACCAGCCGCATATCGTCAAGATCGACATGGACCTGGTGCGCGGCATCGACAACAACGCGGCCAAACAAGCCATCGTGCGCGGCATCGTCGCCATCTGCGGGGATCTCGACATCAAGGTGCTGGCCGAAGGCATAGAAACCGCGGCCGAGCGCGATTGCCTGCGCGGCGCCGGCATCGACCTGATGCAAGGCTACCTGTTCTGCCGGCCGGCGCTGCAAGCGGTCGGCGTCATCGATCCGGCTTCCTGGGATTGACGGTCCCGCTGCCCGCTCCCGGCAGCAGCGCATACATCGCCGCCGGTATCGCCACGCCGCGTATGACCAGGCGGTTGTGCAGGATGCCTTCAAAGCGCGCGCCGGCCTTCCCTGCCACCTTGCGGCTGCGCTCATTCTGTTCGGCCGCGACGATCTCCAGCCGCGTCAAGCCGAGTTTATCGAAGCCATAGGCGGCCATCAGGCGCGCCGCGCGCGGCGCGATGCCCTCTCCGTGGCGCGACTGCCGCACCCAGAAACCCAGGTTGGCAAAATCATGTTCCCGATTGATATGGTTGATGCCGATGCCGCCGAGGTAGCCGTCGTCGGCGGCGTCGAAGATCCCCACGCTGAACGCGCTGCCCTCCGCGCGATCGTTGTCGCAGGTTTGCACCCAGTGCTCGGCGTCGGCCAGCGTGAAGGCGGCGTCGCACCACGGCAGCCAGACGCCGACGGTCGATACGGATTCCAGCGCGGCCCGCGTCAACGCCGGCGCGTCCGCCAACAGCAGCGGACGCAGACAAAGGCCGTTGCCGGTGAGGATCGTCATGCTACTTCGCCCGCAATCGCGCGATCAGGCCGTCCGAGGCGTCCTCGATATAGTCGAGCACCAGATCGAAACCGCGCCCGCCGCCGTAGTATGGATCGGGAACGACATCCGATCCGCTCCGGCTGGCGTGCGCCATGAGCAGGCCCAGTTTATGCCGGTGTTGCGGCGGACAGGCCGCCTCCAGCAGGCGCAAATTGTCGTGATCCATCGCCAGCACATGGTCGAAGGCTTCGAAGTCCGCGGCCGCCACCTTGCGCGAACGCTGGGCCGACAAGTCGTAGCCGCGCTTGGCGGCGAACTCCATCGAGCGCGTGTCCGGCGGTTCGCCGACGTGGTAGCCGTGGGTGCCGGCCGAGTCGATGACGAAACGCCCGCCCAGGCCGGCGGCCTCCACGCGATGACGGAACACGCCTTCCGCCGTGGGCGAACGGCAGATATTACCCATGCAAACGAACAGCACCGAAACAGCCTTGCTCATGACGACACTCGAAAAAAAACACGGAAGCGGCTACTTTACGCCAGCCGCGAAGGGAATGCCATCGCATTGCTATAATTAGCATATGACCAACACTTCCCACCCCTCCGCGCGCGCCGAATACACGCGGCGCATGAACCGCGTGCTCAACTATATCGACCAACACCTGGACCAGCCGCTCGACCTGCGGCAGCTGGCCGAGGTGGCGAATTTCTCGCCTTACCATTTCCACCGCGTGTTCGCCGCGTGGATGGGCGAAACACTGGGCGACTACGCGCGGCGGCGGCGGCTGGAGAAGGCAGCCTTTCAGCTCGGCTGCAAGCCGGCGGTATCGGTGCTGGAAACGGCGCTGGCCACGGGCTTCGGCTCGGGCGAAGCGTTCTCGCGCGCCTTCAAGCTCAAGTTCGGCTGCACGCCCACCGAATGGCGTCTGGACACCCGCCGCCGCCTGGCCTCACAAGCGCTGCCGACCGGCGGCGGCCCTGCGGACAGCAATCCGGATCAGGTACTCCGCAAGCTCGATCAGACGCCGCAACGCGGCATCGACGACGATGGCATCTCCAACAACGACCGAGGAGACTTCCACATGAACGTCAGCATCATCGACCTGCCCGCCGCGCGCGTGGCCTACCATCGCTACATCGGACCATACGGGCCAGGTATCGGCGCCTTCTGGCGCGCCACAGTTTCACCATGGATACAGTCGCACGGCCTCGGCCAGCAGCCCTGCTACGGCGTCGGCCTGGACGATCCCAGCATCACGCCGCCCGACAAATGCCGCTATGACGCCTGCGTCGCGGTGCCGGACAACTTCGACGCCGGCGGCTCGGCCGACATCGCCACCCTGCCCGGCGGCCGCTACGCCGTGGCCCGCTTCGAAGGCCAGCCGGCCGGCATCGCCGATGCCTGGACCTGGCTCACGCGCAACTGGCTACCGGAAAGCGGCCTGCAGTGCGACGACCGGCCGTGCTTCGAAATGTTCAGGCAAGACACCGTGACCAATCCTCAAAACGGCCAGATGGTGTGCGACATCTGCATCCCGGTGCGGCCGCTGTAACACCCGAAACACCGGCCGGCAAGTGTGCGGCGCCGCACGTTTGCCGGCCATCGCCGGGAATTTTGGCGCAATTTATACGCCCAAGCCGAAATCACGTTGCTATAATCCCAATCAAGTCCATCAACTTTAAAGGAAATACCATGTCGCAGGAATTGGTTCTGGATAGCCGGGTCGGCTCCGCTAAGACCACCGCATGGTGGCTCTACGTCGTCCACGCCGTGAGTTTCGTCTTTTCGTTGGGCTTGTTCTCCGTGATCCCGCTGATCATCAACTACGTGCAACGTCCGGGCACCGAAGGCACGTTCGTCCACAGCCACCACACGTGGATGATCCGCTCGTTCTGGTGGTACGTGGTCTGGATGGCCGTTGGCGGCCTGCTGGCGGTCACCATCATCGGCATTCCGGTCGCGTGGCTGGTGTGGATCGGCGCCTGGATCTGGAAAGCCTACCGGCTGATCGTCGGCTTCATCCGCCTGAACGAAAACTCGGCGGCGCCGATCTAATCACCGAGCAAGCGCTTCGCCTCGCGCAGGCCTTCGACGATCACCTCGTAGGCCTGCCGGCGCGTGGCCTCGTCCGGCGCGCGCAGCACATACGACGGGTGGTACACCGTCACCACCCAGCGGCCATCATGCCGGACCGGCGCGTCCATCACCGACTTCATCGTCACGCTGCCGTCCTGCAACACCGACTTCAGCGCCGTGCCGCCGAGCGCTACCACCACCTCCGGGCGCACGCGCGCCAACTCCTCCTCCAGCCACAGATGGCAGGCGGAGATTTCCTTTTGCGCCGGCGTCTTGTGCAGCCGGCGCTTGCCGCGCAGCTCCCACTTGAAGTGTTTGACGGCGTTGGTCAGGTAGATACCGTCGCGCTCCATGCCCGCCTGCGCCATGGCTTTTTCCAGCACCGCGCCGGCCGGGCCGACGAACGGCAGTCCCTGCAAATCCTCCTGGTCGCCCGGCTGCTCGCCGACCAGCATGATGCGCGCCCGCTTCGGTCCGACGCCGGGCACCGCCTTGGTGGCGTTTTCCCACAGGTCGCAGCGGCGGCATTGATCCAGCGTGGTCGGCTGCTCGCGCTGCGGCTGGGCGCGTTCGGCGGCGATCGGGATCGTGGTCGCGCCGCCGCGCCGGCCCACGGTGCCGGTCTGGCCGGTGCGCCGCTCGCCGTTGGCCGCCGCGCTGACCATCGCCGGCACGATCGCCCCTTCCGGCAGATTCTTCCAGAAACGCGAAGGGATATGGCTGCGCAGCAAATCGGCGTTCAGGCGCGCCGGGTTGAAGATGCTGCGGTAGTAGGTCAGCCACAGCGCCTCGCCGGCGTCCTCGATATCGGCGGCGCTGCGCATCAGCGACGGCGCCTCGTGCAGCTGCTCGCCGTCCCACAGCACGGCGGCGGCCGGCGTGGCGATCATCCACGTGACGTTGCCCATGCGACGGGCGAAATGCCGCGCCACCTGAGGCAGCACCTCGTGGGTGGGTTCGAACCAGGCGACGAAGCGCGGCGCGCCGTCCTCCTCCTTGCGCTCGCGGAAACGTACATACGCGTGCATGTCATGCTCCTCCCGATGCACCGCCTTGACCATCCCGTGCAGCCGCGCGCCATCGGGATCGGCCGGCGAGATCACATCGCGCTCGCCCAGGTGCCAGCGCCACACCACCTTGTACAGAAAGGACCAGCGGTCCGGGGCGCTGAAACAGGCGGCGCTGACAAGTAGCTCCATCAATTGGCGCGGCAGCCGCAGGGTTGCTTGCGGTGCGAAATTCGTCTCGGGCGTGGCGCCAGCTTCCTCCGCCGGCGCGGCGGAGAACAAATCTCCATCTTCCGGCTGCGATAACCATTCTACGAATTCGGGCGCGACGTGGCGCGCGATTAGCTCGCGTGCCGCGTCGCGCCATTCGTCGAACGATTGGACCACCCGCCGCATCATGCCGCCTGCAGCTCCGGCCACAAATTCATCTGCTGGGGCGCATCGGCCATGGCGCGGCGCAGATGCTCGGACGGACCGGCGTCGTTGGACGGGAAATAGTCGGCCGTGATGATAAAGGGCGAAATCTTCTTCATACTGCAGCGCAGCCGCGACAGATCGGCGTAACGGATTTGCCGCAGCCGCCGCAGATCGATCAGCCGCTGGGCGTTGCGCAAGCCGATGCCGGGGATGCGCGCGATCATATGCGGCTCCGCGCGGTTCAGGTCCATCGGAAAATGCTCGCGGTGCTCCAGCGCCCACGCCAGCTTGGGATCGATGTCGAGCGCCAGGTTGCCGGTCGCCGGCAACAGCTCCTTGACCTGAAAGCCGTAACTGCGCAGCAGGAAATCAGCCTGGTACAGACGATGCTCGCGCAGCATCGGCGGCGGCGCCAAAGGCACGCTTTTCGGGCTCTGCGGAATCGGGCTGAAGGCCGAGTAGTACACGCGTTTGAGTTTGTAACTGCCGTACAGCGTCTCCGCCGTCGTCAGTATCTGCTGGTCGTCGCTGGCGTCGGCACCGACGATCATCTGCGTGCTTTGCCCGGCCGGCGCGAAGCGCGGCGACTTGGGCTCCTCGGCCTTTTCATCGAGCTTGCGGCGGATGGAACCCATCGCCAGCTTGATCGTGTGAACACTTTTTTCGGGCGCCAGCTTCTGCACGCTGTCCTGCGTCGGCAGCTCGATATTGACGCTCAGGCGGTCCGCATAGCGGCCGGCCGCCGCGATCAGCGCCGGATCGGCGTCGGGAATGGTCTTCAGATGAATATAGCCACGGAACTGGTGCACCTCGCGCAACTCGCGCGCCACCTGCACCAGCTGCTCCATCGTGTAATCGGCCGACTGGATGATGCCGGAACTGAGAAACAGCCCGTCGATGTAATTGCGGAGATAGAAATCGGTGGTCAACTTGACCACTTCGGCCACCGTGAAGCGGGCGCGCGGCACGTTCGACGTGCGGCGGTTGACGCAGTACTGGCAATCGTACAGGCAGTAATTGGTCAGCAGGATCTTCAGCAGGGAAACACAACGCCCATCCGGCGTATAGCTATGGCAGATGCCCATGCCGGTGGTCGCGCCGAAACCATCCTTGCCAATCGAATTGCGCTTCGGCGCGCCGCTGCTGGCGCAGGAGGCGTCGTACTTTGCCGCGTCGGCCAGGATCTCCAGCTTGTCCGTCAACTCCATGCTTGCCTCGATGTTCTGATACTGTATAAAAACACAGTATAACAATCTTTTGGTAAGCCACGGCGGATTATTGACGATCACAACGGCATTCGGCCACACTCCTCAATGAATACCGGGTCAACTACGGTGCAACGACCGCCGCATGCCTGGCATGATCGATACGCATCCCTGCCCGCATCAGGCAGGTCATGGTTTTACCTTTGAATGATCCGAATGATGCGCAAAAAACTCCGTTTTACATCACTGTCGCTGCTGCTGTCGCTGCCGATCGCCCACTCGCAGGCGCAACGGATTTACGATAGCCTCGCCGCCAAGCCGGACGGCCTGATTCACTTTAACAGCGCCACGCCGGCCAACCGCTATCAACTGGCGCATCGCACCTATCCGCCGACACCAACGGTGATATGGGGGACGCTATCGCTGCCTGCAAGTAAAGCGCCCTACCCGGCCATGGTGATCGCCCACGGCTCGGCCGGCGTGCAGAAAAAGGACGGGCAGCGGTGGGTGCCGCTGCTAAACAGCATGGGCATCGCCACGTTTCAAGTCGACTCCTTCAAACCGCGCAATATCGACCGCACCGACGAGGACCAGTCGCAGCTGGACCAGTCGGCCAATGACGCCGACGCGCTGGCGGCGCTTAAACTATTGGCCACCGATCCGCGCATCGATCCCAAGCGCATCGGCGTGATGGGTTTTTCACGCGGCGGGATCGTCGCGCTGGAAACAGCGGTGAACCGCTTTCGCGAAGGCGTCATCGACGGCGATTTACGCTTCGCCGCGCACATCGCGTTTTATCCCGGCTGTGGATTACGCTACTGGCGCACGCCTTCGCCAATGACCGGCGCGCCCATCATGATGGCGTTGGGGGAGAAGGATGACTATGTGCCGGCCAAGCCCTGCCTTGACTACGCCCAGACGATGCAACAGGCGGGCCAGGAGGTGGAGGTACACGTCTACAAGAACGCGTACCACGACTTCGACAACACCGTGCAATACCTCAAGCACAGCGACCGGACCGAGACGGGCAAGCATTGCGCCGAACGCGAAATCGACCCGGTCAGTTGGCAATACAAGTTCGTCGACAGTGGCGAGACCTTCCGCGACTACAAGGCCTTCGCGGCAAAACTAGGCAATTGCGTCACGCGCGGCGACGTCACCACCGGCTCCAACCCGGCGGCCGCAAAGGAATCGGAAGGCGACGTGCGGGCGTTTCTTCAGCGCGTGTTCAAGCTGGAGCGCTGATCGATTGCCGCCATGTTCCTCCACGGATTCGGCGTGTCCGCAGACAACCGCCCATCGACGCGCAAGGTAAGTACACTGCCCGGCGAAGGGGGCGCCTCGTGAAGCGCCGACGTATTGAACATGAAAGCTGGCGAGTCGATGCGCAGCTTGTCCGCGCCGGAACCGAGCTCCAGCCCGCGCCGCATCGACAAGTCGAAATAGATGAACTGGTGCGTGCCCTTGAATATCGGATTGAATTCCGCCGGCAGATCGCGATGCAGTGGGATGATGCTGCCGCGATAGCTTTCCCACAGGATGATGCGCCCGATGCTGGCAAACGGAAGCTGCTCTATCCACGCCAACGTCTCCGGGAAATGCTTTCGCGCCCACTGCGTGGGCATGGCCACTTCATCTCCCATGCTTTCGTACTTCAAATTGGTGGTTAACTGAAGTTGCCGGTCGAGCGCGGGATAGCCGACGGGGTCGATCAACTCCAGATAAGTTCTGTTCTCCGCAGTATTTTTCAGCTCCCTTGCGTTCAGGCGTGCCACGACCGAATCATTGTGCACGCCGCGTCGCCCATCGAGCTCGGCCTGTTCCGGAAAAAATGACGTCTTGGTACCGACCGGGCAGCGCGAAAACTCCCAGGCGAGCACGGAATACAGCTCCATCGGCGCGCGCGGCAAAAGACCGGCATAGTCAAAATAGGTAGGTATCATTCGAGGAGCGGCAGACGTTCGTCCGCGGAGACGGGTGCAAACTCCATGCTGCTGAAATACGTCTGCTCCACCTGCGCTGCCGGTGCAAAATCGACCAGAAGCATCGGACGGAGCCTCTGACTCTTACTTACCGTGGCATGTGGAACCCGGTTATTAAAGAGATGGAAATGTCCCCGCTGCATTTTGTAGCTCCGCATGTCGCGCGCCCTATAGTTCAACGCAATAAAATCTCCTACGCCAACCGGCGTGTGGGCGGCCCACGAAGTAAAGCAGTAATCGATGTCCGGCTCGTCCGTCAAAGGCAGGCTGACCCGATAGGTCATCGCGTGTCTCTTTGTCCTGTCGTGATGCCAAGCAACGGAGCTCATCGGTAAGAGGATGTTCAATTCGCTGTAGATCGGAATGCAATCGGCCGGCACCAGGTTCATGGCCAGCACTTGCTTCGCCATTTCGCTGCCCAGTTGCTTCAAGCGCGGATGCTCGACCTGGTCGCGCAGCATATTGCAGGAAAGACACTCGCTGACCTTATAAATAGCCTTTTGATGCTCTCCCCTTGCGGTCTTTTCAGTATGCCATGCGGTATCGCGAAATAGCTTCATGGCATCTTCTATCAGCCCGCTCGAAGCCTCGCCACATCGCTTAAGTCCGTAGGTTTTGTGCATCATTACTCCAGTGATCGATGATATATGGCAGAGCGCGATTGGCCTTGTGATGCGCCCTTGCCCGTTCTTTCATGGGCCTGTCTCGAAACACCTGACGCACGCAATAGTCGATACATCCGGGGAACCGTGGCCTGATAACTTATCCAGCGAACCCTGAAAAAGTTTAGGCTTCGCGCGCGAAGCGCAACCGCCGCATATCAGCTACTTGGACAATTGGTCAAGATAGCTTCCCGCTAGCGGCTTTATTGGATCTCCATCCCTGAATATTTCAAACTCCCGCCTGCTTGCCACAACAATCGAAAATTGATCAGGCAATGCGAGAAAGTCCATAATTTCCGGGCGCTGGAGTGCGGCCTCATACACAGAAATTGAGCGTAAATCCTTGGTGTCGATGGCGTCACCTTGGGCATCGGATAAAACCCAGCCGGTACCCACACCATGAGACCGCATCATCAGCATCAAGGGAGCTTTGAGTGCGTTTGAGGTGACCAAGAGAGGAAGGTGAAAAGGGGCAAATCGCATTGAATCCGTTACCCCCAGGCTATCGGCTGCATAGCGCTGCGTCCGCACAATTCTGATCGTCTTGGCGACAGAAGGAACGTACTTGAACGGCATCGACTTCATGTCTGGCTCAAAAACTCGAAGCTTACCGCCCTCGGTCGCTTCAAGTTTCAAAAGCACTGGGCCGAGAAGAAGTGTCTCGCCAGACTTGAATCGTTCGCCAGCAGCGACCATTTCCTCCAATGCAGAGCGGAACCACGACGCATCTGCTTCCCCCAGAGATCCATCATCAACACGAAATACAAACTCGGGTTGGCCGAATTTGCTACATCCCGTGGAAACAAAGTCTTCTTCGGAGAGGTGACGAAGGCTTCACGTACTTGGGCATATCGCCCGGGATTAACTGCTTTTGCCAACAGAAGACTGCGCATAGCTCGATGATCGAGAGGTCCGCCGACGCTGTACGGATCGAGTTTAGCGCTATCAGCCATTGGAATAGTATTTGCAAGATTTTCAACTGCCGAGAGATCTGCAAACCGCTGATAGAACGGCAGCGCGCACTGCGAAAAATACACTGCAATTTCTTGAGCCACATCTGCAACGTCGGCTGCCAGCGAGGCAGGGAAAACTTTCCAACCGCCCAACCGCGCCAATGCCGACACCGGCCGCGTCGGCATGATCACGACTTTAAAGGGTGTTGACCACTTTCTGAGCGAGGTAATGTGCCGCCTTGCGCCATTCCGTCTCGATCAGTTTGGGATCATCATGCAGCTTCTGCCAGGTCGTGGAATCCATCGGGCTGGCGATGGACGGCAACATGCTTTCGGTGTCGGTCCAGAGCACTTTGCCCGCACCGTCCGTCAACTCACCTTTGATATGCAACACCGGCACGACATTTGAGCTCATCAAGTGCGTCACGCCAAAGCCATATTGGGGAATCGAGAGCTTCAGCACAGGCAACGCGGCGTCGCCCGGTGCGGCGATGGCCACTTTGCCGGAGGCCCGCAGTACCTTTTCAAACTCGTCGCGCACGATGGCGTCGATCGATACGCCATTGGTTTGCAAGAAGTTGCTAAACGCAGTTCTATCGTTCGCAATGGAACCCGATGCCGCAGCGCCGCCGAGCGCACCGAACATCAGGCCGATGTTCGCGCCGCCGGGGGCGAGCAGAAACAGGTCGCCCTTCTGGACCGTGCTGCTGATGGCCACGGTCTTTGTGCTGACGCGATCTGCTTCACTCAGCCGTTGCGTGGACGCGCACGCGCTCAACATCAAGGCCACGGTGAGGACGGCGATTGTTTTAAATCTTTGCATGAATTCTTCCTGTTTTGATAAAAATAAATTAAGGTGTACCGCTCTGCGACCATCTACCAGCGCCAATCAGCTGGAGCGATAAACCTCGCTCCGGTAAAGCCAGCGTGCAATATCGCGTCGGCCAGCTTTTGGTCGATAACCGTAATGATGTCAAAGCAACGATCCAACCTGCAAACGGCATAACCCGCCCCCTTCGCCTCATCGATAACCAGCTTCTGAATCTTGTCTACAAAACCGCCATCACTCTGATAAATGGAATTCTGATAGTCGAAACAATCGACTTTCCCCAACAAGTTAAAACAATAGTACGCGCCAAAATTCAAGCGCTGCCCATACCTCATCAGTTCAATCGGCAAGAACTCTGCCTCCACAACGTGGCTAGATAACATTTCCTTCAAACGCTCTGAGACGAACATGAGGGACCCGGTCTCAAAATAATCCGCCGGCGGATAATCCGAGGTAACATCAAGTTTCAACGTCGGAAGCTTACCAACCAATGGATGACAAGCAGTAATACGCAAGCCCGCCAACGCTTTCGCGTTTTGGATCGTAGCCCGTGTGTAGACCTTCTCATTCTCAAAGTCAGATTTCCAAACTAAATGCATCTCTTTGCACCTTTAAAAATGTGGATCGGCATTTTGCAGACGGATTTTTTTATCCAACAATGCCTTACGAACTGCATCTTCCGTTTTTCCAATCTCAGTCCCAAGCTTCGCATCTGGAATCAAACCCATATCATAGCGGTTTTGCAAACGTCCTAGTTGCGAGTCGACGAAATCAGTATAGGCGCCTAAATGTCTACCATTGTGAAGTGGTAACCCGCTTGCTAGCGATTCCTCCACTGTAGTCGGGAGTGCTATTCCGTTTGATCCTCGGTTAATGTCATATCCAAGCTCCGCAGCCGTTTGCATTACAGGATAACTTTGCGCCTCAGCAACACCGATCAAATGGTGTCCGGCATACCCCTCTGGAACGCCACCAGCGATATTTACGTTGATGTTGCCACGTTCGAGTGTACCCGCTGCTGCACCTCCCATGCTTGGGCCAGGCGGAACCGCGTACATAATCGCACCGGTACGTTCCAAATAATTAAATAACATCGCGTCGGCGACAGGCGCCAGCGAGGTCAGCCCCGCCATGCCCAACTGGGCTCCCTTGGCATATGCGCCGGGGCTGAACAACTCGCCGCC